>JADFXE010000021.1 GCA_015233705.1 Candidatus Omnitrophota bacterium
TTACCTGTCCACTTTTAAATCAAAAGGTGTCTACTTTTAAAAAATCGGTAACAACTATTATATCATTTGCTCCACAAATTTTTATACATATAGTAAGCCTTCCGCGGCTGACGCATAAATGGACTATGCTTCCCGTCTCCCTGTCCCATCAGGCCGAACCACTCTTCGAAATAATACCCGCCCTCAAAAGGACCGCGGGCATCAGCCTTGGTATCGTGAACAGACGGGTCATAGTTCTTCCACCACTCATCCAGCCACTCGAAAGCGATACCGCCAATGGCGTTGCCCTCGCCATCCTCGCTACCAGCAGCATTCTCCAGGATGTCGTTCCAGGCAGCCCGATGATACGCGGCCTGGGCGTCTTCTCCATGCTCAAGAGGACGACCGCGAACGTAAGCCGGCGCGCCATATTCCGTTGGGAATGCCGGCCGGTCAAGCGTCCGACGGACATCACCCCAGAACGATCCGAATCCGTAATTTCCCCGGTACACATTAGCACCAAAGATATCGATCTCCGGAGCATACTGCGCGATCATCTCGGCATAGGTCGTTTCTCCATTACAGATAGCCACCGGACGATCCGGATCGAGCTCCTTGATGCGCTTGGCGACTTTATTAACAAACGTATAATAGGCCTTTGGTTTCTTGTCACCGTTACTGGCCACGCCGTAATTGTTCTCGTTGCCCAAAATCCAAAAAAGAATATACGGCTCGTCCTTATACTCCAGGACCATGTCCTCAACAGCCTTCATCATACTGGCCAGATGCTTAGGGTTCTCGTAATCCGTGCCCTCTGCCCATGTCGCTCCGGAGCCGATCGCATATTTTCCCAGAAAATCACCCATGATGCACCTGATCCCATACCGCTCGTACATGTCGTGCAACACCTTTTTGACAGGAAGGTCAGGATGATGATAAAACCGAATCGTATTGACGCCCATCTCCTTCATCAACTGGAAATCGCCCGCGACTGGCTCGTCGGGATCCTGAATATTATTGCGGTTCTTGTCCACCCAGGACTTGTACGGGCTGTCCGGCCAGCCACTGCCGGTACTGTCCTGCGTCATCCAGTTCTCAACGGTGTTCTTGTCAGGGCTCTGGCCGACCTTGGTCGGCGCATAGGTCACGCCCTTGATCATGAACGGCTTGCCGTCGACGAACATCTGCCAGTGGCCGTTCTTGTACTGAACCAACTTTGTCTTCTTCCCGCCCAGCGTGCGCACCGGCTGACCCAACGGGACCTTCGTGATGCGGTAAACACCTTTATGCAGAGCTCCCGGCGATACAAGAAAAATATCATTGCTTGTATCATTGTCCAGGCCATTGACCACATCCACCTTGGCCCCCTTGTAAACATATCCCAACTCCGGATGCTCGCGCAGGAGGTTCTTGATCTTGGCGATCGCGGCCTGCGCCGGATACCACGGCGTGTTCCAATAAGTCTGGGCGAGCGTCCGGGGAAAATGGACGATCAGGGCGTAATACGCCTTGATCGCCCGCAGATACATACCCGCACTCTCAAAAATGGTCCCGAGATAAAATAACTTGACCCCCGGATCTTCGGGCGCCACGGCCCACTTGAGGTAGGCGGCCTCCAGGTCAGGCGTGTTCACAAAGTCCCAATAAGTTCCCTCCAGGCGGCCCGCTTTGTAAGCCTCCTTGTAACGTGGATTCTTCAGGACATCGGCCGTATTCGGATAAATTCCTTCCCCAACGGCCTTGGCCAGGAGATTGGGATTATTGATCTGAAATTTATAATCCTTGGTCCCCACGCCGCTGAACGTCCCATATTTAGAGTAATCCACGACCGGATCTGTCCCCGGCGTAAGAAGTTGTGGAACCGTCATTGGCCTGGTATCCGGTTTATCTTCTTGCGTATTTATCCCTTTGAGTTGATTGATGATGATCCCACTCTTCTCGGCAACTGACCAGTATCCCCCACGGCTCGGGTCCCAGCACTGGGCGTAAGGGTAGATCTTGACCAGGTCCTGGAACGCCGCGATCGACTGATCGCTCTTGCCCTGATCCCTCAACCCCTCCGCACGCACAAACAAGATGGTCGCGACATTGTTCATGGCCCTGTATTTGTCCATGGCATCCCGGGCCGGAAACGCGCTCAAGGCCGCGCCCTGCTGAAGCGCTTCCTGCTCATAACGCCCCAGCGCTGTCTTGACGATCCTCTCCAGTTCCTGAAAATCCGCCTTGTTGGCAGCGGCCCAGGCCAAGGCCGTGAGCTCTTCCGAGGTCTTGGCAGACAGATCCCCCTGAACAGGAACAGTCGTCGTGCTGAACCCCGGCGAACACCACAGCGATGCGCAAAGAATAACGCCCAATACGATCCTAGACATAGACAAATAACCAGCAATCTTTCGTGTTTTCATATTCCTACCCAGCGGGCTCCTGATGTAAGTCCTCGAACGATGTTTTTCTGCATCAAAAAGTAAACGACAACGATCGGCATGGCAGTCATGGTCAACCCCGCCATCAGGACCGGATAATCGACCTGGTTGGCGCCGCTGAAGGCCATGAGTCCGGTCTGCAGCGGCATCAGGTTCTTGTCGTTCAAAAGAAGGTTGGCGAGAATGAACTCATTCCAGACGTTGAGCGAATTGTAAATGACAACCACCGCAATGGCCGGACGCGCGATGGGCAGCGCCACATGCCACCAGATCTGCAGACGGTTGCAGCCGTCGATGCGCGCGGCGTCCTCCAGATCAGAGGGCATCTTGTCGAAGAACGTTTTCAATAAAAGGATGCTCAGCGATAACCCGACATTGATCATGCACAGGATATAACCGAACCGCGTATTGGCCCAACCCAGTTTGCTCATCATGGTAAACAGCGGCACAAAACTTCCGGGAAGCGGAATCATCATGGCCGCGACGAACAGGGTGAACAGAACGTCGCGCCCCGGGAAATGCAGACGCGAAAAGGCAAAGGCCGCCAAAGACGAGATCACCACAATACCGAATACGACCGCAGCCGCATAGAACACACTATTAAGGAAGTACACCCCGAAATTCCCCTGCACCAGCGCTGCCAAATAATTGCTCCAATGGATATCCCTGGGCCAAAGACGGTGATCCAGGAAGATTGTCTGGTTGGTCATCAGTGAACAGCGGACCATCCAGAAAAGCGGAAAAAGACAGGAAACCGCGACGGCCATCAGAAAAATATGGATCAGCGTGTTCTTGGCAAGGCTGCGGGCAAAATACCTGTCCATGTCTTACACCTGTTTCACTTGATTCGAAAGTTTCTTAAGCCCAAAGGAGACCATAATAAGCATGGCACCAAAAATGACGGCCTGCGCGCAGGCATAACCGAACTGCTTACTGCCCTGCATAGACCACAGGATCCGCGTGACCGGCACGTCCGTATGATGCACCAGGCCCTGATTGACCAGGGACAGGATCAGGACAAACACCTGCATCGAACCCAGGATCGTCAGGATCACAACAATCAAAATCACCGGCAGCATCATCGGGACCGTGATATTCCAGAACGTCCTCCAACTCCCTGCCCCGTCCACCTTGGCCGCCTCGTAAAGCTGCCTGTCAATCGTTTGCAGTCCGGCCAAAAGCATGATGAAACCCCAGCCAAACCCTTTCCAGGAATGAACGACCGCAATGCACGTGAGCGCGGTCTTGGGATCAGACAGCCAGTTGTGAATAAGATTCGGCAGGCCGACCCACATCAGAAACTGGTTGAACAACCCCATCTGCTGACCTTCCATGGTCCCGGCCTTCAGGATCCAGTTCCAAAGAATACCGACGACCACTTCCGACAGGATCGGCGGAAGGAAGAACACCAGCCGATAGAAATTCTTCATGCGGATCTCGCGGTCACAGGCCAGCGCGAGCGCAAAGGCCAGCGCGTTCTGGAAAATGAGCGCAATGAGCGTGATGTATCCGGCATGCCCCACCGAGTCCCACCAGATCCGATCCGTCATCAGTTCCTTGAAATTCTGGATGCCGACAAAGGTCATGGGGCCAATGCCCGGCCAATCATGAAGCGAGAGACGGACAAGCTCAATGAACGGATAAATATAGAAAATGCCGAAAATAACAACCGCCGGCAGAACGAACAAAGCGCTCTTGAGCGCGTCGAACGGATCCAGACAACCTGCTTTGACATTTTTGAAAAATAACATCCCGGTCTGTTCCTATTTCTTGGCCTTCTTCAACTGACGCTGTTTGGCCTGCTGCACCTGCCCGGCGACCTGCTCCGGCGTGCTCTCACCGATGATGATCGCCTGAATGCCCTTGTCAAACGCCTCGGTCACCGGCTGATCCTCGTTCAAGGCCCACACCGACGGATGGGTCGCGTTGTCCATACCTTTGGTAAAATCCGCCAGCACTTTTGGGATCGACGCCAGCGCTTCGCGGTTCGCCGGAAGATTATTCGTCTGCTGCGAAAGCTCGGCCTGCTGCTCACGCGCCGTCAGCCATTTCAAAAAAGCGATCGCCTTCTCTTTGTTGGGTGAGGCATTGTTGACCACGAACGACGACCCGGCTCCGCCCCACATCTTCATCGGGAAAGGCGCACTGATCGCCGGAAGCATCGCGACGCCGTAATCCAGGTCCTTGTTCATGTCCTTGTAGACGTTCACGCACCAGGAGCCGTTGAAGGCAAACGCCGCGCGCTCCAGCGCGAAATCCTGCTCGGCGTACTTGTTGCCCTTGGTCACGATCCCGTCGATAAACGCCCCTTTGTCCGCCAGGGTCTTGAAGATCCTGAACACCTTGATCCAGTCCGGGTCCGTATACGGCACCTCGCCGCGGAAGGTCTTCATCACCTTGTCCTCGCCCATAATATTGAAGGCATAGTTCGAGGCAAAACACTCCACCAGCCAGATCTCGCCAAACCCGGTCACAAAAGGCGTGATCCCCACACGCCGGAGCGTGGCGATCTGGGACAAAAACTGCTCGAACGTCTGCGGCGGCGCGGCAATGCCAGCCTTCTGCAGGAGCTTCTTGTTATAAACGAACTGAACATTGGTGACATCGATCGGCACGCCGTAAATGCCGGGGCTGATCCCGTCGGCATTTCCCGCCTTGAACCGGTTGGCCTCCAGGGCCTTGGGAAACATGGCTTTCTCCCACGCGCCATTATCCGCCTGAAAATCTGCGGTCAGGTCAGCCACCAGGCCGGATTTGATGAACAAGGCCATGATCGCTTTCTTGTCGAGGATCCCGTAAATATCGGGAAGAACATTGGCTTGAGAGGCTGCGGTGATCTTTTGGGTGTAGGTGTCGGAAGGCGCAAAGAGTTCGAGCTTGATCTTGATCCCGGTCTGGGCTTCGTACTGCCGGGCGAGTGCGGACAGGGCCTCGTGTCTATCCGTCATCCAGTGCCAGACCTCGATCTGATTGTCCGGCTTTTTGGGCTGGGCGCAACCGACCGCCGTGATCAACAGCACACAGCATAACCAGGAAGATAATCGCCTCATTCCTTCTCCATGTTTTTCAGAAATAAGCACCCGGAAAAAACGCTAACTGCCTAGGCCAGAAAAACTTTGATCTCAACAAGAACCGGCCACGCCTCGATGATCTGGCGCGGGATGCGGACATCGCTCGCGCCGCGAGTTCCCAGCTCCGCAGGCTTGCCGTCCACCTCCACCCGGTCGATCTTGTACTTACCGTGATCAACGCGCTGGGGATTGACGTAAACGACCGTCACCCGCTTGCCGGCAAAAGGACAGCTCACCCGGGCCTCGCCCTGCTCGTCGAACTCCTCGGCAATAAGCTGCGGTTCCAGGACCAGGTCCCCGCGCCGGCCGCGCACGCCGTACACCTGCGTCAGCATGGTGAGAACATACCAACTCGCGGAGCCGGTCAGAAAGTGATACATGCCCCGGCCCAACCCGTCAAAATATTCCGGCACGCCCGGATAGATCTTGGCGCGGGTCGGATGCGCGCTCATCTCGTAGAGCGAGCGCAAGACCTCGTGACCTTCGCGGGCCAGGCCCTGGCCGTAAAGCCCGTAGGCATACATCACCGCCATGTGACTGAAGACCGCGCCATTCTCCTTGGATCCAAAGGCAAAGCCAAACGCACGGCCCAGCGAAAGATAATGGTCCAGGCCGAAATCCGTATTCAACCGGTAACCGCCCAACTCCTTGTCCTTGAGGAACTTTGAAACCGAACGGACGATCTCGCGCGCCTCGCCGTTGGTGGCCAGACCGCTCATGATCGGAAACACCTGGCCGGTCAGGGTCATCCACACGCGCCCTTTTTTCTTGCCCTCGACCCGCTCGCCGTCATTATCGTAATAGCCGTTGAACCAGGCAAACTTCTCGCCGCCGTCTTCAACTGTGATCTTTTCCTGCGAGCGGATATGCGCAAAAACCCAGGACGCCTTGCGGCGCAGGTCCTTGACCAGGTCCACGATCGCGACCTCAAAAGTCTCACCGCTCAGTTCAGGCTGCGCGTTCTTGAAATATCTGTCAAATAACCGCGAACGCTTGGTCTGTTCATTGTCATAATCAACCGGTTTGCCCAGCGCGTCCAGCAAGAGCCGCAATTCCTTGGCCAGCCTGACGACCTTAAGTCCCTTGGCCCTAGCCACATCCTCGACGATATCCGCGATCTTGTTGAGATTGCCGGCGTACAGGCTCATGAAGGCCACGCTCTCGCCGCGCCTGAAGGCCATGTCCAGCCCGTCGTTCCAGTCCGCGCTCTCCAGCCGGGTGATGTTGTGCTCCCCGACGTTGAAAAAAGCGACCAGGTGCTGGACCAGAATATGCTCCAGGACCGTCCCGCGGTAAATATTCCCGGCCTTGTCCTTAAGGCAGTTGCCGTAAGACGTGGTCCAGGCCGCATTACGCTCGGTCGCGCGCGACATCTGCGGATCGCAGAAATACGTCGTCTCCTCGAAAAGAAAATCATGGTCGCCGGACTGATCCAGATAAAGCAGTGTCGTCAAAAACGGCCAGGCCCCGTGGTCCATCCAGACGCGCGTGATGGCATTGCGGTCCGCGATGAACTCGCCCGGCTTCTCGCCGATGATGGTCGCGTTCGAGCCATCGATGCGGATGCCGGCGAAATTGTTCAGAAGTTGCGCGCGAACGCCGGAAGGTTCGATCAGGATAAGCGACAAAAGGTCCTGCCAGATATCGCGCCAGCCCTTGCCCCCCTTGCCGTAATCATGGTCCGGCAGAAACGAGCAGCCGAAGATGCGGCGCAGGACCGGCTGCAGCGTGACCCAGCGCATCCACGACGAAAATCCGGCATCGGAATTCCTGAAAACGACGGCCGACGTCTTGTCGACCCAGAACGCCTGGTTCGCGGCCAGCGCCTGGTCGAACAAAATCGTCGACGAAAACTTGCGGAAGTCCGCGCAGGCCGCCTCCTGGTTCTGGGCAATGCCGATGACCAAAATGTATTCCTTGGCCTCACCGGGCTGAAGCGTGGCATCCGCAAACTGTAACGCACCGACCGCTTCCTTGCCGTGGCGTTCAGCGTCGGATAACAGACGCGAAGCGCGGTCCTCGACGACCGCCAGCGGGCGGCTGAAATTTCCGCCCTCGCCGAAAAACTCTTCAAAGGTCGGAAAACTCCCGGCCGGCAGCCGGCCATCGCCTTCGCAGCCAAAAACAAAATAGGCAGCCTGGGCCGACTTGTGGCCTTCCTCATTGAACGACATGGTCGGCTCGACGAGAACGCCCTCCGCCAACTGGGATGTGCGCTGCAACAGCGCAGTCACATGTTCATGATCATGTTTGTTCGCCAGCGACCGGCCAAAAACCGGAACGGCGGCCGTGGGCCGGAGCGTCACCGGCTGTGTCCCGGTATTGCGGACAACAAGACGGGTCAGCTCAACATTCTCGCCGGAAACGGGCACAAAGCTCAAGGCCTCCAGCTGGAGACCGATCCCGGGAAAAGGCCGGACGACCTTGTGCCACAACTGTCCGCCCTCAACGAACGATCCGTCACCGGCGACCGACGCCTCATCGAACGACACGATCGCCTGTCCGTTGACGCGAACAAAGAAATTGCGCAAAGGATTGCGCAAATCCTCACGCGAGGCCGGCATGGTCAAATAATGCCCCTTATCGATCTTGATGTCACCGCTTAAGAAAGGCGTGATGGCCGACTTGATGCCCGTTCCGTTCACGGCACACAGCGGCGCGTAGATCAGGCGCGAACGCATGGCTTCGCTGGAACGGAAGGTCACTCCGTCGGGAAGAAAGGAATAGAAATGTTCTGGGGACGGCATGCAAAGCTTTCGAGAACGATCCTGCAATCTCTTATAATATATAATTTTTCTTATTATTTAAAACAAGGCGGTATTCTAGCGTATCGGGAGGAACGGAACAAGAAAAAAATATCCGCTCTAAGACAGGGCCATCGCGTGCCTGGTGAGCCGGTGAATCCGGATAAAGTTAACTTTATGGAACTCGACACCGGCCTCAAACACATCCGGCGAAATCTCGCGCGCCCAGCAGACGCGGCCGTTGAGGTGGACCGGTTCCTGACCATCCGGCACTTTCACATCGACTGAGACAACGTCATTAAGAAAAAGTCGCTCGCGAGTCGAGATGCGGAATCCCGACGCAGACATGTCCTTGAGAAAAACATCGAGGCCATAATCCAGGGAAGAATCATGGAACTTGGTTGGAAATCGTGCTGACATGCGCTCAAACAGGCGCCGTTCTTTGGGTTCTGTCATGATCATGGCCAATCGTTCGTTAGATGCTCTCTCGCCTTGCAAAACGGCTGCTCAACGATTCATCCAGGTCGTTCTTCGACCCGTCGATAATATCCGAAAATGTCAGCCCTATACGGTACTGATCAGCATCCGAAACCTTCCGTACCCACTTGACCTCGCCAATCACAAGGACCGGTTCGGCATCCGGACGTAACGCAAGCTCGATAGCGATCTTTTCATACAAAGGAACAGAACGGCTGGAAACAAACCCAATGCCATCGCGACTGATATCAACGGTCTTCGTACTGGAGAAGGGGGATCCCTCTTTCCCGTCAACGGGAACGAGGCAGTTAAATCTTTTTGTTTTTCTTTTATCTTCGTAGTTCATCATCTTATCTCGATTCTATAACACCCCGCAGGTGTTGCAAGAATTTTTAGAAATTTCTTCGCCCTCAAATTTTGGCTTTAACAGATCAGCCCGCACACTCCTTTCTGTAAAAGAAGCCCCCTCCAGGCTTGATTCACGACACTCTCATATTTTCTGAAACTCTTGGGAACCTGCGAGCCACCATTCTCGCAAGTTTATACGTTCTACGGACTTAAATACTATTTTCCACCTTGATTTCGAGTGAAGTATAACACAAAAAACCCCTACTGAAAAGGCTTTCTTTCTAAAAAATCCATTTTTTTTGTTTATTCGGCATATAAATATGTATAATTACTCCTGTTACGGAAAAATTATGCTTAAAAAAAATAAAAAAACCAACGAAAAAATCAGCATTCAGGAATATCTCAAAAAAAAGGCGTTACTGAGCAAGAAACGCTTTGGCCTACAGCCATATCCATGGCCCGTCACTCTTGCCCTGCTGATTCCATTAAGTGTATTTCTTACACTATTGCTTTCTTATATCTTTTACGTTCGCGGCCTTGGAGACTGACCCATGACAATGACTGATATTTTTGTTCTCATCGCACTCGCCGCTATGGCCATCAACGGAGCCATGGGAGGATTCGTACATTCTCTTCTGGGGCCGATCTCTTTTATCGTCTCCATCCTGATCGGCGGACTCGTTTATCTGATCTCGCGCAATTTCACCGCGGCGCTTCTGGTGGCCTCCATCGCGCCATTCATTGTCGGCTGGGCGCTCAAAAAGGCTGTCCGCCATTTCCTCAACCGCAATACGCCCCAAAAACCTTCGCCCATCAGCCGTATCGGCGGCCTGGCCGTCAACCTGGTCCTGGGCGGACTCATGATCGCCATTTTCGTCGGAGCCTTGTCCCTGATCCCGCTCGGCAGTTATGGCCTGGGTGACATCAACACTGACATCACTGAATCAAAGACCACCCAGCTCATTGAACCGTTCGTGCTCATGCGCCAGGGTCGGGATGCCGACGGGAATCCCTGCCCGACTAACCTTTGCAACATGAAGGCCGAAGATGCCCAGGCCCTCAACGCGGATCCGATCATCCAGGAGATTGCCAAAGACCCGCGTTTCCAGAAAATCCTCAACAGCCCCGAGATCCAAAGCGCTATTCAGCGAGGTGATTATGCTGTCCTGCTGCGCGATCCGGCCGTGATCGAGCTCCAAAAGGATCCCTCGTTCATCGTCAAAGCCTTCCGCGCCTACGCCACCATCCGCGCGAAAGAAAGCAAATAGTCCCGTCGTTATTTCCGTGACAACGAGCTGCCCTCCATTTCAAACAGCCGACCCCCGCCACTGTTCCTTGATCTGCAGCGGGAAATGCGAACAAACATATTCGTAAATCTCATTCTTCTGCTCGTCCCTGATCCTGTTGAACGACAACCCATAAACATAATCACCGGCCTCGCCCTTGCGCCAGGGCACCGCCGCTTCAAGCGTGAGGAGCAGACTGTTGTCGATCTCCACATTCATCTTGAGGTTAGGCCACTGCGGCAACCGGAAAGCCGAGGCGATCTGCATGCCCCTGTAACTGATGTCCCGAATATAACAATCCACAGAGCGCACCTCGCCATCCAGCTTTACCCTGGCATCCCGCATGATCTGCCACCGATGGGTCTTGCGACGTTCTAACATGACAACCTCCTTTCCCCCTCCCAGGCTTATTTGGGGTCATGCTCCGGATCTTTTGACCGGTCATCACGAAAATATCTCCACGCCAATTGCCGTAGCCAGAACTGTATGCTATCGACTGCCCGGCGAGTCGCGGCGTCATACCACCAACTTGTCGTCGGGAATGAGCCGGTCCCCGCGAAGCTGGGCCATAGAATTTTTGACAGCAACCACGACGGGAAACTTAAAGCCAAAAGCGTTTTCTGTGCGGCTAAAACCCCTAACGATAAAAAAAGCGCTCCAGCAGCAAAACAGGAACACATTGTATTTTCAATGTGTCTCGGCTCTTGTTTAAGGTTCTTTCGCCAGACACGATTTCTTGAAGAATGAATACCCCAGGCCTTACCCCACGTGGGGGCGCTAAAAATGTCATCGTAAAGCGCGTCGGCCATGACAGCGTCTTCAACCGGGTGATGAGCCACATAATATGTTTTGGAGATAAGACAAAAGCGGATCAGGAAGTTCTCGACAGCGACGGCAATAGTGTCGCAAATCAACGCCTTCATCCAGTCGCTCCTGACCCAGTTGTACCACTGGCGAAACACAGACATCATCCCCGGCGCCGCGTCCTCCGGCCGCGTGCGCGCGGGGTCTACGGGCGATTGCCCGCCTACCGGCGATGCAGGCCCGGCCGGCAAAATGACAGCGGCGATACGTCCGACGGCGCTGCTCGCGGCCACCCGCTCCATCTTGTCCAAGGCCGCCATCATCTTGTCCAGAGCCTCCTCAAGGATCCGCCGGTTGATCGCGGCCTGGGAACCGGCGTTAAAGATCCTATCCGCAAAATACGGCTCAAGCGAAGCCCATGCAACAGGCGTTGTCCGGTGGGCCGTCGCTTTATCGGGCCCCATGCCCTCCATCGGAACAAGCGTCAGAAAACGCCGCAAAGGCAACAACTCCTCTCTCACCATATTTAATTGATGAACTGTGAAGAAACTCCCGATCCCGGCCTTGTACTGCGACGGCAGCCACCCGATAAAACTGCGCTGGATATCATGATACGCCAGCCACGAAGGCCACGAGTAACTTGCCGGTTTTCCGAGCGCATTGATAACAGGGACCGCTTCGCGATCAAGACATCCGACGAGCGCAAACAATCGATCCAAAGAAGCGACGCAATCCTCCAGAGCCTCGACGCCGCTCAATCCCTCGTCTAGCCGAACAGTCCTGACCTTCTGCAAGAGACCATAATGAAACGCATCCGCCTCGACTTCCAATTCCAGATCATCCGCGTACTGGGACCAGGATTCCTGTCCTGCCGCGAGTTCATCTCCATCAAGCATGCCCGTGATCTTGCCGGTTTTCTCGTCCATAATGACGCCTTGCGCGGCCAGCCTGAGCTGCCAGTACCGGACAAGCAAATCCTTCCGGCTGAGGGAGGCCGCTTGATCCAAAATCTCTTGCACGGCCTGCTCCACATATTTCAGCGCTTTCTCCCCTCTCCACCGGGCCCGTCTTTCCTTCTCTTTTAATCCCAAAATGAATATTTCCTGGACTTGTTTCTGAACCAGGGCCAGCGCCTTCTGGGACACCTCCCGGGACACACGGCTCTCTGAATCAGCGAGCGCCCTGAAAAATTTGTCCATTTCATGAGCCGACGCCTGGCCGACAGAAACCCCCTGGGGCGCTGATTCAGCCACTGCCTGAGAAAGGGCGTTCCGATAAACAAGATCTGTCCGCTCAGGCGTGCATCCCGTCACATCTTGTAATATTTTAGATGCCGATAAACGCTGCCCGTCCGGTAAAACGAAGGGAAGCGTGCCCAAACGAAGCCTGGCCTCTCCCATTAACAATTCACCTGTATACACCGGCCCGTTGCCTTGCAAGTCCCATACCATATCCTTGAGAATCTCCGCGTCCGCGCCAGAAGCGCTTTGCAATGAAGTAATAAGAGAGACCAGCGGCCGAGATCTCAGATCAGCAACAGGCGGAATCATGCCCGCAGGGAACATATCAACCGGAAAGTTACCCGCAAGAAAATTCTCAACGACCTGATCAGCGAATTGGAACGGAATATCCGCGCCCGTCACCAATCTAATCGCTTGCCTCGGCATTAAAGCCGCGCCCATTGCCCCGCCGAGAAGCGTCTTCAGAAATCCACGGCGGCCCAGCATGGCAGCCGCCTGAAGACGGCACAACTGCATCTCGCTGGCATCAGGATTAGCCTGATGCAGTCTTTCATGCCAAAGGATGAATTGGGCGGTTTCTGGCGAGATCTGGGCAAGGATTTTAAACGCGGGATGGAATGCGATGGCGCCATTTTTGTCAATCCAGGAAATCGGCGTATGCTGCACGTCCATGGGCCGGGCCTGCGTCTGCCACAGCCTGAACGCCAGGCCGATGATCGGACACATCTTGGCGAATATTTCAGCAGAAACCATGTCCCTTGCGCCACGGAACATGCACGCAGCCCGGTGGAAAACGTCAAGGCTCGCTGTCTTTCCCGACGCCTTTCCCTGCGGCAAATTATTAACAGGCTTGACACGGTGAAAGTCGGCCGGCGGCGCTTTCGAGGAATCTGCGGACGTCAACGGGATCTCCCAGAAATTATTGGGATTGATCAGCGTATCAAAGAAGGCCAAAGCCTTATATTTATTGCCTCGAAGCAATTCCCGCACGCCGTAGATGAGAGCGTACGCGCGCGCCGCCAGGCTTCTCGTCTTCAAATACCAACACCCCTTCTCCAGCCGGCCGTTTCTCCACGCCCAGCGCTTGCCAAAGGCATCGAAGTAATACTTAAATCCTGCCTCGTCGCTGTGAACCTTATAAAGCGGCGCCTTGCACGTCCCTTGCGGGAAAAGTGCATCAAAAACGGCCCGACCGCTCCCGGATCTGGACGAGTTCTCCCCTTTACGCGAAGGCAACGATAGTCTATCCTTGATAGCAGAAACAAGGGAGGTCATCATGTTACGCAGATTTAAAATACTTTTGGAAAAAGAGCCTTCGGGCGGATTTTCCGTTACCGTTCCAGCCCTTTTAGGTTGCGCCACGCAGGGGGAATCCGTGGAAGAATGTCTCCGCAACGCCAAAGAAGCCATCCAGTTGTACCTGGAAACAATGAAAGAAGACAACCAGCCGATCCCCGACTCCGACGTGCTCATGGAAGAAGTCGAGGTTGCGGCTTGACCGCGGTTTCCCTGCCCTAGATATCCGGACAACGGACAATAAAGACGCTTGAAAAGGCAGGGTTCCTTCTGCGTCGTCAACGCGGAAGCCACGCCATCCTTAAAGGCGCCGGACTTTCTGTCGAAGAATTCAAAAATTTGATTTAACCCGCCCCCGGCCCAGAGCGCCGCAACCTTGAACTGTGGCCAGAAGGCGCCCATGAAAAGAATCGGACCAACGATGGGGATCAGAAGGACGAACGGGTTCAGCCCGAGCGCCGGTGATCCAGGCCTTAAGGCCTTCGCCTTTCTCAAGGCCGCGACAGAATCGTCGAGAACCAGGCGCTCGTCTTGATTAAGGCTCCCGCGGACAAGATCGTTTGATTTTATTCTTTCCACCAAATATTCCAAGAGCATCCATCTCTGCTCTTTCATGAGCCCCATCAAATAATCCGTCACTCGCCCACCGGGATGACTCAAACCATACTGGCGCAATTCCATTTCCAAATCGGACGCCAGCATCAACCCCGCCTTCTGGCTCACATCATCGTCCTTCACAACTTCTCTAATAGGATGCGGCGACTCGCCCAACAAGCCCTGCAGCCTCTTCAAGGCACGGCACCTCGAATCAATAACAGCAAGATCGGTATTTAAACCTCTGGACTTCCCTAAAACATGACGTTGGGCCAAGGCCTTTTGAATATCCCAGGCCCTGTCAAGCCGCTGAACGCCTATGCCATAGGAAAGCTGGACGATCTCCCATTCCATGACGGAAAGAAGTCGGGCGCGCTGTTTCAATTCCGCTTCTGTCTTTCCGGTATCATGCGCCAGCCACTCCCAACCGCTTTTATATTTTTTTAGGACCGCCAACGTCTCTCGTCTTAACACGACCAGCCTTATTCTCGAATAAACGGCATTCCTGGAATGCCGCGGAAGATAGCCCATGGCATTCAGATTTTGCGCGATGTCTTTAAGCCTTTCCACGGGCTCACGGCCAATACCGTAATACATCTCAAGATACGCGCGCTGCCGGGGATTAAGGATTAAAAAACGCTCCTGTCTGATCTCGCTGTTGTCTACGCCAAGATCGATGGCCAGGAGATCTATGCCCGACATTCTGCGGCGATGGCCGTACATTCCTTTCAGAGGATCTCTCCGCCCTTCTTCCAGTAAAATATTGATATCCATGCCCAGCGCCTGGGCAAGCCTTTCGGCTACCGGGCGATTGCGTGGCGCCTCTAGCCCGGTCTCCCAGTTACGGAGCGTCCTCACGGCAACGCCAACCTTTGGGGCCAGTTGAGGCACGGTCAATCCACGCTTGTACCGCAGGACAACGAGCTTGAGCCCCAGAAGCCTGCGCCTTCCCTCTCCATGTGGCCCACTGACCTTGCGAGCCATCAACTTGTCTTCACTCATGCCAGCGATCAACTCACTCGCCGTTGTTTTAAGTGTCTCACATATTTTCATCACATTCCTGGGGCTGACCTTTTTGAAGCCATACTCCCACGTCCATACTATGGAATAACCTTTCACGCCTATCTTTTGACAAAGCTCTTTTTCTGTCAGTCCTTCCTTGTAACGCAACACTTTTATCTTGGCCCCCAGGACTTTTGCCGCATGCCGGTTCTTGTCCTGCGTCCAGGGTACCACAAGGGCCATCAGGTCTTTTTCTTCCATAGCGGTCAGGAAATAGCAAAGGCTGACCCCGAGCGCCTGAGCCATTGACTTGACCTCATTCGGAGTCGGATCAAGGCCTTCGCCGGTCTGCCAGCGCTCTATCATTTTCTCGCTGAAACCTGTCCTGCGGGTGAGCTCAGCCGTATCGATGCGAGATTCTTTTTCTACTTTCTTGATCCTGAGGCCTATCCTCTCGGCCACAGGTTCCCTTGTTTCCTTCGCCGCCGGTACGCTATCGACATGACACTGGCATGTTGCCGGAATGAAGTCCTCATGAACGCCGCGTTGAAGTTGAGCTGGCGTGCCAACACGCTGAAAGGCTATGCCGGAAAACTGAAGGTCAATAATCTGGGATTCGTCGAGATCGGGAAACGCCTGATGCAGGGTTTCATGCTGGTCGACAAATGCCCTGGATTCATCGCTGAGGAGGTCGTACAAAGGATACTTCCGGCGGGTCGTTGCGATAGGCGCGAAGAGAAAATAAAGGAACGATTGCGCGTCATTCCGAGCCCCGAAGGGGCGACCGGACATCTCCTCATATTTATCATAAATCTCCCGCAGCATTTTAACAGCCCTGGCCCAGCGTTCCTTCGCTCCGGCAAAATCCCCCAGGAATAACTGCAACCCGGCGGCGACCATCAAGGTCACGATCCTACAAGCGGGCTCAATGGGCTGGTTAAATGACGCCTGGGGATACCGCCCGGGAACCGGCGCTGTTGGCGAGCCGTAATTAACAACGACACCGCCCTTCCTTTGAAGACGGAGCGCCCTGTTTTCAAACATGGTCAGACGGACGCCAAGGGATTCAGTCTCCGGCGTCTCGGTCGGCAATCCATCCATGGCCAATCTCAATCTGATCTCGCACAAAAGTTTTGAAACCTGATGCGCAAGCTCCTCATAATAATTCCCCAGATTCCCAGCATAATTTTTGGCCTGTGCCGTCAGGTTCTCGTCTCGCGCTCCCTGATACAACGTCTGGGCCACGGGAGCCGTCTTTTCCATAATCACGAACCTGTCCGTCCCCTCGGTCTGACTGACCTCAACCCAGGCCCTGCCCACGCCTTCAGGAAACGGATCAACGACATAACGACGGTCTGCGATGGCCTCGACCCACCAGTGCGGTCCGACCATCAATGTTCCTTTCATGACCTCCGCCGTAATCCCTTGCCGGATCAGCCTGATCGCAAGGTCCAGGGCATGTTGCTTGCAACTGCCCCAGCCATCCTTCCAGTCCTCCCGGGCGTTATGGATCTCCCGGCGGATCAGCGCGTTGTCAAACAGAGCCGGCGCTTCAGGCACCGCGCCCTCGCCCAGGACCATCCTTGCGCTTTCGTCATAATCAATGCGGACCTCTGCCAAGGCTGCTTTAAGCTTGGCTTCGTTTTGGGAATATTCGCTCCCCTCTTCGTAAATATCAACAGGATCGTGTCTCAACTTCAAACCGTCAAAAGACTTGGCTTTCAGACTTTCAAAAGCTTTGACAATCCGCATCTCGCTGACGTTGATATTCGCCGTATAAACCTCAAAATCTTCTACCGCCTTGCGATAAACCTGACGATACACAGAAGCTTTTCCATCTCCTGGCCGAGCCAAAACCCTGAGGACTTC
>JADFXE010000022.1 GCA_015233705.1 Candidatus Omnitrophota bacterium
GGCCTTCAAGAAGGGCGCCTATAATTACATCAAGGAGGAAAAGGACCCGTTCTCGGACGAGCTTATCCCGCGCAAGTATTTCTCCGGTGGTGTGGACTGCTCGCAGTTCACTGGTCTGGTGCTGACAATGACCGACAATGCGGGTGAGGTTGAAGGCGACTCTAGCAATGACAGTCTGATCCAGGTGGGGCTGGAGTCGGATGGGAAGCAGTTGGGAAGTTTTTCGGGATCAGGTTCCCAAGGATCTTTGCAGTCTGATTTCGCTGCGACCACTGTTGGGCGGGAGGGGTTTTACGGCAAACTTCATGTTAATGATGACATCTGGGTAAGTCCGAAAGGTTATAAATTTGTTGCAGAGGCTAACGCCCGTTTAGAGATCCTTAGCGCTCTTCAGGAATTTCTGTCTTCTCCGGAGAGAGTCAGTGATGAATTATATCAATTATACGGGAAGAGGATCATGCCTGAAGATGTGCAGGCGGTTAATGTTCGGTATCAAGTTTCGGGTGGCGAGAAACATGTTTTTAGGGTTGAGTTCGTCCTGGCGGAATCAGCGGTCTTAACACGAGGCCTTCCACCCACCATGGAAATCGCAGAAGAGGCTTATAAGCAGGCGCGTTCGACGGAAGGCATTGATCTTGGATTGGAGGCGAGCCGATTTAAGAAGCTGATGGAAAGTGAAGCTGGCAGAAAGCTTGTGCCGCGATTGTTGCATTACGGGAGGAACGCGTTCTTGCAGGAGTGGATCAAGGGGCAGACGATGCTGGCGGCTAGGAAGGGAATCCCGTTGTCAGCCTCTGAATTGCAGAATATCGTTGAGGCATGGACGCAGGTGGGCGATCTCCTGTCCGATGAAGGAACCTTTAACCATTATCCGCCTGACATGAATGCCGGGAATATCATGTTTAGGGAGGAGGGGGCTGTTCGTCCTGAGAAAGGAAACCTGGTTATCGTTGATCTTGGGGGAAAGAATGCGACATCTCCTGCTGGTTTTATCCAGCAACTTATAAAGTATTTCGTTAAAGGTAATCATATGTTCTCAATTGCTGCGGCAAATACAGAGGACTATGACCCTATCTTTAGGGGTATCCGGAATGTTTTGGGTGACCAGAAGGGGTTTGATTTTTTCATTGATGCGTTAAGGGATTTCAAAGGAGAGATGGATTCCACCACGCTCGCGCGTTTAAAATCTTATCTCGAATCTGATTTTCCGGAGCGGGTCAGCGCGGATTATCAGCCGGAGAGTTTACGGGGTCCGCCGCTGTTATATGTTATTGCGAGAGTGCTTTATTATGCAGACAATTATGCGGATCTTGATTCCCGGAGTTTATATGAGCTGACAAGAAACAATGAGATTTTCTCGAAAACGAGATTGTCCGGGATGAAGGCCTTGTTGGCAGCCAAGAGGGAGATGGAGACACGAAAGGGCAAGAAAAAGGCACAGCCATCGCCTTCCTTAGGGCTGGGCTTGATCATGGCGGAAATAAATCGTTTGAGAGAGCAGAATAAGGGAAGGGGCGGCCAGCCTTTTTCCGACGCCGCCCAGGCGGCTCAGCTGACGGCTCAGACAGTTCTTGGAGCAGGTCTGCAGATGGCTGTTGAGGGGGCGTTCACATTATGGAGATCCGCTCGCGCCTTGGTCAAACAGCAGGGGTTTTGGGCCTATTGTGCGGAAAATAATGCCAATTTATTTATCTTCGGTCCGGGCATCCTTTTTTTCAATATGGCTGCAGATGCAGGAACAGCGCTGGGCGGTTTGGCCACGATCAATCAAATATTCGATCCTGACATTTCAACAGCGACAAGAGCGAGAAAGTCTGCTGAGTTGGTATTCAAATATGGCGTTGCCACCGCGATATTTGGCTCCCCGACGGTCTTTCTGGCGATAGATCTGGCCAAATGGGCAGCCGGGATCGACACTCTCGGGGCCTTAACGGGCCAAGCTGACGCCGCGCAGACGGCCGTCGCGGCTGAGAAGGCTCTTTTGGAGTCAGTTGCGGCTCGGGTCGATACTAATGGGCTTAAGACTTTTAGGGTACCTCTGAAGGACGGCAGCTTTGCTGTTGGCAAAGTGGACGTATGGCATCCTCGGGCTTGGGGGGCTGAAGTTGCGGCGTATCGTTTGAGCGTATTGTTGGGATTGGGAAGCGTTCCGGTGACGGCGCATAAAAAGTTTCCGAATATTCAAGGGGAAATGCAGGATGGGGTATTGCAGATGTTTGTCCCGGGAGAAGAAGGGTATGAGAAAAGAAGCGCAGATGATTTTCGGAAAGACTTATCGACGGAAGGGATGAAGGATCTGCAGGTGTTTTGGTATTTGATAGGGGACTTTGACAAAGGGCTTGTCGGTAGTCAAGGCGGGCGTGTTTCCCCGCAGAATTTTTGGATCAGATCTGATGGCCAGCCAGTCTCTGTTGATCATGGTCTGGCATTTCAGCAGGATGATCACTTCTTCTGGAATATTATTCCTAGCGATGCGCTTCGGGCGCGTTTGGCGGCTCTCACTGAGGACACAATCCGTGCCGCGCTCTCTGACGAGCAGGGCATTGTGTTGATCGACGATTATAGCTTTCAGTGGCTTTTGATTCGACTCAAGACCATCCTGAAAACCTCTGACACGGCTGAGAAGACGGAGGCCGTGCAGACGGCCGGGGCGGTCGCGCCAGAGGCGCTGGCGGACAGCTGGGCAGCGCAGGTCGGGGACGGGCAGAATCCAAATTCATGGAATTCGGATACGCTTGAAGCTTTGAGCGAGCAAGATCCTGAGTATGGGAAGTACATTGATCCCCGGCGCTTTGATGATTTCGACGGGCCTAATTGGAGCCGAGCTTTCTCAAAAAGTAATAAATTCTATGTTTTTAGAATAAAAGATAATAAGGGTGAAGAGCATAATCTGCACGTCATATTCGATTTTGTTGGTATTAATTCAGGCGTAAAGATTCCCATACAAAATAAGACAGAATATGATTCCGAAGTATGGCAACAGACCGCAGAGATCATGGCTCGGGCTAGTGTGGAGGCAAGAAATTATGCTCCATGGGTCGAGGATCATGAGGGGAGTCCCTTTGTGACAGGGGCAAGGATAGCCATGAATTCGGCTGCTAATGGCGGATTGGGGTTGAATGTCGGATTTGACGCTCATGTGAAGCCTCTCATGGAGGCTATTAGGAATAATGATGTTGATGCAGTAGAAAAGGAGAAAAAACACATTACAGCGAGCATGGTTCATGAGAAAACCCATGAGGATAGAGATGAGATCATGGGAAGTAATAGTGCAGGCCTTGAAACAGCCAGCCATATTAACCAATATCTTTTTGATCCCAAGGGCAATGTTATTTTCAACAAACAGCTTCGAACCGCATTAAAGAATTATTTTGAAAATGTCGGAAAAGAGACCAAGGACCCGAAATTCGATCCTGTTTATGATGTGGGGATGTATCGGGCATTGCTTATTGTGGGGTTCTTCCTGTCCCTTATTAATCCCGAGTATCGAAAGGTTTTTATGGAGGGGAATCCGCAAGGATTTCAGCCGGCATTGGAAGCCTTGATCGGGCGGCCAATGGATGCCAAAGAAGCGGATTTTATGAAAAAGGTCGTTGTCCCGGTCTTGTCCAGGAAAGATTCTGTCGCTTTGGAAGATGTTGTTCTCGCCATTCAAAATGATCCGCAGGGGTTACTGGAAATGTTCCTCCAAAAAGGCATTGGTCAGAAGGCTGACGCCGCGCAGGCGGATCCGTTGCTCAAGTATGTTCATGCAGGCATGGGTTCGATCCTGCCAAGGTACCTGCGGGAGAGAGGGTTTGACCAGAAGGGATGCGAGCTTTTGGTGGATCGTTATTTGGCCTCCCGCGGCCAGGTTCGTGATCCGGAAGTTGAAATAAAGTTTTTGGGGACCGGGGCCAATATGCTGGTCATTGCCTACGGTGATCAGGCGATTAGGATTAGTATGAGGACAACGCCTGAGGAGGGGCCGCATCAGTCTTGGGCGAATGAATATCCGTTCGTACCGCATGTGATTGACAGGGGCAAGGTGACAATTGGCGAATTTACATTTGATGCGGCGAGGGTGGAGCGGGTCTTTCCGGATGCCGTCACAGCTGACGAACTTCTGAGTCTGATGAAGGATCTTTTATCTCATCTGGTCAAGGAGAGGATCGTTAGCGATGATTTTGGAAAAGACAATGTCAGGATTGGTCATGTTATGCGCGATGGGACGCAGAGCAAGCCCATGGCTTTTCTTGTGGATATTGGAGCCAGCGTCATACAAAAAGGAGAGACAGATCAGGAGATGGTGGCGCATTATCGGGATAGGCTTACGGGGTTCTGGGGGTTGGATGAGGCTGCGCTTCTTCAACACTTGAGTGGGTTGGCAGGCGAGGCGTCTGCCCCGCGAGGAGCTGGCAGGGAGCGGGCCGCGGATGGCAATGGTCAGAATGCCGACTTGGCCGGGGTAACCACGGACAATGGGCAGAAGGTCGATACGGCCGGGGTGAGAGGAACGGCAGGCGAGAGGAAAAGTCCGGTCATTCCTCAGGGGTGGACATATTTAGCGCATGGAACTAATTTAACCAGGAGGCAATGGGACGGGCATGAAGATGACTTGTCCAAGGATCGATGGACTATAGGAATTGGAGGGTTGTCAACGGTTACCCGTGAGGAAGGATCTAATACAACAAAAACTTATGCTAATGCCAGCGTGCGCCCTAATTTAACAAAAGAGGAATATAACAGGCGTAACAAAATGGTCAGTATTCGGGTTATATTTCCTGAGAATTACGCTAATTATCCGGAGAAAAAAGCCCAGTTTCTTCCATTAATTGAATCTTCACAACAGGAAAGCGTTATGGGAATGATAGCAAAGTGGTATAGAGGAAACGGGCATAATCCAGTTGTGCCGCATGGAACAAGTCTCATTAAAATTGGGCAGACAAAGGAAGATGGATTTGACGTTTTTTATTATATTCCCGAACAGCTGCAGTTTTTATATAATAAAACATTAGGTCTTCGATTTGATAATTTCAAAGATATCGCCGGGGAGACTCCTCAGGCCAGGGCCGCGAACGTGGTTGCTCAATTTGAAAGGGACTCCCTCATTGCTGGTTTATTGGAAACGCCGGATGAGATGCGTGTAGGTACTCTTAAAAATCATACGCTAGCTGTTTTGACTCAATTTGAAAGTCGTTTCAGCGATCAGTTTAATGAAGAACAGCTGGCTTTCTTGCGTGTTCTTTTAGTTTTACACGACATTGGTAAGGATAATCCGACCGGCGGTCTAAATCAGCATAGGGCTACTCTGGATGTTATAAATAAGCTGAAGGAAAAAAACAGTCAGTTTTTAGATAAATATCAATGGAAACTGCTCGAGCTTATGCTTAACGGTGATTCGATAGGACGCTATATGCAGTCAGGGGCGAAGTTCTGGCTGGAGAAGATTGTTAAGGAATTAAAAGGAAAGGTAGACGAGTTAGATGGGTTAGAGAAAGGTAGGATTACGTTGGCGTTGTTTTTTAAATTTATGAAGGTTTATTATCAGGTTGATACATCTGGGAGAGATATTGATAAGAATGGCAGGATAACAGGATTTACTAATTTATATGGAAAGGAGCCAACATATGAATCCGGGCGTTTTCGTTTCTCGGAAGTTAAATTATCGGACGGAACCTCTTTTGAAGACCGATTCCAAGCGCTTGAACGTGCGGTTGAAGCGATAAGTGATATGGCTGAAAAAGGTGGTATCGATTTCAATTCCGACAGGATGAACCTTGAGGCCCGCGGCGATGGCGGAGCGGGGATCAAGTTTCACATCGACGCGGCCCAGCTGCAAAAGCTGCAGAATTCTTCGGGCTTCACGCCGGTCATCATGAACATTGAGCCGATGGCTGATGTGGCGCAGTTCCTGGGGATCAAGAAATGACGGGCCGGCACCGCTCCTGGCGGGCTTTGCGAAAAGTCCAGGTTAAAATCCCTTGCTAAGTCATGGTTGCCATTCTAGAATCCCTCTAATCAAAAATCATTTCATTAAAAAGGAGTCGGTATGAAGAGGAATTCCATGGGGATGTCTGTTCTTGCGGTTTTGGTCTGTGCCGTCAGTGTCCACGCTGAGCAGGTTGCAGTCGTGAGTGCGGGAAATGGTTCGGCCAGGGCAAGCGTTGCGGCCACCGGGTCGCAGGCCTCGGTCGGCACGGCGTTCGGTTCCGGGAACTCTGGCGCGGGTGGTGCGCTTGTTTCAATCCCTGGTCTGGCATCGGTGTCCACAGATGCGGGCGGCGCTGTGGTGTCTGTCCCCGGTCTTGTGAACGTGTCAACGAACGCGGGTGGTGCGATGGTGTCGGTCCCGGGAATGGCGAATGTGTCAGCCGCGCCGGGCAGTGCTGTAGTGTCAGCTCCGGGTGTGCTGGTTTCGGCCAATGCACCGGTGAATGCCCAGGCCCAGCAGGTCATTGCCCAGTCCGTGTCTGTCGGTTCATCGGCCCAGCAGGAGAATTTCCTTGTTGCCAAGGCCCAGGGTTTTCTGGGACAGGGGAATTATGAGGCTGCGGTCAGTATTGCCAATTATATTCTGACTTCTCTGGATACATCTTCACCGGGGGCCAATAGTATCCTGGTCGCGGTCAAGCAGCAGGTGGCCCAGCTTGCCGCGCAGAGCGCTGGCCAGGCCCGTCAGACGGCCTATGGCGCAACAGCCACGGCCCAGCAGGCCACGCAGCAAGCCACCCAACAGGCTCAGCGGGGCGTGGGCGCGGCCCAGGACGGGGTGAACAAGGCCATGAACAGTGTGCAGAACATCCTGGGTTCGTTCGGCTCGGGTAGGTAATCTGAAAGAGATTGATTCAAAAAATAGCCTCTGGTATTTTCAGGGTTATTTTATTACCAAAGGAGGAGTACGGTGTCCCGAACTTCCGCTGTCTCGCGATCGACGTTAAAGCGCCTTCCGCTTTACCTTCATCTTCTGGAGAATTTTTCTTCGCAGGGCATCGAATATGTCTCCTGCACCCAGCTGGCCCGTGAGTTTGATTTTGACCCGACCCAGGTCCGCAAGGACCTCGAGGCCACGGGCGAGGTCGGCACGGCCAGGATCGGTTTTCGCGTGGCGAGCCTGATTGGCCGCATCAAGGAGCTTTTGGGGTGGAATGATGTCCACGACGCCTTCTTGGTGGGGGTCGGGAACCTGGGCAAGGCGCTCTTAGGATACCGGGATTTCGAGAAATACGGCCTGAAGATCGTCGCGGCCTTTGACAAGAATCCGCAGAAGGTGGGGGTGCGGGTCTTTGGTCAGAAGGTCCTTTCTTTGCGGAATTTTGCCGAATTCGCCAGGCGTTCTCCGGCCAAAATCGGGATCGTGACTGTGCCGGCGGACCAGGCCCAGGCCGCGGTCGACCTTCTGGTCTCGGCGGGGGTGAAGGCGATCTGGAATTTTGCGCCGGCACCGCTCCGTATCCCTAAGGGCGTGATCCTCGAGAACGCGCGACTGACCCAGAGCCTCGCTGTCCTGACCAATAACCTGACGCGCGCCGCGAGGGCTTAGGATGGCCGAAGTTCTTTTTTCAAAGGCTATTTTGATCTTCCGCCGTGACCTGCGGCTTCAGGATAATAGTGCTTTTCTGTCTGCGATCAGGTCTTCTCGGCAGATCATTCCGGTTTTTATTCTTGATCCGCGCCAGGTCGCGCCGCATCCTTACAAAAGTGATAATGCTTTTCAGTTCATGATGGAGAGCCTTCGTGAGCTTTCCGCGACGCTGATCAGCCGCGGCGGCAGGCTTTATGTCTTTTCCGGCTTGCCTGAAACTGTTCTACGTAGGCTTTTGTCAGAGACTGGGGCCGACGCTGTTTTCTCCAATCGCGATTACACTCCTTTCAGTCTGAAGCGTGACCTGGCGATCGTCCGGCTGTGTGAGTCAAGGAAGATTGTCTGCCGGATGTCCGATGATGCCCTGCTGAATGCGCCGGGAACGGTCCTCAAACAGGCTGGCGGGCCGTACACGGTCTTTACACCGTTCTTTAAAAAAGCCTCTTTGATCAGGATCCCGCTGCCGGTCGAAGGAAAGGGAGGCGCTTTTTTTGTCGCGCCGATTGCGGGAGAGAAGGCGAGCATCCTGAAGCGGTTGCCGAAAAAGGTCAATGGGTGTATTGCCTCTTGCGGCGGGCGCAGCGAGGCGCTGCGGATCCTTCGGCAGATCAAGAGATTCAAGGATTACGCGCGTCTGCGTGACCTTCCGGTTGAGGACGGGACCACGCGCCTGTCGGCTCATCTTAAGTTCGGAACGGTCTCGGTCCGTGAGGTGTATTGGGCGGTCAGAAAAGCGCTGGGGGCTGAACACCCTTTGATCCGTCAGCTGTTCTGGCGGGATTTCTTTACGACGATCGCCTATCACTTTCCGCATGTCTTCGGCAATGCGTTCTATCCGGAATATGACGCGATCAGATGGGAAAATGATCAGCGTTTATTTCAGGCGTGGTGCGAGGGGCGGACTGGATTCCCGATCGTTGATGCCGGTATGCGGGAGCTTAATACGACGGGATTCATGCATAACCGTGTGCGCATGATTGCGGCATCATTCTTGGTCAAGGACCTTCATATCGACTGGCGCTGGGGAGAGCGGTCCTTCGCCCGGAAGCTCGTTGATTATGATCCGGCGGTGAACAACGGTAACTGGCAGTGGGCTGCATCCACGGGCTGTGATCATCAGCCGTATTTCCGCATTTTCAATCCCTGGTTGCAGCAAAAGCGTTTTGATCCGCGGGCTGTTTACATCAAAAAGTGGGTCCCGGAGCTTGGAAATTGTGGTCCTGATCAGATCCATTCCGTCGAAAGGAATGGCGGCGCGCTTTTAGGTTATCCGCGGCCGGTCATTTCGCACGCCGTCGGGGCAGCATGGTCAAAACAAGCCTTCCGGGAGGCCTCCCGACGCGCTAAAAGCGATTGACAATCTCTGGGGGCAAGGGTAATATCCCTTTCATCTTCGGTTTGCAGGGAATTATCCGGCTGGCAGTGAAAACATTTTCCTCTCCTCGAGAAAACCTGAAAAAATCCTGAAATACCATCTTGACAGAGTAAAGAAAGCGAATACTATATATTGTGCTCTCCGCGCTTAGGCATAACAATAGGTTGACTTTCTCGCCTTTTGATGACGTCGGCTCAGGAGCATATCCCGGTGATAAATGGTTACAGCAATGACCGCCCCCAAATTCAAACATATCTACGGCCCGGTGCACTCCTGGCGCATGGGCATGTCCCTCGGCATAGATCCGCTCAGCACCAAAAACAAAGCCTGCAATTTCAACTGTTCCTACTGCCAGTTAGGCGTGACCAGTCAGTTTTCCTGGGAGCGCCGTGTTTTTGTGCCTACCGGCTGGGTGGTGGAAGAGGTGAAGAGCTTGCCTGCGGATTGCCGGATCGATTATCTGACTTTTTCCGGGAGCGGCGAACCGACCCTGGCCTCGAATCTGGGGGAAATGATGCTGGCTCTGCGGGATGTGCGGCCGGAAAAGATCGCGGTCATCACCAATTCAACGACGATTACGCGCCGGGATGTGCAGGCTGACCTGAAGCTCGCGGACCTGGTCCTGTTCAAGATCGATGCGGCTGACCAGGCGACCTTTGAGCGGCTGAACCATCCTTTTCCCAGGCTGCAGATCGCGGACATTATCAAGGGGATCAAGGATTTCCGGAAGACCTTTAAAGGGAAGCTGGCGCTGCAAATCATGTTCACCGCAGAGAATCAAGCGCAGGTGCCTTTGATCGCTCAGGTGGCGAAGGATATCGCGCCGGATGAGGTTCAGCTCAACACGCCGCTTCGTCCGTCGCCGGTCAAGCCGTTGAGCGAGGCGGAAATGGCGGTGCTCAAGACGCATTTTGCAGGGCTCAAGGTCCTGTCTGTTTATGAGGAAGAGAAGAAGCCGTACGTGCCTTTTGATGATGCCGCGACCGAAGAGCGGCACGGCAGGTTCAAGGGAGATAAAGGTCAGCTGTAATTGTCTGTTGACAGCTGACTTTTGAGATTAAAATTCCATCACCAGTAATAACACAGGGGGTAGCAGAGTGTACGCAACGGAAATCTTCACGAAGATCTTAAAGAGGAACGGGGTAGAGGTTGCTTTTGATCCGGCCAAGATCACGCACGCGCTTGTGAAGGCGGGCCAGGCCACCGGCGAGTTTAACGAGGATGCGGCCCAGAAGCTGACGATCCGTGTTCTGAACCTTGCGCTCCAGGCCTATCCGGGGCGGATCCCGACCGTTGAAGGGATCCAGGATATCGTCGAGGAAGTCCTGCTCACATCCCCCTATAAGCAGAGCGCCAAGGCGTATATCATTTATCGCGACCAGCATGCCCGGGTCCGCGAGATTGCTTCGCATTTTAATGTGAACCTCGTCGACGAATACCTGTCGCGCCGTGACTGGAAGGTCAATGAGAATTCGAACATGGCCTATTCGCTTCAGGGCCTTAATCATTATGTGTCCTCCGAGATCTCCAAGGCTTATTGGCTCAACAAAATCTATCCCGTCGAGATCCGCAATGCCCACCAGGACGGCGATTTCCATGTTCATGATCTTAACAGCCTGAGCGTTTACTGCGTCGGCTGGGACCTCTACGACCTTCTTCTGCAGGGGTTCAAGGGTGCCTCCGGCAAGGCCGAGTCTCGTCCGGCCAAGCATTTCCGCGCGGCGCTGGGCCAGGTCGTCAATTTCTTCTACACGCTGCAGGGCGAGGCGGCCGGTGCACAGGCCTTCTCGAACTTTGACACGCTTCTGGCGCCGTTCATTTCTTACGACGAGCTTTCTTACAGAGAAGTGCGCCAGGCGCTTCAGGAGTTTCTCTTTAACGTCAATGTGCCGACCCGCGTCGGCTTTCAGACGCCGTTCACCAATGTCACGCTCGACGTCCGCGTCCCGTCGTATTACAAGGACAAGGGTGTTGTCATCGGCGGCAAGACCCAGGAAAAGACCTACGGCGATTTCCAGGAGCAGATGGACATGTTCAACCGCGCGTTCCTCGAGGTCATGCTCGAGGGCGATGCCAAGGGCCGCGTCTTCACCTTCCCGATCCCGACGTATAATATCACCAAGGACTTTGACTGGGACAATCCCCAGCTGAAGCCTTTGTGGGATATGGCGGGAAAGTACGGGGTCCCGTATTTTGCCAACTACATCAACTCGGACATGAGCCCGGAAGATGCCCGCAGTATGTGCTGCCGTCTGCGCATCGATAACCGCGAGCTCAATTCCCGCGGCGGCGGTTTGTTCGGTGCCGCGCCTTTGACTGGTTCGATCGGTGTTGTCACCATCAACATGCCGCGTCTGGGGTTTGCCTGCAAGAATGAGGAGACCTTCTATGCCAACCTTGAGCACATGATGATCCTTTCCAAGGAAAGTCTGGAGATCAAGCGTAAGGTCCTGGAGAAGCTGACGGACGAGAACCTGTATCCGTACATGATGTTCTACCTGCGGGACGTCAAGAAGCGCTTCAACCAGTACTGGAAGAACCATTTCTCGACGATCGGCCTGGTCGGCATGAACGAGTGCTGCCTCAACTTCCTGGGCGAGAATATATCGACGCCCAAGGGCAAGAAGTTCGCCGAGGATGTGCTGGATTTCATGCGCAAGGTCTTGGTCAAGTTCCAGCAGGAGACGGGCAACAATTACAACCTCGAAGCCACGCCGGCGGAAGGCGTTTCTTACCGCCTGGCGAAGATGGACTCGGATATGTATCCGGACCTCAAGCGTGACTGTCCCCGGGAACAAGCAGGCGGCGAGCCGTTCTATTCCAACTCGACCCATCTTCCGGTCCACCACACGGATGATATCTTCGACCTGTTCGACCACCAGGACAGCCTGCAGACCCGTTACACAGGCGGCACGGTCATCCATGTGTTCGTCGGGGAGAGGATCGACAACACCGAATCCGTGAAGAACTTCGTGAAGACGGTCTGCACCAAGTACAGCCTGCCGTATTTCACGATCTCGCCGACCTTCAGCGTGTGCCCGAGCTGCGGCTACATCGCCGGCGAGCACAAGCATTGTCCCAAATGCCAGGCCGAGTGCGAGGTCTATTCAAGGATCGTCGGTTATCTGCGGCCCCTTAATCAGTGGAACAAGGGCAAGAAGGCTGAGTTCCTCCAGAGAAAGACTTACGGCGTATGCGCATCGGGGGCCTGCTCAAGTTCAGTCTGATCGATTATCCGGGAAAGGTGGCAGCGGTTATTTTCACCCAGGGGTGCAATTACCGCTGCCCCTTTTGCCATAATCCGGAACTCGTCCTACCGGAGCTCTTCATCGAGCCGATTCTCGACAGCGACATCTTTACTTTCCTTGAGAAGCGCAAAGGTCAGCTTCAAGGTGTTGTTGTTACCGGTGGCGAGCCGACAATCCACAACGACCTTCCTCAATTCCTCCAAAAGATCAAAGCCATGGGTTTTCTGGTGAAGCTTGACACCAACGGTTCCCGTCCGGATGTGCTTCAGGCTGTCCTGGATGCTAAGTTTGTTGACTTTGTGGCCATGGATGTCAAATCATCCCTGGAAAATTACTGTAAGGCGACCGGCGCTCCGGCCGACTTAGAGGCAGTGAAAATGTCTATTGGGATCATCAAGAAAGCGGAGGTGGAACATGAATTTCGGACAACGGCGCTTAAGACTATTGTCACCGATACGGATATGGCGGCGATCAAGGAACGTATCGGTCCGGGGCAGAATTATATCGTAAAGCGCGGCAATCTGAAGGACAAGGTCCTGGATTACAATTTCTTTGCCGATCAACCGGATTATTCCGATGAGGAGTGGCGGAAGATCAGCCGGTCTTATTTGGGTCATTAGATAATCATGGGGGAGGATGTTATGAAAGTATTGATCGTTTCGTATTGTCCGCGCGGTGAGCGTTCGCGGACCAAGCAACTGGCGGATTATGCGGCCGGGTTCGTCAAGTCAAAGAAAGTCAACGTCGAGGTTTTGGATCTGGCTAAGGATGTTCCGGATCTTCTGACCGCAGAGCGGCTGTCAGCGTATTATCTTCGCAATTATGCCGGTGGGAAGCCTTCGGCTAAGGAAGCCGCTCTTTTAAAGAAGATGGATGTCATGACCGCGCAGCTCAAGACGGCGGATATTGTCGTCGTCGCGTATCCTATGTATAACTTCTCGCAGCCGGCGATCGTCAAGGCCTGGTTTGATTCGGTCATGCAAAAAGGCGAGACCTGGGACATGGCGCAGGGAAATTATGTCGGTCTTCTAAAAGGCAAGAAGGCCCTGGTCCTTTCTTCCAGCGGCGGTGTCTATGAAGGGGATCTGTCCTTCCTGGAGCACAGCGTGAGCCTGAGCAAAGTTCACCTGGGATTTATGGGTTATGAGACCGAGGCTGTGGTCGCGGCCGGCATCAACCGGTACCCGGAAAAAGAGGGCGAGCTCCTGGCCGAGGCCAAGAAGAAGATCTCTGTTGTGTTTGGCAAGTGGCTGAATTGAGGCCGTGGCCTGTCATTCTCAGCAGCTGCGGCAAATTTTGCTCGGAAGCGGGAGGATGAGTTTTCGTCTTTCTCCGTCGATGTTTGGTCACTTGCGTGCCGCTTGTTTGAGCCGCGCAAGAGGAATGAAAAATTTTTAATGTATTTTTCCTGATATTTTCATATACTATTTGCTAACTTAACAGTCCGTAGGAAGCTAGGGGTTTCCTATAGGCCGTGGCAGGAAGGTCTGCCAAGTGGATCATCTATAGGAAAGGAGAGAGAGATGAAGAAATTTTTGATCGCAGTTCTCGCGGTCCTGGGGTTTTCGTGCCTTGTGAGCCTCACGCCGGTTCGCGCTCAGGAGAATGTTGAAGACAAGTTTTCTTTCGGCAAGGTGGTGAGCGTCGCCGATCAGCAGATCACGGTGAAGGAGTATGATTTCACCAAGGATGCTGATGTGGAGACGACCTATTCCTTGACGCCAGAGACCGAGCTGGGGAACATCAACGCGGTCAAGGACCTCGCCGTAGGCGATGATATTGTCCTTGATTATGCGGAGAAGGACGGCAAGCGTATCGTCACGACACTCGTGAAAGAGGAAAAGGGTGGCGAGACGGTGCCGGCCGCGGAAGACCAGGCCGCTGCTCCCGCGCCTGCAGATGTAGCGAAAGCGGCACCCGCCTCTGGTCAGGCTGCTCCCGCGCCAACAACTGAAGATGCTGCCAAGGCCGCTCCGACCGCAGAGACCGCACCTGCTGAGACGGGTGGGGCTGCGCCAGCCGCGGACACGACGGCAAAGTAAACGCCCGCTGAGGCGTCAGCCGGATATGGTCCGGCGGGAAATCAGTAAGAGAAGAGCCCCGTTTGGGCAAAGTACAACAGTATCGTAAGAAAGAGAATCAAAATGGAAAAAGGAAAAGTGAAGTGGTTCGATCGGAAAAAGGGCTATGGTTTCGTGACCATGTCCGACGGCAAGGATGTCTATGTGCATTACAGCGGCATTCAGGCTGAGGGTTTCAAGTATCTCGTGGACGGCGAGGAAGTTGAGTTCGAGGTCCAGGAGGATACGCGCGGTCCCAAGGCGGTCAATGTTGTCCGCCTCAATCCGCCGCCGGAGAAAGAGCGTCCTCGGAGAGCCGAGTTTTAACCACTTTCTCTTATAGATCGACACAAAGGGGATGGGCCTAAAGCTCATCCCTTTTGTTTTTGTCTTTGATCCTGTTGTGTCTGTCCTTGAGGTGTTATGAGTTTTTTAGTGATCTTCGCTACAGCTGTTGGTCTGGCCATGGATGCCTTTGCCGTCGCGCTGGCGGCCGGCGCGGTCGGTTCCGTGCGCACGGCGGACGCGCTTCGCATCGGCGGAAGCTTTGGCTTCTTCCAGATGATGATGCCTCTGGCCGGCTGGGTCCTGGGCACGCAACTGAAACATGTTATCGCGGCTTTTGACCACTGGGTCGCCTTCGGACTTTTGGTCTTTATCGGACTTAAAATGATCCACGAATTCTTTTCTTCGTCGGATTGTGAACGATCTCCCCAGGCCATGACAGCGCGCCGCCTTTTCTTTCTTTCGGTCGCGACCTCGATCGACGCGCTGGCTGTTGGCGTGAGTTTTGCGGTCCTGGATTATCCGGTCCTTTGGGCGGCGGTCATTATCGGCATTGTGACGTTCATCATTGCGACCGCAGGAGTCCTGATTGGCCGCGTCTGCTGCTGCGTGTGGGGCCGGCGAGCCGAACTGGCAGGAGGGATCATCCTTATCCTGATCGGAAGCAAGATCCTGTGGGATCATCTGCATTAAAATTTATATTAATTCTTATTTAAAATTTAAAGTTGCCTGCAAGAGACTTCAGCGATAAGATAGGCAAAGTTTTCTTGACCCTCAAATAACCTTTACACACATCCTATGTATAAAAGACTGATCGCTTTTCTTCTGGCAGCCGCTGTTCTTCTGCCTTGCAGTGTTCAAAGCTCCGCCCAATCCCCGGATGCGTCTCTGGTGGTCCTCAAGGATGAGAATTTCTTCCTGCAGGAGGAACTTGGCAAGGTCAAGAGCGCCTTGGCTGAGAAAGAATCCTCTCTCGCAAAGTTAACCCGCGACAAAGAGCAGCTGACCGAACAGCTCGCCGCAGTGCGCAGTGAGCAGACAGAACTGAAGGGCCGGGTGGACGGACTTCAGACTGAGCTTGCTCGTCGCGAACATTCCGGGACGGTCAAGGCCTGTGATCCGACCGAGCCGTTGCAGAAGAAGATTGAGGAGCAGGCCAGTGAACTGGCGGCTCTGCAGCTTGTGATCAAGGAGAAGAGTGTCAAGATTGAGGAATTGAGCTCGGCCAAGACATCAGTTCAGACTGAGATCGCCAAGGCGGATGGGGAAAAAACCGCCCTGCGTGAAGAGTTCAATCAATTGATGGGAGAGTTCAACGCGCTGAAGACAGATTTCAGCCGCAAGATCCGGGAGGAAAAGGCCGGACGTGAGGCTGAACTTAAGGATCTGCAGGCCAAGCTTGCGGCGGAAAAGGCGCTGGCTGAGGAGATGGTCCGCCAGGAGCAGAAACGTCAGCAGGAAAAGGTCTCGGCCCTGACGGATCAGCTCAAGTCCAAAGACAATGTTGCGCGTCAGCAGATCGAACAGACAAAGTCAGTTGCTGATGCTGAGGTCCGCCGGATCAACGACAAGCTTTCTGCCAAGGATGTGGAACTTGCCGAAACCAGGCGGCCGTATGAACAGAAGATCAAGGAGCTTGAGAGTCAGCTTGCGGAAGTAAAGTCATTGGCGAATAAGCAAATGGACCTTGCAGTGGCGTCTTCTGAGCAGAAGATCAAAGATGCTGAGGCGCGTCTAGCTGCGGCCAAAGAGGTTGAACTGTCGCAGAAGATCTCAGAAACAAAAAAACCGTATGAGCAGAAGGTTGAGGGTTTGGCCAGTCAGCTTGCTGATGCAAAACTTTCCGCAGCCAAGGAATTGGAAACCCTAAAGGCTTCGTATGAACAGAAGATCAAGGACGCAGAGATCCGTCTGGCTGCAGCTAAAGAGTCTGAGCTTGCCAGGAAGATAGCTGAAGTAAGAAATCCTTGTGAGCAAAGGATTAAGGACTTGGAAGCCCAGCTTGCTGATGTGAAACTTTCTGCAGCTAAGGAAATGGATAGCCTCAAGGCATCTTATGAGCAGAGGATCAAAGATGCGGAGGCTCGATCGGTTGCAGCCAAAGATGCAGAGTGGTCTCAGAAGGTCGGTGAGGTTAAGGGGTCAAATGAGCAGAAGGTCAAGGATTTGGCGGATCAGCTGGCTGAGGTGAAGTTGCTGGGTGCAAAACAGGCGGAGATGGCTAAAGAGATGATCAGGGATCTCAACGGTCAACTTGCGGATGTGAAGTTATTTGCTGCCAAGAAGGCGGATATTGATAAGCCGACCTTCGAGAAGAAGATTCGG
>JADFXE010000092.1:0-2041 GCA_015233705.1 Candidatus Omnitrophota bacterium
ATACAGAAGGCCCTTCAGCATATTCGCCAAAGGGCCTTCTTGTCCAACATGGCTGCCCCGCTAGGATTCGAACCTAGACAAACAGATCCAGAGTCTATTGTGCTACCGTTACACCACAGGGCAAGGAAACCTAAAATATATTAGAGAGAGGTTTCCTTGTCCTGAGGCGTTAACGCCGAAGGACAAAAATGACAACCTCTAACTCTTTACCAAAACAATTATTTCTCCCGACTCTCCGGTATCCCCAGGAAATCAGGACGACCATACTTAAAAATTAATTGCGTTATTTATACACAAACAGGACGTTTTTTGCAAGAACTAAACAAATGCCGCACGAAGCCGCTGGACCGTCCGCTCTTTTCCCAGCGCCACCATGATATCAAAAAGGCCCGGGCCAACCGCGCTGGCGGATAACGCCACACGCACTGGATGCACCAATTCACCGCTAGCAATACCCAATTCAGCCACCACCTCACGAAACACTTTCTCCGTTGCTGCCAGATCAAAAGCATCCAATGCACCCAAACGGCCGGCTAAAACCTCAAACTCATTGCTCATATTCTTCGCCAAGTGCCCGTCACGCATTTCCTGCGGCACCTTAAAATCCTTCTCGAACAGAAAGCCTGCCCGCTCAATAAAATCCCGCAGCGTACTGAGACGGCTTTTGAACATGTCTCCCGCTTTTTCCAACCATACACGATCGAACGCTTCACCCAGCATTCCTTCGTCCTTTAAGATCGGAACCAGCAGATCTGTCAATTTCACCGTCGGAGTAAGTTTGACATACTGGGCGTTGACCCACTTGAGCTTTTCCATGTCAAACTGCGCAGCGGTCTTGTTGACCTTCTTGATCGAAAATTTCTCGCAGGCATTCTTGAGCGGCAGGATCTCCTGATTGCCCGGCGACCAGCCCAGCAGCATCAGGTAATTCACCAGGCCCTCGGGAATAAAGCCTTCCTTGCGGTAATCGCTGACCGCCACGGCGCCAAAGCGCTTGGACAAGCGCGCACCGTCCGTCCCCATGATCAACGGCAAATGCCCGAATTTCGGCACCTTGAACCCCATGGCCTCATACATCAGGATCTGCTTGGGCGTATTGGAAATATGGTCCTCACCGCGGATGACATGCGTGATCCCCATCAACGCATCATCCACAACGCAGCTGAAACTGTATGCCGGCGATCCGTCGGACTTCATCAATACCTGGTCCTTGATCTCATCCGTATTGAAAACGATCAGGCCGCGGATCAGGTCATCAAATTTAATGTCCCGGGCTTTCTCGACCTTGAGAATGACCGCCGTACCGTCAAGAACACCCTTCCCCTCGGCAACCAATTTTTGGGCATGCTCACGGTAAATATCGAACCGGTCGCTCTGCTTGTAAAACTCATCCCAACCCAGGCCCAGCCAGGCCATGCTGTCCATGATCTCTTTTTCAAATTCGGGTTTGGACCGTTCCAAATCGGTATCCTCAACCCGCAGGACAAACTTCCCGCCCTGGGCACGCGCATACATCCAGTTAAACAGCGCCGTACGGGCACCGCCGATATGCAAGTAGCCTGTCGGACTTGGCGCAAACCTGACTTTAACAGATGAAACCGGCGCTGCCGTGCTCATAACTTTGCCCTCTGGTCGATCTTGCCGAGATGACCCACAAGATCCTGGATCCGCTTGCGGCCTTCATCCTTGATATCTACGTATTCAATGCCCATATCATAAAAAGACGGCTTGACCGGATCCGTCGCTTTACGTCGGACAACCCAGACCACCTTGCCGCGGCAGATGATATGGTCCTGGCCATCCATCAGGTCGATCTCGACATCCAGCAACGTAAACTTCTCCATTGCCTTTCTTAAAATGATACAGATGCCTCCGGTGCTGATATTCTCCGTGTGTGTCAGGAAAACATTATCGGCCGCGGCTCCGGCCGCGACCAGCTTCACCGGGCAGGGGAACATTGCTCTGGGAAACTTCCGGCGATTCAATCCTTCCCATGTCATAGGATTCGCCGTATAGGCCAGTGGAACACGTGTGATGCTCC
>JADFXE010000092.1:2059-2610 GCA_015233705.1 Candidatus Omnitrophota bacterium
GTAGAATCATCAATATCGATCAGGGCCCCGCACAATGTCCCGATCCCTTTAGCGACCTCGAACTTGTTCGGCAAGCCGGTCAAATAACGCTCAATGATAAGCTCCTTTACCGTCCCGATCACCGAATCATGCGGTCCGGTCATCCCGGTGTCCGTGATATATGCGGTGCCGAGCGGAAGGATCTGTTCGTCCGCTGTCTGCACATGCGTATGCGTCCCCAGCACCGCGCTTACCCGGCCATCTGCATACAACCCCAAAGCCACTTTTTCGCTGGTCGCCTCTGCGTGAATATCGACTACGATCACTCGGACACCCTCGGCTGCCATGCTCTGCAACTCCCGGTCCAGGGCGCGGAAAGGACAATCCGTCAGATACTTGATGAATGTGCGCCCAAGAAGAGAGACGACGCCCACCTTCACGCCCCCCGGCACCGTTATAATGCAGGAGCCATGTCCCGGCGCTCCGGCCGGAAAATTGGCCGGCCGGATGATACGGGCTTCATCTTTAAGATATGGGAAGACCTCCCGTTTGTCCCAGACATGATCTCCCAA
>JADFXE010000092.1:2710-3935 GCA_015233705.1 Candidatus Omnitrophota bacterium
ATCCGCTTCGCCCTTGGCTTTCACCAGCGCCGCGGTCTTCGTAAAGACCGTACGCCCTGGTTCTCCGACAATATCGCCGACAAAAAGGATCTTCATTAAAAATTTTTCTCCTGAAAAATTTTTAACTCACGTCTGACGGGCAGACGTGAGTTTCTCTATTTCGCATATTCAATGGCCCTTGTTTCACGAACGACCAGCACCTTGATCTGGCCGGGATATTCCATCTCAGCTTCGATCTTGTTGCGGATATCGCGCGACAGCACGACAGACTCATCATCATTAAGCTTGGAAGGATCCACCATCACGCGGATCTCCCGGCCGGCCTGCAGCGCATAAGCCTTATCGATCCCCTTGAACGAATTGGCGATCTTCTCAAGCCCTTCAAGGCGCTTGATATATGTTTCCAGCGACTCCGCGCGCGCGCCAGGACGGGAAGGGCTCAACGTATCCGCGATGCACACCAGCACGCCGAAAATGGAATTGTTTTGCACTTCATTATGATGAGACTCGACCGCATTGGCCACTACCTCTGCCTCGCCATATTTGCGCGCCAGACGGCCGCCGACCACCGCATGCGTGCCTTCTTCCACATCATCCGAAACAACCTTGCCGTTATCATGCAGCACCCCCGCGCGCTTGGCGATCGCCGGGTCCAGGCCCAATTGATGCGCGATGATCCCCATCACCCGGGCAACCTCTTTGGTATGTGTCAATGCGTTCTGGCCAAAGCTTGTACGGTATTTCAGGCGGCCGACCAGTTTTACCAGCTCCACATGCATATTGTGAATGCCCAGCTCAAAACAGGCCGTTTCACCCGCTTCCTTGATCTTCACATCCAGGTCCTTCTTGGCTTTCTCAACAACCTCTTCAATACGGCCGGGATGGATGCGCCCATCAGAGATAAGACTTTCGAGGGCCATGCGGGCGATCTCGCGGCGCACCATATCAAACCCGGAAATGGTCACGGCTTCCGGGGTGTCATCAATAATGATATCCACGCCCGTTGCCTGCTCAAGCGCCCGGATATTCCGCCCTTCACGTCCAATGATACGGCCCTTCATTTCATCCGAAGGCAGGTGCACAACACTAATGGTCGTTTCAGCCGCATGGTCTGAAGCGCAGCGCTGAATGGCGATCGACAGAACCTCACGGCTCTTCTTATCCGCCGATTCCCTGATCTCTTCTTCCATCTGGCGGATCCGCGTGGCCTTCTCATGGACAAGCT
>JADFXE010000093.1 GCA_015233705.1 Candidatus Omnitrophota bacterium
TCTTGAACCAGCTTCTTGGCCTCCTGAACGTACGACCCCACATCGCGCCCGGCGATATCAACGTAAACATAACCCGACAGCATGCCGTTCTCATCACGGATCATGGCCGGCCCCTGGGTGACATGGATGTCGGCCAGCTGCTCAATAGGAACCTGTGCCCCCGAAGCCGTTGGCACAAGCACACGTCGCAATGCCGGAAGATCGTCGCGAAGTTCGCGGGCGTAACGGACATTCACCGAATAACGCTCGCGGCCTTCAACCGTTGTTGTCACAGCCTCGCCGCCGATCGCAGAGGTAATAATCTCCTCGACATCCTTGATCGACAAGCCATAACGCGCGATCTGATCGCGCTTGATGTCAAAATCCAGGAAATACCCACCGGTCACGCGCTCGGCATAGGCGCTGCGCGTACCTTTCACGTCTTTGAGGACTTTCTCAACGCTGAGCCCGATCCGCTCGATCTCCTTGAGGTCTGCCCCGTAGATCTTGATGCCGATGGGCGTCCGGATCCCGGTTGACAGCATGTCAATGCGCGCCTTGATCGGCATAGTCCAGGCGTTCGACACGCCGGGAAACTGCATCTTGGCATCCAGACCCGCCACGACATCTTCCCACGTGAAACGATCCGGCTGAAAAGGACGAAACGGCGCCTGCAAAATCCCCGGCAACTTCGAATACCAGCGCTCCACATGCCGCCACTCGCTCTCGGGTTTCAAAACGATCGTTGTTTCCATCATGGAGAATGGTGCCGGATCTGTCGATGTCTCGGCGCGCCCCGCCTTGCCAAACACGCGCTCCACCTCCGGCACGGTCTTGATCACCTTATCCATGGTCTGCAAAAGTTTTTCAGCCTCAGTGACCGAAAGTCCTGGCAAAGTCGTCGGCATGTACAGGATCGTGCCTTCATTTAATGGCGGCATGAACTCTGAACCAAGACGGAAGAAGACCGGGATCGTTGACAAAACCAAGAGCAGGGCCGCGATCAGCGTCTGCTTTCGGTACTTGAGGACAAAACGGCAGACCGGTTCGTAAACCTTAAAAAGCGTTCGGCTGATCGGATGTTTCTCCTCAGGATAATACTTCCCTACGGTCACTGAATTGAAAAGATTGGCCAGCCAGCGCGGTCGAAAGTTCACCGGATCCATGCGGACAAACAGCATCCGGATCGCCGGGTCAAGCGTGATCGCCAGGAATGCGGCGATGGCCATGACAAAATTCTTGCTGAAGGCCAGCGGCTTGAAAAGCCGGCCTTCCTGGTCCACCAAAGTAAAAACCGGCAGAACCGCCACCGCGATCACCAAAAGCGAGAAGAACACCGACGGGCCAACCTCCTTGATCGCCTCCAGAAGCACATCCTGATAACGCCCCTTGCGCCCGCCGGCCTGCCAAAGCTGGAGCTTCTTATAGGCATTCTCAACTTCCACGATCGCACCGTCGACCAGGACGCCGATCGAGATCGCAATGCCGGCAAGCGACATGATATTCGACGTCAACTTCATGCCAAAGATAGGAATAAAAGAAAGGAAAACCGCGATCGGAATGGTCACGATCGGCACAAAAGCTGATGGAAAATGCCAGAGAAAGAACATGATCACCAAAGACACGATGATCATCTCCTCGGTGAGCTGGTGTTTGAGCGTGTCGATCGCACGGCGGATCAGATCCGAACGGTCATAGGTCGTCACCACCTCAACACCCGGCGGTAGCGAACCCTTGACCTCAGCCAATTTCTCTTTGACACGGGCGATCACGTTCAAGGCATTCTCGCCAGAGCGCATGACCACAATGCCGCCGACAGTATCACCCTGGCCGTCCAGATCAGCCACGCCACGGCGGATATCCGGCCCGCTGACAACAGACGCCACGTTACGGATCAGGACCGGATTTCCCGAGGCGTCATTGCCGATTGCGATCTCTTCAATATCCTTAGTAGATTTGGCATATCCGCGGCCGCGGATCATGTATTCCGTGCCAGCCATCTCGACCAACCGGCCACCGACATCATTGTTGCCGCTGCGGACCGCCTCGATCACCTTGGTCAAGGGAATGTTGTACACTGACAGCGCCTCGGGCTTGACATTGACCTGATACTGCTTCTGGAATCCGCCGACGGACGCAACCTCGGCCACACCAGGCACAGACTGGAGCCAGTAGCGCAGATACCAATCCTGGAACGAACGCAGCTGCGCCAAATCATTCTTCCCGGTCTTGTCAATGAGCACATATTGATAGACCCAGCCCACACCCGTCGCATCAGGCCCGATCTCGGTGCGCACGCCCTCAGGCAAACGCGAGGTAATCTTGCTCAGGTATTCCAGGACCCGGCTGCGCGCCCAGTACGTATCGGTCCCGTCTTTGAAAATAATATAAACGAACGAATAGCCGAAGTCCGAGAAACCGCGGACGGCTTTCACATTAGGAGCGCCCAGCAAAGCAGTGACGATCGGATACGTCACCTGGTCTTCCATAATATCGGGTGACCGGTCCCAGCGAGAATAGACAATGACTTGAGTGTCGGAAAGGTCCGGAATGGCATCCAGCGGGATGTTCTTAACGCAATACAAAGCGCCCAGCACCGCCACCATCGTGAAGATGATGACGAGAAATTTGTTCCTGGCTGAGAATTCAATGATCTTTTCGATCACGGTCGCACACCTTTTAATTTCGCCCGCGCACCACTCAAAGAGCTGACCTCATCTTACTTTCAGCATCGATGAGAACATTCCCGCCGGTCACAACCGTCCCGCCATTCATGAGGCCGCCCAGGACCGCATAAAATTCCCCAGCCCTGGCTCCCAGCTGAACTTCGCGCGGCGCAAAGCGATCATTCTCGAGCACGTACACAACCTGACGCGCCCCGGAATCCATGACCGCTTCTGCAGGAACAGCCAGCATCTCGCCGAGATCAACCTTGATCACAGCGGTCATAAACATCTCCGGACGAAGCCGCCGCCCCTTATCCTCCACCCTGATCCTGACGCGAGTCGTGCGAGTCTGCGGATCCAACACCTGCGCCACGCCTGCCACGACACCGCGAAATTCCTCACCAGGAAACGCCAGAGCCGTCAGGGAAACCTGCTGACCAGGCTGGATCAATGCCACCTCATACTCCTGAACCGCCGCATAAACCCAGGAGGAATCCGGATAAGGCGTGCGGTAAAAACGCCCTTTATCCGGCGGACCGATGGCGATCAGCCCTTGGTCTGCCCAGCGCCGGTCCTGAAGGCCCTTGATCTCCCCGTCCGTCATCCCCAACTTCCGCAGCTTTTGATACCCGCTATTCCAATACTTCGATGCGAAGACGTCGCCTTTGAGATATTCTGACTGCGCAGCATACAGCTCCTGATCCAGGACGACCCGGGCGCTGGCCCGAACGTCCAGCGACAGCGGCCTGACCTCGGCCTTCGCCGTCCTGACGCCGATCAGCTGCTGCCTGTCCGCCGTGATCACAACGCCATTGTCACCCGATGCTCCTGCTGGCGAAGGCGAAGCCGCTTCCTTTCTCTTGACCAGATCCATACCGCAGATAGGGCAAGATCCAGGCTTATCCGAAGTGTAATTCGGATGCATGGGGCAATAATAAGCACCCTTGGCCTGATGAACAGGCTGCTCCTCGGCGGATACCGAAAACGAGGAAACAAACGTCCCGGCCATTGCTGCCGCGATCAGGATCATCACAGGATACACGATCTTCATGGGGCCTCCTTCGTCCGGCTTTACTTGGACTGCGTAGCTGTAACCTCGTCTTGCGCGATCTTGCTGTATTTCTCGGGATCGGCCTTGAACCTACTGATGCATCCCGGGCAACACAGGTTATACAGTTTCCCCTTATATTCGACCGTCA
>JADFXE010000094.1 GCA_015233705.1 Candidatus Omnitrophota bacterium
CGGACGATGTCTTTACATTGCCCCTCTCAAGGCGCTGGCGAGTGAAAAATACCGCGACTTCACCAAAAAATATGCCGCGCTCGGGATCAAGATCGGGCTGGCCATCGGCGACCTGGATTCGCCGAGCCAGTATCTCAAAGATTACCAGGTCCTCATTGCCACGGCCGAGAAGGTCGACTCGCTTTTGCGCGCCAAATCCGAATGGCTGATCCAGGGACTGGCCGTCGTTGTGCTGGATGAAATTCACGTCATCAATGACCCTTCTCGCGGGCCGACACTTGAGGTCCTCACCACCCGCATGAAGCTCCTTAATCCCAACATGCAGATCCTGGCGCTGTCGGCGACTGTCGCCAACGCCGACGAAATGGCCGGCTGGCTGGAGGCCAAATGCGTCAAGAGCACCTGGCGCCCGATCCCGCTGCACGAAGGCGTGTTCTACAATGACCGACTGACCTATGCCTCTGGCACAGTCCGCATCATCAAGGAAGACGCGCCGGAAGAGGTCCAGAAACTGGTCATGGACACACTGCGCGGCAAGGGCCAGGTCCTGGTCTTTGTCAATTCCCGCCGTTCGACCCAATCCGTGGCGCGCGAGCTCTGCCGCTGGGTTGATGCGCTTTTGACGCTGGAGGAAAAGGCCGAACTGGCCAAGATCTCCAAGGACGCGGCACCGTCCTTGAACGCGACCAATATCTGCAAAAAACTTCAGGAAACGCTCCTTCACGGCGTGGCCTTTCACCACGCGGGGCTCAGGCCTGACCAGCGGGAACTGGTGGAGGAAAATTTCAAGGCTAATTTCATCAAGGTCATCTGCTCGACACCGACACTCGCCGCTGGCGTGAACCTGCCCGCCCGCCGCGCGATCATCCGCGACGCCAAGCGCTACTCGGCCGGCGCCGGATCGGTCTTTATCCCGACTTCCGAATACAAGCAGTGCGCGGGTCGCGCCGGACGTCCGCAGTACGATGATTACGGCGAGGCGGTCCTTATCGCCAAATCCCTCTCCGAACAGAACGCGCTCTTTGACCGTTTTGTCCTGGCGCCGCCGGAACCGGTCATGTCCCAATTAGCGGATGAGGCCGAGCTCAGGAAACACGTCCTGGCCTCTGTCGCGGCCGGCTACGTGAGCGACGTCAACGGCATGTTCGCCTTCATGGAGCACACCTTCCTCGCCTTTCAGCGTAACGGCGTGGGGCTGGTCGAGCTCATCGGCAACATCTTTGATTTCCTGCAGACCGAAGGCTTTATCGAGAAAAGCGGGTTCCGCTATTTCCCCACCCCCTTCGGCAGCCGCACCAGCCGCCTGTACATTGACCCGATCTCGGCATTGATCATGAAAAAAGCCCTGGAGAAAGTCCATGACGGGAAAAGCTTCTCCGGCATCGGGCTTCTGCACATGATCGCGACCTGTCCGGACAGCGAAATGCTTTCCGTGGGCAAGGCGGACACGGACGACCTGGAGGACTTCATCACCAAGGTTGAGGACGAACTGATCCTGACGCGCGATGATGTGAGCATGCTCGAGGACCATTACACGGCCATGGCGGTCCTGAAGACCGTCTGGCTCCTCACCCGCTGGATGGACGAGGAAAAGGAAGAAGACCTGTGCGAGCGCTTTAACATCGGCCCGGGCGACATCTTCCGCCACACCGAAAGCGCGCAGTGGCTGCTGTACGCCGCGCAGTCGATCGCCGCGGTCTTTCACTTCAAGAAACTCACCTTTTTCCTGGAAGACCTGCGCAACCGCATCCGCTACGGTATCAAGGAAGAGCTGCTGGAACTCACCAAGCTCAAAGGCATTGGCCGCATCCGTGCCCGGATCCTGTTCCATCACGGCTACAAAAAGACCGCTGATCTCAAATCTGTCTCCGAAGACAAGCTGGGCGGCATCCGCGGGATCGGCCTAGCGCTGGCGAGAGATATCATTCATCAAATAAAAAAATAGCAAAAGACCGCCTGACAATACTGATTCACCAGCCTCACAACCAAGACGCGACCTGGACAGATTGTAATTCAAATTGACAACTTGTCCAACATACGCTATCCTTCCATCATGATAAAAAGAGCCCTGACCCCAAAACTGATCTCGATCTCAAAACAATTCGCCTCCGTCGCGCTTACCGGGCCGCGCCAATCCGGAAAAACAACCCTCGTTCGCGAGACATTCCCTAAAAAACCCTACGTTCTGCTGGAAGACCCGGACACACGGGAATTTGCTCAAAAAGACCCGCGAGGATTTCTTGCCCAATATCCCCGGGGCGCCGTCCTTGATGAGATCCAGCGAGTTCCGGCTCTTTTTTCTTATTTACAGGGCATTCTGGATGCCACAAAAACGCCGGGGCTTTTTATCCTTACCGTTTCACACAACTTTCTTTTGATGGAACAGATCACACAATCGCTGGCCGGACGCGTAGCACTGCTCTCCCTGCTCCCATTATCCTGGCAGGAACTATCTAACTCCCAAAATGCATTCAAAACTTTTGAGGACCATTTGTTCCACGGCGGCTACCCCAAACTTTACGCCGACCATGTTAATCCCCAGGATCTTTACGCGAATTATGTCCGCACCTATATCGATCGCGATGTCAGGCTCCTGAAGAATGTCCATGATCTCTCCGCATTTCACACGTTTCTGAAGTTGTGCGCCAACCGCGTCGGCCAGCTACTCAACCTGTCTTCCCTGGCCGATGAATGCGGGATCACCCACAATACCGCAAAAGCCTGGATCTCCGTCCTGGAATCAAGCTACATCCTTTTTCTGCTGCGCCCCCATCACAACAATCTGAACAAACGGCTGATCAAGACCCCCAAAATTTACTTCTACGACACCGGACTGGCCGCATATCTTATGGGAATAACAAATAACGACATGCTCACCCGACATCCTCTCAAAGGCAATCTTTTTGAATGTTTCATCATTTCAGAGATCATCAAATCGCAACTCAACAAGGGACACGACCCGAACATCTATTTCTGGCAAGACAAACTTGGCCGGGAGATCGACTGCATTATTGAGAACGGAAACGCCCCTATCCTTGTCGAAATAAAGTCCGGGAAGACCGTTACAGACGATTACTTTAAAAACATCACCTATTGGTGCGACCTCTCAAAAAATCTTGCATCAAAAGCCCTGATCGTATACGGCGGGAATGCCTCACAAAAACGAACAACCGGCCATGTCCTGGGATGGCAGGAATTCCTTTCTTCCCTTCCGTTATAAGAATGCCCAAAAAACCGTCTTCGCCCTTCAACCTTCGATCTTTTCCTGTCCTCTCATCCCCAGGAACATCGGCACACTTTCCACCGGCTGGACATCGGTAATGACCGGGACAAAACCCGTGATGTTGCGCTCGAGCATCTGGATCTGCTGCGGCGTCAGTTCGACCTCAAAGTTCCCGGCGTTGCCGCGGGTGATCCACTGAAGGCCGGCGGTGTTCAGGTCGATACCGCCCACATCTTGCGAATTGTCGTTCTTAACCCCAGCCTGCGCCGACTGGCCTGTCCCGGCTTCCTGTCGAGCCTTCTGCTGCCTGAAATAAATTTCCGCCTTGTGGGCAAACGTGATCATATCGTCAACCGCTCCGCTATAGAATGCCGCTGCCCGGAACCCTTCTCTCTTCCAAAACTCATCAAATTTGCGTTCCGCGATCTCACGCGGGACGCCGCTATTTTCCGTCTTAATCGCGCGGATAGCCGCCAACAGCTCAACACCCTTCTCCATCGGAATACCGAACACCTGCTCCAGGATATTGAGATCATAAATGCCGTCGTGCTCGGCATTTTTTCGACCCATAAAGAAAGCTGACGTCCTGTCCCCGCGGCC
>JADFXE010000023.1:0-8981 GCA_015233705.1 Candidatus Omnitrophota bacterium
CCTTGGCCTTGTGATAGGCGGCCATGAGCATGACGCCGGTAAGCTCGCCGTGCGCAGATATTCCTCAGGCAGAAGGCCCTTCACCGGAACATCGCTCTGGGGCTGTTTGAACCCCTGGCGACGAGGCTGGCTCTTTTCAAAAATAAGTTTCATCGAAGCACCTCGGCCAAAGCCTCAGCGTAGGCAACAATTTCATCTTTAGTCCGCTTTTCCGTCACCGCAACAAGAAGATAATTCTCCATGCCCTTGTAATAACGGCCCAGCGGGAATCCGGCGGCAAAACCGCGGCTGATCATCGCCTCGATCACATCATTGGCATTCTTTGACAAAAGGATCGCGAACTCATTGAACGTGAGCGACGAGCGCTTGACCTCAACGCCCTTGACCTTGGCCAGCTCCAGCCGCGCGAACTCGGCCTTGTCAAGATTCAGCTGCGCCATTTCCTTCAAGCCCTGTTTGCCGACCAGAGACAGGAAGATCGACGCCTGGACCGCATTCAACGCCACGTTCGTGCAGATATTCGACGTCGCCTTCTCCCGGCGGATATGCTGCTCACGGGCCTGAAGCGTGTTCACAAAACAGCGGCGGCCTTCAGCATCGACCGTCTCGCCAACGATACGGCCCGGCATCTGGCGGATGAATTTCTTGCGGGTCGCCATGAATCCCAGATACGGCCCACCGAAACTGAGCGGCAGCCCCAGGCTCTGCCCTTCGCCGGTCACGATATCAATGCCCATGGCTCCCGGCGTCTTCAAAAGGCCGAGCGAGATGGGATAAACGCTTCCGATCACCAGCGCTCCGACGGCATGCGCCTTCGCAACGATGTCAGAATAATCATCCACCGTACCGAAGAAATTCGGGTTCTGTACAATAACCGCCGCCGTCTTGTTATCCAGCAATTTAGCGATCGCCGCACGGTCCACCTGGCCGTGAACGACCGAAGTCTCGACGAATTCAAGGTTCAAATTATGCGTGTAGGAGCGGATAAGCGTGCGGTAAATGGGGCTGACGCCGCTGTCCATGACGATCCTCTTGCGGCCCGTCACGCGTACCGCCATCATCATGGCCTCGTAAAGCGCTGTGCCGCCTTCGTAGACCGAGGCATTGGCCACATCCATCTCGGTCAACGCACAGATATTGCTCTGGAATTCAAAGAGTGCCTGAAGCGTGCCCTGGGCGCATTCCGGCTGGTAAGGCGTGTAGGCTGTGTAGAACTCGCCGCGCGAGATCAGTGCCGGGCAGGCTGCCGGCACGTAATGGTCATAGAATCCGCCGCCGATGAACGGAATAAGCTCATTGGAATTCTTGCGGGCCAGTCGATCAAGCTTGCGCATGACCTCGTACTCGGAAAGACCGGCCGGAAGAGCAAACGCCTTCGGCGCATGCTGCGGCTTGATATCAGCAAAAAGTTCGTCGATGCTCTTGACCCCGATGGTCGAGAGCATCTCTTTGATATCCTGATCTGTATTGGCAATGTAGGGATTCAACGGCGCGTCCTGGTTGGCGCAGAAATCAAAAGACCGCAGAAGCGGCCTTTCAAGGCTAAAAATTATTCCTCGGCGTCGGGATCATCTCCCCGGTCAAGGCTTTCGAGATAACTCGAATATTCATCCGCGGTCATCAAATTCTCGGTCTCATCCGCATCCGAGATCTCGATCTTAGCGATCCATCCTTTATCATAAGCATGTTTGTTGATGAGCGAAGGATCCTCCTTAAGCTCATCATTGACCTCGGTGATCGTGCCGGAGATCGGCGAAAAAATATCGCTCGCCGCCTTGACCGACTCAACCGAAAGAAGCTGCTCAAACTGCTCCACTTCCTTGTCAACGACAGGAAGGTCCACAAAGGTAATATCCCCCAACGCGGACTGGGCATAATCCGTAATGCCGACCGTGCCGATATTGTCTTCCACGTTGATCCACTCATGCTCTTTGGTGTAAAGGTAATGCTCAATGATCTCCATAGGACTCCTTAGATGCCTCAGCTTTTAAGTGACCCTTCCTTATAAAAGGGGCGCGGAACAATCTCGGCCTTCTCTTTGAATTTGTCATCACCAAATATAATGACTTTGCCAGAATTCGTAAATGATTTTTTTATAAATCCGATGCCGATGCCGCAGCCCAGCGCCGGCGAAAAGGTTCCGCTCACGACCTGGCCGATCCGCTCGCCATCCGTCGAGAAAAGTCCATATCCCTGGCGGGGAGCCCGGCGCGAGGCCGAGACAAAATGAACGATCTTCTGCGCTACGCCTCCCGCCTCCTGGGCCAGCAGCGCCTTTTTGCCGATAAAATCTTTGGCAAGATCAACGAATTTCTTCAAACCCGCTTCCAGCGGCGTGATCTCTTCGGTCAGCTCATGGCCGTACAGCGGATAGCACATCTCGACCCTGAGAACATCCCGAACGCCCAGCCCCGTCGGCAGAACACGGCCGTCCGCCAGAACCGCTCCCCAGATCTTGGCCGCCTTGTCCCACGGATAATAGATCTCATAACCCAGCTCGCCGGTGTAGCCGGTTCGGCTGATGATGACACGCTCGCCGGAGAGGTCAAATTCATCGAAGGTGTAATACTCGAGCTTCGCGATCCCCGGGACGATCTTCTGCAGAACCTCCCGCGACAGCGGCCCCTGGATATCCAGCTTGGCGGTCTGGAAACTCACGTCCTTGAATTTGGCTTCCGTACTGATATTCTTCTCGAAATTCGCCCGGTCCTTATCAATGTTCGAGGCGTTGACCACGACCATCCACTTCTGTGCGGCAATGCGATAGACGATCAGGTCATCGATCACGCCGCCCTTCTCGTTCAACGCCATGCCGTAACGGCAGGTCTTGACCGGCATATCCTGGATGGATTGGGTCACGATACGGTCAAAAGACGATGCCGGTCCGTCGATCAAGAACTCGCCCATGTGGGAACAATCAAAGATGGAACAGCCCTTGCGGTTGGCCTCGTGCTCCTTGATGATCCCGGAGAACTGCACCGGCATCTCCCATCCGGCAAAAGGGACCATCTTGGCGCCAAGGGCGAGCTGCTGCTCAAAAAGTGATGTGCGAAAAAGATTACTCGTGCTCATCTGACCCTTATTCCAGGTAAATATCTATTCTCTCAACCTTGCCGTCGCGGACATCGCCGGCAAACGGTGCCGGGATGATCGCACCCGCGATCTCCTGCGTCTTTTTGACACCGGCATACTGCAGGACTGCACGCTTCACAGCCGCTGCCTTAACGCCGAAAGTGTCCCGGCGGGACGAATTATGGTAAACAACCAGGGTCCGGCCCATAAAATTAAAGGCATACGTGCCGGCCGGGAACGTCAGCTGGGCATCTGCATACAACACCGCGGCCTTTTCCTTGCTGAAGAAACAGCCTTTCAGCACCGGACCGAAGACCAGCTGCAGCTTTCCATTATCGCTCAATGAGAACGGCGACACGCCGGCGCTCATGAACATCCACATGTTGACGAACTCAGCCGTGCTCCCCGAGAGCCGGGCGACAAATCCCTGCCCGTGAAGGCTCTTATCCGGATGAGCACTGGAGACGATAAAGGAAGAATTCTCCAGAATGCTCCGCCCATAACGCGCCGGGTCCATGAACGCGACGCAGGAGGAATCAAGGTCCTGATAAAACTCCTGATAAAGCCCCTGACGCAAAAGCTCCAGGAGATATTTATACTGCATGTGCAGCCAGATCGACTCGTTCTCAAGCCAACCGCGCGGAAAAACGCGCGTACGGCCGACCTCTTCGGTCTCGCTGGTGATATCGGCGTTCAGCTTATAAAGCTTGAGCGTCTTGTCAAAAAGCGAACTCTTCCTGACCTTCTCGTGAAGCGCCAGGGCGCGGCCCGGGTCCTGCTCGCTCTTGAGGGCGTGCATGAACCCCTCGAGAAAAAGCGGCATATCATGACGCTGGAACTCCAGCGGACGGACGTGGGCATTCTCCTTGCCTTCATCCTCGGTCCGGATATATTCATACTTGGTGACCTTATGGAAGAAATACGTCGGAAAAAGACCGTCCTTGTCACGCGCTGCCTGCGCCGCCTTGTCAGTCCGGCGGATAACGCTCTTGAGCAGGCGACGGACATCTCCCATGGCCTGCGGCTTTTCCAGCCCGCTGATTCCCTCACGGACCTTGAGCCGGTAAGCCTCCTTGACGTCATTGGCCTTCTTCCAATAATCCAAAGGCGCTTCACTCTGTTCCAAAATGACCACCAGAGCTGCAATAAAGTCATGAAGCTCCTCGAACACTGCGACCGGACCAAGAGTGCCGCCCGGCATCTTGTCCAACGACTCCAGGACAAACTGCGCAAACCGTCTCAGTTCAAACGTCTCGGAAATGGAGGAGCCCAATAAACCAGGAAGACCGTTAAGGGAATCATACCAGCTCGGCTTGTTGGCCTCCATCTCGACGCCGATACCGCTGGGATCCAGGGTCGCGGCCTTGTTTGCAATCAGGCACAGCATCTTGACCAAAAGACTCGTGTAATAAACCTCACCTGCTCCCCGATGAACGCGCAGCTTATGGCCTTTGTCCTTATCATGACGACCTTCGTGAAGTGACTCATACTGCCGCACCCCGCGCGAAGTCAGGATATACCGCTTGTCCCTCGGCAAGGTGTGAACAGAATTGTGGTAAAAGAAAAAGTCCCTGTTTTCCATAAGAATGAACTTGAGATTCTCCGGATAAAGCGCCAGATAACTTTCCAGAAGGTCCAGATTGTACGTCCAGTGATCAGACCAGAAACCTTCGCCATGCTGGGCGGTCTCGAACTTTTGACATCCGCCGAGAACATGGGTCAGGAATTCCATGGCCGGGCACTTGAGGGCGATATCATGATCCACCAGAAACTTGAAAAGATCTCCGGGCATGAAGCCTTTCCAGAGAAAAGTCTTGAGGCTGTCCAGCGGACCGCTCTTAACATATTTGTCCAGGATCTGGCCGACCTTTTCCGCATCTTCCGCCACGAACATCATGCCGCAAACGACTAGCGGGTTGTAACCATCAGCCTGGGTCAGGCTGAAAAAATTGACAACAGCATTCTCCTTAAGATCCAAATTGAACCAAACGTCGTTACGCCGGTTCTGGTTGACATCACGGTAATTGCCATTACCCTGCGACAAATACGTCGGCGAAAGGCGGAAGGCATTGTAATCGCGCTCCAGGTCGCCGTGCTTGCGGCTGTAGACATTGAAGACCGCCGGTCCCTCGCTCGTCTGCAAACTGATCGGAAGACCGCCGCGAAGGACGTTATCCAAAAACGTCTGGCCGCAATAGGCATCGAACTCCGGAGAGGAACTGTGCGTGAACGCCCGCTCTTTGATCTGGTCAATGATCTGCTTGTTGCGCTGGCGCTTTTTCTCCATGAAACCGCGCGCGGTCAGCTTCTTCACCGTCTCATTGAGCTCATCCACGCTGTGGGCGAAGCCCGTGATGCTGATGACCTCCTTGACGCCCTGCGGCTTAAGCGAGAACTTCACAAAGCTCATCGCCGACGGCGTGCGGTTATCCATCTGCTGCACTTTGGGCATGACAAAAGATTTCTCGGCGAGAAAACGTTCAGGCTCAAGCAGATCAGTGGCCTGACCAAAGACCGCTGCCGCCTCCACGATCGGGTCTGCCAGCGTTCCGGACTTGGCCTTGGGATCAAAGGCAAAATAGAAATTCCCTTCCTTGATATGGTTGACCTGCGGCACGTCAGCCGCCTCGACATCCAGCTGAAAATACGGCGCCTTCTCCGGCAGATTGCGGACCTTATACCAGGCCTCAATGGTCCGGCACATGTTCTTCATGACCCAGTCGTTCTGACCGTAAGGGATGATCAGCGGCAGGCCGTCGATCATCTGGATCTTGAGCTCGCTCTTAGAAACATTCTTAACAGTCACATGGCGCACCAGACCGGCGAAAGGCTCCTCCGGCATAGTGTAATAATTGACCGCCACGGAAAGGCCAAGCGTCTCGTTCACTTCTTCGATCGTCATATCATGGGAGGTGATCTTCATCAGCTGCCTGACCTTGTACGGCGAAGTCGCCAGACTGTGGAACGGCTCATAAAACTTATCGACGCTGCCTTTGGTCACCTTCAGGAAGGTCCGAAAGCCCTGGGTCGATGTCAGACGATAGGATTTGTTGGCCGGCTGAAACTCCAGGATGGCCTTGTCCTTGGATTCAATGCCGAACGAGGCCAGGCCCTGGCCACGGTTGACATAGAACACCCACATCGGGATACCCCAGATGCCGGCAATGCCAGGGAAGAAATTGGCAAAAGGCTTGGCCTGATTGTAATTCTCAAAGACGAATGTTCCGTCCTGCTGCAGATAATATTTCACTTCAGCTTTCATACTCTCCCCTATTCCTCTTTTCGAGATGCCCCTCTGGTCTCCCGGAACAAATTATAAAACCCTGACAATTTGAACCATAAAATCAAATCTGTGTCACTGTTCTTCAGCCGCATCCGCTTGATGGCCCAGAAATCCCTGTTGAACCGTCCCGGCCCGCGGTTGGTCGTAAAAGCGGCCGTATAGCCTGCCTTGCGGGCGATTTGTTTGACCTCATCATCATATCCACCCGTCGGATAAGCCAGATAATTGACCGGCGAGCCAAGCACAGCCTCCAGGAGTTTCTTGCTGCCGACGATCTCCTGTTCTTTCTGGGCCGATGTGCACTTTGGAAGATAGGCATGCGTCGAGGTATGGCTCCCGATGGTGATGCCGCGCGCGGCCGCATCTTTTACCTGATCTGATGACATCTCATTCTTCTCAGGATGCGAGATCGCCTTCACAAAAAAAGCCGCTGGGAAATGGCGCTGCTCGAGGATCGGAAGCGCCGTGGTGTAATTATCCAACTCGCCATCATCAAAAGTAATGACAACGCTTTTACAGCAAAAATTATTCCCGGAATTCAGGCCCTTCACATATTCATCCATGGAAAGGACACGATAACCCCGCTTGGCCAGGAAATCCATCTGCTGGGCAAAAACCTGAGGAGTGACGGTATTGAAATAACTGTGTGTCGGCGAATGATCATTAATGCTGTGGTAGGTGACGACCGGTGTGACATACAACAAGGGAAAAGACAAGAGCAGGCCAACAAAGAGCAGAACGCCCAATAAAACAAAAATGGATGATATCTTACGCAGCGGGGTTACAGAGCGGCCAATCTTTCCTTCACCAGTTCACTGACAAGTTTCCCATCTGCCCGGCCGCTGACCTTGTCACGAACGACCTTCATGACATTACCCATATCTTTCATAGACGTGGCGCCCGCTTCCGTAATCGCCTGGTCAATGGCCGCCTTGATCTCCTCGGCCGCCATCTCGGCCGGAAGATAGGATTTCATGAGCTCTACCTCGGCCTTTTCCTTGGCTGCCAGGTCCATACGACCGCCTTTTTCAAACTGCTCGATGGAATCCTGGCGCTGCTTGATCTGCTTCTTGAGGACCGCAGCCACGCCGGCGTCATCCAGCGCTTCCAGGCGCTGGTCGACCTTAACCTGCTTGACCATGGCACGCAAATAACTTAAAGCAGATGAACGCACCGTGTCCCTGGCCTTCATGGCCTGGATATAATCCTGATCGATCTTCTTCTCCAGCGACATAATCTTCCCCTCTTTCAAACGTTGGTCAAATGTCCCCTATCTTAATAACTTTGTGACGGGATTTCAATCCCTTTATGATCTCTATCTTGGCCGGCCGGACACCAAAATGTTCGGCGAGGAAACGGCACAAAGCCTCATTGGCCTTACCATCCACAGGCGGGGCTGCCAAATAAACTTTGATCAACCCGCCTTCCTCTTTATACAGGTTCTTTTTCGCTCCGGGAATGACCTTCAGTTCAAGGATCATGATGGATTGAGCCTGCCTCCATAAGTTGGGCCTCATTAATTCGGGCAACAATTTATGTCGGCCCCAAAAGGCCTCCATAAATTGGCCCTCATTAAAAAAGAGCGAAGTCGTTGCCAACTCCGCTCTTTCAAGTCTACTCTAAAGACATTGGCTATTTATTGAGAAACTGGACCTTGATCTCGACAACTTTCTCGCTGAACTTGGTGACTGACTTATCTTGCCCATCCTTAACCATGAATCCGGCATTACCATAAAGAGACGCCAGGCGGTCACGTTCAACCTGCGCCGCAACCTTGGCTTCATACGCCTTCTGCTTAATGCCTGACATATTCATCTTGACCAAATGGATCTGCTTCTTGAAAAGATCGATCTTACTGCGCCCTTCGGCAAGATCATTGATGTCAGGCTTGAACGTCGCCAACTCCTTGCGCACACCCTGCAACTCGGCATCCAGTTCCCTGTTCTTTTTCTTGAATGCCTGGATCATGCCTTCCAAGGCCTGTTCCTTATCCTTGGCCTTAGCCTTGTAGCGCTCCAACATGCCGATATTGAGCTTCAACTGGTCAACGATCTGCTGCACAGAGGTCAACTCACCTTTTGTGCCCGCAAATTCTCCGTTTAATTTTTGAAGTTCATTCGTGACCTCAAGAAGAGCTTTGTTGGCCTGGTCCAAGGACGCCTTGGTCTCATCCAGCTGAACCTTGACGACCTTGTATTCTCCGGCGTAATATCGCGCCTCCCTGGCCTGCTCGGCCGCATTCTTTTCCGCAGAAAAGACCGCCCTTTCCAAAGTTTTGTAATTCAAGAACATGATCACCAGACTGACCACGGAAAGGACCAAGGCTGCCCCCCACAGAAGCATCCGAAGCGTCTTTTTGTCCATACCATCCTTTGATGCATTCTCCATACTTCCCCCCATCACTTTGACTTCTAAGAAACTCTGCGGCCCATCTGCCCAAAGTTTATGCTTTATGTCCCAAAACTTCTATCCTCAATGCCTTTGGCAAACCCACCGGAAATGCCCTCTAGACGCTGAGCGACATGTTCTTCGATCGCCTTGATCACCGCAGGGTCAGGTGAAATAAACTCCAGGCCACAGAGATAATACCCTTTTTCAGTCTCCGGAAATTTTCCCCAAACAAATC
>JADFXE010000023.1:9033-12921 GCA_015233705.1 Candidatus Omnitrophota bacterium
TCCAAGATAACCTCAGCATGCTTTCCCGAACGGCTGGCCATGCGGCTTTCCAGAAGCGCCCCAAAAACGCTCAGGTTGCGAAGTATCCCATTACCCTCAACCCCTGTTGCAGGAATCTTCCAGTGAACAGGAAGGTCATGGCAAACACGCACATGACGACGCAACTTTCCTTCATCGAACATAAACGCCTCAAAGAAAGAAATTTCGGTTTAGTATACCTACACACCTGCGAGGTGACAAGAAGAAAGATGTCACCTCCTCTCTGATCATTTTTTCTTCAAAAGGCTATTCAAGAGATCTCCCACTGCCGCCGAAGAATCAGTCTGCCCCTGGGCATCCGGCTGCGGCTGAGTACTGGGCTGTCCCTGAGCATCTGTTTGCCCTTGCGTATCAGCCGTTGTCGACGAATCCCCGGCAGCCGGAGCCGCAGGGGAAGCCTTCCCGCCCAAAAGAGCCTTCAAAACATTACCGACCTCGGAATTCTTGCCGAGGACCTTCTCAAGCTCTTTCTTACTCCGCTCTGCGACCACTTTACGCGTCAAATAAGAGGTGTTCGGCTTGATTTTGGGAGCGCTTAACGGACCAGAGATCCTGACCGGAATGCGGATCCGGGAGTCACTCTCCACAAGCGCTGACAGATCCGGCGTCTTGCGCACAAGGATCTCGGAAATCTTGGGCGATATGAAGATATTGGCCTCAACAACCATGTCCGATATGAACGGCGCCACACCCGTAGCCGAGAAGGCCATGTCGCGCGTCACAAGTTCCGCCTTTTCGATTGTGATAACAGCATCTCCGACACTGGCCGTGGCCACACAACTCTGGATCGGCGTCGATCCTTTCTTCAAATCATCCTGCGTTTCCTGCGGAAGATCATTCTTAACTGAATCCCATAATCCCGGAAGCATGGGAATGTTCGCGATCCCCGTTTCAATAAGATTGATGCCCTCCAGTGTGCCGTCAAGGACTTCCATTTCGGTCTTGGCCTTAAGGGAACGCGCGATCTCCTCTGGCGTCTTCCCGCTAAAAGAAAGCGTCGCATTGCCCTGCGCACGGCCCTGGACCTTGACCGGGACCTTGTAGGCCTCGCTGATCTTCGCGGGATTGACATCAACCATTTCCAGCGACAGATCTGCTGAAGGAGTCTTCAAATAATCTTTTACTGCCCCCTTAATCCTGATCGATCCGCCGGCTAAAGAAACAACCGCATTCTGAATGTCCGCCTGTTTTCTGTCCGCTGCTATCTTGATCGTCATATTTTCCAAAGGAACAGGGAAAAGCCCGGTCAGAAGATACCCTTTATCCAGAGTCAGTTCCGCTTGCAAGCCCTGGACCCCCAAAATATTGACTTCCAGACTTTTGATGCTGACCGCAGCGTCACCTTTGAGCGACTGCAGTGCAAGCGGCTTCATCATCGGAAGCGATACGGCCAACTTGTCGGGTGAGATCTTGGACAAATCGGCCGCCAGGACCATATCCTCCAGGCGCGCGCCAAAATTCCTCAACTGCAAGGCAATCCTGAGGTCCAACCGAAGATCCTGCTCATCAGAGAACAGCGCGGCCTTGGCCGAGACCGTGAACGGGTCGGTCATCGACAGATCCTTAATGGCCACATCCATCTTGGTAAGCTCAATACCCATCTTGGGATCAACCATCTCATCGATATACGCCACGGTCCCGCCCTTAATCATGACATTCTTGATCAGAAATACCGGAAGCACTGCGACGCCATTGTCCGCCTCCCTTGTGCCAGATGCAGAACCGGACGGAGATACAGTCTCACCTTTTTTCTCCGGAGTTGTTGGCGCGGAGCTCGTCAACCCTAGGCTCATGGCATTGATCCGGCCATCCTTGTTGCGCAGGATCCTAATAGAAGGCGAGTCAACTGTGATATCCGCCACCACCAGCTTGCGCTCAAGAAGAATCTGCTTCAAATCAACACCAAAAGAAACATTGGTAATGGATAAAAACGGCTCGGTTGAGGAAAACTGCGGATCCTCGGCGATAACAATGTCCTTGAAGATCGCCATAAACCCGCGGGAAAAAGAAAATCCGAGGTTTGCCGACCCCATCCTGACCTCACGGCCCAAGACCTTTTGCGCCTCTGCAGTGATTTGAGACGTATAGCGATTTAAGTCAAACGTGCGAAAAAAAATGATCATGCCGATAAAAAGTAAAGACAAAATAGCAGCAATGACAATAAGGGCAATTTTAATCTTTTTCATGGGATACTCCTGGAAGGAATTGGGGTTGATCACTACTTCTTCATGCGGTCCATCTGTGCTTGCATGCGCTGCCTCTGCGCCTCTGCCCTTTCCTGAGCAGATTGCTGGCGCTCCTGTGCTCTCTCCACATCTTGCTGCTGCTTGTCCATCTTCTCGTCAAGGACGCGACTTCTGTCATCCAGGGAATCATTGTAACCTAAGGACTTCTCGCCAAAGATTCTTTTTTGCTTTTCAGCATCCTCAACCTTAATGCGCTTATTAAAGTCCCCGACAAGTCCGCGGCCCGCCTTGGTATTAAGAACAGCACCTACCGCCAGGGTCATCAACAGAACCCAAAAGAAAAAGTTGAAGAAATACTGCATATTCTTCCTCCCCGTCTTTGTGAGGATCAATAATGTCGCATATTAACGACCGTCTTAAACTTGTCCGCGTTTGAATAAAGTTTATTGATCAGTCGAAAGAGGTCTCACTTCCCCACCTTGGAAGAAGATGGCAGCGAAACCCTCTGATGGGCAAGCTTATCACCTATTTTTTGCAAATAATATTCCGTCTTCTTGTATCCAGGGATAAGGCTCTGGATCTGTTGAAAACGCTCATTGGCATCCGCAAAAGAATTCTGCTTATAAAGATCCTGCCCTTCCACATAAAGCTGCTCAACACCCGTTTCAAAATCCCGCTGGATCGACAAGCGCTGCTCCTCCAGGGTCTTTTTCTCTTTTTCCGCGGCCACTTTCAGGCGACGGTTCTCTTCCTGTTGCGCACGTTTAAGATCAATGGGAGCTGCTGAGGGCACCTCCGCCTCAGGCTCGGCGGGCTTAGACACATGAGACCCTTTCATGGAAGATTTCGCCATAAGCCGTCTTGCCTCAGCCCGGTCAGAACTGGAAAGTGTTCTTCCCGAAATATTTCTTTGACGACCAAGTTTGTCCTGCGAATCCGCTTCGAGCTGCAAATCTGTCGACGTTGGCTTACCATAAGCGCCATCAATGGCAGGCGGTTCACCAGGAAGCTTGCAACCTGTGGCCATGCTCTCTGTCCTGGCCATCTTGATATATTTAATCCGCTCTTTGACCTCAGCATTTCGGGCCTGTTGATTCAGGACATTCTGATCACGCAACATTTTCTCACGCTCGCTTGCATTTTCGCGCTCGATATCCCGCAGTTTAAGCTGCTGACGGATGGCAGACTCTTCTTCATCACCCTCACCCTTATCGCCATAATGATCCCTGTGCCCCCAGGAAACCTGATCCTCGGCGCGCCTGGCCTCCAAATAACGGCGATGGCTTTCCGTCTTTTCTTTTTCCAGGCGGACACGCTCATTCTCGATCCCCTGTTCGATCATGTCCAAATACTTCTTGGCCTTGGCCCGCTGATTATCATCACCGATTCTCAGCACTTCTTCCAATTTAAGCCGTGCTTCCTTGTAGCGCTTATCCTTATAGAACCAAACGCCCTCCTCATAGGCGACATCAGCACGCTTGGGATCAAGGCCATCCTTATCCTCATCGTTTCCCGGCAGGACGATGCCTTCCTTCTTTTCCTGTCTGCGTTCAAGGGAACGGTTCTCACGCTTGATCTTCAAACGCTGCTCCTCAAAATCCCGCTGGGAAAGAAGCCGATCGATCCGATTGACATAGGTCAACGCTGCCCGTAAATTCGGATC
>JADFXE010000023.1:12957-15772 GCA_015233705.1 Candidatus Omnitrophota bacterium
CGGATAATTGCCGTAACTGTAATACCTTTCTCCCTCACGGAAGGCCCTTTTGGCCTGATCCTTCAAGGTGCCGGTCACCGGCGGCTTAGCAACCTTGATGGCCTTATCCTTCTTGGCGGGTTTCCCGGGATTCTTCCATTGAGAATCAAACTCCACCCGGCGCCCCTTAGCATGATCCTTGACAAGCTTGATCTGCTTCAAGACCGCTTCCAGCTCAGAAAATTTATCCTGGATTCCGGCAAAATCCTTTTTCTCGGTAAGGGCCAAAATATCATTATTGATAGCCTCCGCCCTCTTGCCCAAACGGCCGATATCTTTCCGGTCCTGCTGCTCCAGAAGCAAAATACTGTGTTCCGCCTCAGCGTTTCTGACACGGACCAAATACTGCTCCGCATCCTTGTAACTGGTCCGCAACTTAAGCGCCCCGGCAAACCGGTCCTGAGCCGCAGTATAATTCTGTTTGCGAAAGAGCACCAACCCCTCTTGATAAAGCGCCTCAGCTTTAAGACCGATCTCTTTATCCTTATCAATGACCTTATTCCCTTCGCTACGCTCCTTGGCCTTTACGTCCGCGCATTCCTTGTCAAGGCGGGCCTGACGTTCGCGACCTTCTTTCTGCACTTTCATCTGCTCCTGGGCCTTTAATTCATCCCGGCGAGCATCCAATTGCTTTTTCGCACACGCCTTGGCTTCTTGTTCCGCGGCCTTGGCCTTGCTTGCAGCGAGCTGCGCCGCCTTTTGCTGACGCAGAAGTTCTTGGGCTGCACGGGCATTGGCAGCTTCCATTTGAGAGATGCTCTTGTTGACCTTGGCAAACGTCCTTGATGAAGAGGAGAGTTCCCGGTCATCAGAAAGATTCCTGATCTCCTTATAGAGATTGTTGGAGCGCAGCGAGAGTTCCTTAAGGGTGGCCGCCTGGAGCTGAATGGTCCGCTCATCAAGTTCAGGTGAGGCCTCGGCCTTGGCCTTAACGATAAGGGTCAAATACTCCTGGGTGGATTTGTAATCTGGCAGAATGCCCTGAACCTGAACGAAACGGGCCTTGGCATCATCATAACGGGCTGCCTGATAAAGCTCCACACCCTTGACATAAAAGGGCTCGGCCTTGGCAACTTTCTCTTCGTACTCTCCGCGCCGAGGTAGTTTTTCCGGAGCTGCAGTCTGCCCAGCAGGCTTCTGCATCACGGGCGCAGCGACAGCCTTGGCCTTTTTCTCAACCTTGACGGAAGGCGCGGGTTTAACAGCACCACTAGCTTTCTTTTCAACCCTGACCGGAGGCGCTGGCCTTGCCTTGACCGTCTCCGCAATCTTCCCTTTACCCAAATTTAGATAACCTTCGATCAGCTCAAGATACTCAGAAGTTGACCGAAAATCAGGGCGTGCCTTTGAAACCGCCTCGAATTGGCTCTTGGCCTTGGCATAGTCCCTGTTCTTAAAAAGCTCCACACCTGATTTGTAAAGCGCTAAAACATCGTCATCAGATATGGCTTGATTGTCCGCTGAAGGCGCTGGCGGCTGAACAACCTCGGGCGCAGACGGGGATGCAGCAACCTCAACCTTAGGCGCTTCCTGGATCTGCGGCGGCTCTTCTTTCCTGACCTCTTCCCTGGGAGGTTCTTCTTTGGGAGTCTCTTTCTTTGCCGCCTCCTGCTTTTGCGCCTCTTGACGCTGAAGTTCTTTTTGTTTTTTGTCTAATTCCTTGTTAATCTTGGCCAGAAAATGTCTTGTCTTCTTGTAGCCCGGCAGGACCTTATCGATCGCCTGAAATTGTTCACGGGCATTCTCATATTCCCCGCGATCGAACATCTTTACAGCTACGAGATAATCGTCCGTTGCCTTCTTCTCCAGAACCAACTGCTCCATGGCCCTTTTCTTCTGCTCCAGGACCGCGGCCAGAGCATCATCCTGGCGCTTCAGGCGACCTTCTCTATTAGCAGATGATGGAGCCGCTTGAACAGAAGGATCGGTCGCAACAGTGTTCTGGGCATGAAGATCGATAGAAAAAAAGACAACTGACAGGAAAACGAAAAATATAAGAAGAAGTGTTTTTTTCATCAGGGGTCGCAAAACTCGTGAACGTTATCAACGTTAAGCCTGTTTCAGGCTTTTACCCGACGGAAACTTCCAATATCATCCGCGTAAGTCTTTTAAAATAAAGAAATTACTTCTTAAGTGATTGTTATTCTAGCAAGAGGCCTGACCTTGTTCCAGAATTTTCAGGTCTTTTTAACGAGGCCTAAAACAATCCCGATTATTGCCTAAATTTCTTCAGCAATCCACAGATCTTCCTGATCTGAAGATCGCTCAATCCCACAAAAGACGGGAAGCAAATCACATTCTGCCCGACATCCTCCGAGACCGGAAGCCGTGGTGCTTTATAGAAAGGCATGACACTGAACGGATAAAACCCGGGGCGGGTCTCAACACCTGCCTGGGCGAAGCGTTCGATCAGGCCATCTCTTCCGCCTTTATAAATATCAGCGTCGATCTTGACAGCAATTGCCCATGCCAGCGGATCCACATCGGACGTGAAGCGCTGCAACTGAGTTCCCGCTGCTCCAAAAAGTTCTTTTGTATACACCTGATGGATCCGGGCCTTGGCTTTTCTGATCCTGTCCAGATGCTGAAGCTGGCCACAGCCAATGGCAGCCTGAAGGTCCGTGATCCGGAAATTAAATCCCAACGAGTCATGCCAGTAGCGTTTCCCCTTGCGCATGCCCTGATCACACAGACGATCGATCTTGTCAAAAATCTTTCTGTCAGCGGCGACAACAAAACCGCCCTCACCCATGGTGATCGTCTTGGCGGCATGGAA
>JADFXE010000095.1:0-1050 GCA_015233705.1 Candidatus Omnitrophota bacterium
GAACGACCGGGAACTTTCTTGTTCCGTACCAAACGGCCTCGTCTGTACAGCATTATCGTTGGGACTGGCGTCCTTCGTGACCAGGCTCACTGCCGTGTTGGTGCCTTTCAGGTAAAGCCCTTTATCGCCGACCTGCTGATTGTTAAGCGCACCGTTGAATTTCGGAAGACGCTCGACAATGGACTCGAACCGCTTGACCCGGACATCAGCACGCAAACTTGCGCTCAGATTCGGCATGGTGCGCGTCAGCAGGAAATCCGGCGCCGGGTTCTGGTCCGTGCGATACTCCTTCTGAAAATAATCCTTGAGAAAGGTGGCATCCGTCACCTTGTAATACTGCATGATCGCGGTGGTCTGGGGGTCGATATTAACACTGTGGCGCCACTCAACCCGGTAGCGCTGATGATCGGTCACCGGGGTCACCTCCGTATCATGCTGGTTCATATAATACGTCCGCACAATACCCTTGCCGAACTTGCCGGGCTCATACTTGAAGTCCAGCCCCGATCCCAGGCCCTTGCTCTGACGATAATCCAGATGATAAACCGTCTCGATCCCGTAGACCGGATAAACGCGGTAGGCCATGAGGACAAAAGCGCCCCATTTCTTGCTGTAACCCGTAGTCACGCTGAAATGCGGGCGGTCATCCTTGAGGTCCTGGCTATACTTGGGCAGGTACATGACGGGAACGCCGCCGAAATACATGGTTGAATTGTGCGCGATGGCCTTGTCATTAGGATAAAATTCGATATGATGCGAACGAACGCGCCATTCGGGATCATCATAGTCGCTGGTCGTCAGGTATCCGTCGGCAAGAACATAATAGTTCTCATTGATCTTCGAGATCGTGGCTGCCCGGCCGAAGAACGGATTGGCCATGATGCGGGCATTGGTGAACTCACCCTTTTTCGTGGCAAAATTATAGAACGCCTTATCCGCCCAGACCGTGCCGTTCTCGGACGTCACCAGGACGTTACCGATCGCGTGAGCCTCCTGCTTCTCCCGGTAAAACTCGAGCTGATCGCAGAACAGCGTCGCATTGTTGCGCCG
>JADFXE010000095.1:1060-3221 GCA_015233705.1 Candidatus Omnitrophota bacterium
AAATTGCACTCGTCGGATTTGTAGCCACCATTGCCCCCGTTAAGATCGCCCGGCCCGTCGCCCGTCATGTCAACAGATGACCCCTTGACAATGTTCGTTGGCTTTGGAGCCGCCTTGTCCTGGGCGTAGCCCGGTTTCAGGCCAACCGCTCCGGCGAAAAGCAGGATCATGATCACGGCGACGATGGAAGGACAACGGAAGCTAGTTTTTATTTTCATGGCAGATCAGCACCTGTGCGCCGATGATCCCGGCATCATCATCGAGTCGAGCCCGGATGACGCGGACCATTTCGGCTTGGGTTTTCATACAACGACGCTTTATCACCTTTTCGATCGCGGGCTTGAGAAAATCAAAGCTGCGGGCCACGCCCCCGCCAATAATGACACATTCCGGGTTCAGCATATTAACCGGGCCGATGAGGCCGTTCCCGACGCGCTCCCCGACCTTTTCCCAACACTTCACGGCCTTCTTCTTGCCTTCAACAGCCTTGCGGTAAACATCCTCCAGGGTGATGTCTTTCTTGCCCAGCAACTCCGCGGCCTCTTTCTGCAGGCGCTTGTTGCCAACATACCGCTCGAAACATCCCCAACCGCCGCAACCGCACTCCGGCCCCTCTTCATTCAAAGGAACATGACCGATCTCACCGGCCGCAAATCCCGGACCGTGATAGATCCTGTTGTTCAGGATCAATCCGGCCCCAACGCCGGTCCCCAGTGTCATGCAGATCAAGTCCTCAATCCCCTTGCCAGCGCCATACTCCCATTCGCCAAGGGTGATCATATTCACATCATTCTCCAACTGGACCAAAAGACCTAACTTCTTCTCCATGATACGTTTAAGTGCCACATCCGCCCAGCCGGGAATGTTCGGCAAAAGCCGGACCACGCCCTTGTCCACATCGATCAGTCCAGGCAGGCCGATGCCAACCCCAGCGATCTCTTTCCGACTTAAGCCTTCCTTACCAATCAGCGCAAGGACCGCCTCGGCGATCGCGTCGATCAGGGCCTCCGGCGTTTGCAGAAATAATTTCGTGGAAAAAGACGACCGGGACAGCAGCTTCCCAGCAGGATTAACAATGCCCAATTTGACATTGGTGCCGCCAACATCAACGCCTATAACGTATGAAGACATAAGATATAAACCGTATTGCTGTTTTCCAATTTAAGGCCACATTCTACATTAAAGTATTTATGTCTTCAACTTGATTATTTATATTAGTAATATCTTTTATTTAGCAACTGGCCGGGACTCTATTGCGACTGGGCATCATAAATACTGAAACCTACCACGCGGTTGCGGCCCAGCTTCTTGGCCCGATACAGAGCCCAATCTGCTTTATCGACAAGCTCATCAATCTGTTGGGCATCATCAGGAAAGGTCGCCACGCCAATACTGACATCGATCTGAAGGGCAGTATCGTAAGCCTTGATCTTGTGCTCACTGACAGCCGAACGGATACGTTCAGCCGCCAAAATGGCACCGGCCCGATCCGTATCCGGAAGGACAACACAGAACTCCTCACCGCCATAACGGCCGGTGATATCAATTTCACGGGTGGTCTGCAAGATGATCCGCCCGACCTCGCGCAGGACCTGGTCGCCGGCCAGATGCCCATACTGGTCATTGACCTTCTTGAAATGATCCACATCAACCATGAGAAAAGACAAGGTCAGCTTGCGCGTCCTGGCACGGCCGAATTCCTCCTCAAACCGTTCCATGAAATGCCGACGGGTGTGCAGACGCGTCAGTCCATCCGTAACGGCCATGCTTTCCACTTCCCGGTATAGCCTGATGCGCCGCAGCGCCAAAGCGAACTGATGAGCCAGGACGCCAAAGGTCTCCTCCTCCGCCTCAGGCAAACCCCGATATGCGATCTCGCCTAAAACCATCTTCCTGGCCTTCAAGGGGAAGAACTTGTACCCCTTGAAAGACGAGAAATCCGCCATGTCCCTGGGGACTTCCTGAACCAGTTGACAGTCATCAATGGTGATCTGCCGGCTGAGGCGGTCTTTGAACGCCTGAAAGGCCTCATCCTCATCAAAGGTCTTGGTGCTGTCCCGGGTCAGGTCATACAGATCAAAGATTCGATCCTCCTCCTGCTGGAGACGCTGCTTCTCAGCTGCCAACTCCTCTTTCTTTTCGATGATCTTCAGGTAAGATT
>JADFXE010000095.1:3236-3745 GCA_015233705.1 Candidatus Omnitrophota bacterium
CTGCTCAAACTGAAGCACCGCGGCCTTGGCAAAATACACCACCGCCAACACAAAACCGATCATCAGAAAGAGCATCAGGAAGAAAGACATACCCTGTTCCTTCCGTTGCGTTTGGCCTCGTACAGCGCCTTGTCTGCCTTCTCGATCAAATCTTCTTTGGTCCTGGCATCCTGCGGGAACGCCGCCACCCCGGCCGAAGCCGTAATATGGGTCTTTTCCCGACGGAGGACAACCCCTTCAAGCGCGAGAGTCTCGATGAACTTCTGAGCCTGGGCCAGCGCCTCTTTCTTGCTGCGACCGGTCAAAAGCACGCCAAACTCCTCACCGCCGTAACGGCAGAGAATGTTCCCCGGCCCATGGAAATATTTCTGCAACAGTTCCGCGAAGTGCCGCAGAACAATGTCCCCGGCCGAATGACCGAACTCATCGTTATACCGCTTGAAATGGTCCAGATCGATCATGACAAAGGCCATCTCTTCCCCGCGCTTGAGATGCCGGGTAACCTCATC
>JADFXE010000024.1 GCA_015233705.1 Candidatus Omnitrophota bacterium
AATGCGCAGGAAGAGTTTCAATGGTCTGGAAAGCCAGATCATTGCCAAGGATGGTCAGGCCGTTTGGCTGATGAGCAACGGTTTGCCGGTCCTGGACAAGGGCGGGAATTTATCCGGATATCGCGGTTCGGATGTGGATATTACGCCCCGCAAGAAGGCTGAGTCTGAGATCGCCAAAAAGGTTGATGAACTTAAAAAGAACCAGAAGATCGTGCTCAGCATGATGGAAGACGCCAACCATGCGCGCAAAGTGGCCGAAGCCATGCAGGTTGACCTGAGAGCGGCCAAAGTCAAGGCCGATGCTGCTTCCAAGGCCAAGAGTCAGTTTTTGGCCAACATGTCCCACGAGATCCGCACCCCCATGAACGCCATCGTCGGGTTTTCCGATCTTTTGCAGGGCACGCCTTTGGACGATGTGCAAAGGGATTATGCCAACACGATCAAAAGCAGCAGCGATGTTTTGCTCACATTGATCAGCGATATTCTCGACGTCTCCAAGATCGAGGCCAACAGCCTTCAGCTGGAGCGGATCGGGTTTGACCTGGAATATCTGGTCGGCAGCGTTCTTAAGATGGTTCAGTCCAGGGTCCACGAGAAGCCGATCGACCTGTTGTTTGAGTTCCTGCCAGGCACGCCAACGTTTTTTATGGGCGACCCGACGCGCATACGCCAGATCATCCTGAATCTGCTGAGTAATGCGGCTAAGTTCACCGAGCGGGGCGAGATCAAGGTCACGGTCAGCATGAGCGATCTGCAGATGGTCGCCATTTCCGTCAAGGATACGGGCATCGGCATTCCTCCGGAAAAACAGGCCCACGTTTTTGAGCTGTTCACACAGGCCGATGAATCCACCACGCGCAAGTATGGTGGGACCGGCCTGGGGCTCTCGATCTCCAAGGCCCTGGCGCAGAGGATGGGTGGCGATATCAATATCCGTTCGGAAGTCGGCAAGGGAAGCGATTTTATCGTTACCCTGCGGCTTGAAGCCACCGCGCCGGTCGGTGAGCAGGATATCGCACTGGTCAGTACGGTCGATCTGAACGGCAAGAAGGTTGTTATTGTCGATGATAACGAAAACAATCTCAAGCTCATTGGCAGGTATTGCGAGGAGTTCGGGCTTAGGCTGGTCTTCCGGGCTGATCGCGCGGGAAAACTATTGTCATGGATCAAAGAGCAGCAGGACCTGCCGGATATTGTCCTGTCGGACATCATGATGCCGGACATGGACGGCATGGACCTGGCCAGGAATTTTCGTGCGGACCAAAGACTGAGCGCGGTCAAGCTCGTGGCGGTCACCTCCGACGTCAGGCCCGGCACGGCCAATGAAGCGCAGCAGGCCGGATATGACGCGTATGTGCCCAAGCCCATCATCCGCAAGGAACTGCTCAAGGTCATCCAGGCGGTCATGGGAGACAAGCGTCAAAAGAAGGAGATCGTCACGCGTCATTTGGCCGAGGAGCTGTCCCTGAAGGGCGTCAAGGTCCTCATCGTCGAGGATATGATCCCGAACCAGAAGCTGATGAAGGTCTACATGGACATGTTCGGCTGCGTCACGGAGTTTGCGAATAACGGCCAGGAGGCGATCGACAAGATCAGGACCGGTTCCTACGATGTCTGTCTCATGGACCTGCAGATGCCGGTCATGGGCGGACTGGACGCCACCGAGATCATCCGGCGGGACATCAATAAAGACATCCCGATTATCGCGCTCACCGCGGCGGCGATGAAAGAGGACCAGGACAATTCGCTTAAGAGCGGCATGAACGATTATCTGACCAAGCCCATCGACCGTAAGAAGCTGAAGGATCAGCTTCTGAAATGGACCAAGCGGGACGAGGGGCGGGCGTAGATCAAAATGACGCAATTGCTACGGTGTGGAACAGAAAATGCGCAACAATGAACGAATAGATTCAGTGGCGAATATTGCGGTGTTTAAGGGGCAGCATATCCGCCGTGTGATCCATCATAACGAATGGTGGTTTGTGATCAATGACGTCATTGGATCATTGACTGACTCTCATGACCCGGCGCAGTATTTCAAGAGACTCAAGCAGAGAGACCCGGAGCTGGCCAAACTTACGGACCAAGGGGCGGTACAATTTGTACCACCCCTTATGCTTGAGGTCGAGACGCCAGGCGGGAAACAGAAAATGTATTGTTGGAATACCGAAGGCATCTTTCGCTTGATCCAGTCTGTTCCATCACCCAAAGCCGAGCCGTTCAAGCGCTGGCTGGCGAAGGTCGGCTACGAAAGGGTCAAGGAGATCGAGGATCCCGAGCTGGCGACAAAGCGAACACGGGCGCTCTACAAGCTTAAAGGATATAGCGACGCGTGGATTGAAAAGCGCATGCGCGGTATCGCCATTCGTGAAGAGCTTACGGAGGAGTGGAAGGAACGAGGCGCACAGGAAGACAAGGATTATGAGATCCTGACCGCGGAGATATCCAAAGCCTCATTCGGTGTAACCCCGTCCGAATACAAGAAACTGAAGGGATTGAGGCGTGAGAACCTGCGCGATCACATGGATGATTTTGAGCTGATCTTTACCATGCTGGGGGAACGCTCAACGACGGAGATCCACCGTGAGGAGGATTCACGCGGCCTTCCGAAGTTGAAAGAAGATGCCGTTGCCGGCGGCCGGATCGCCGGCGATGCACGAAAGGCGCTTGAAAAACGGCTGAAACGTTCTGTTGTGTCCCGTGGGAATTATCTGTCGCGGTCCGGGGCGCAGAAAAGGCTACAGACCTGAGTTAATGGTTTTTAAAAGGAGAAATTGTGGCACAATTTGACAAGAAACAAGCGATTGAAGCGATCGGTGTTGACGAAGAAACCTACAATGAACTCCTCAAGTGTTTTTTGCCTGATGCCGAAGGTGAAGTGGAGAAGCTGGTTCCGCTCATCGCCGCGGACAGCTGGCCTGAAATCGCCCGGATCGGACACGGTCTCAAAGGCATGGCCGGGAATTTGTTTATTACCCATATCCAGGAGACGGCCAAGGCTCTTGAAATACTTGCCAAGGAAGGTAAGGATAGGGCGGCCATGGCTGAAAAAGTAACATTCTTGAAACAAGCCATTGATCAACTCAAACAAATGGTATAATCAGGTACGATGATGGATAAAATACCCTCCAAGATTCTTATTGTCGACGACAAAAAGACCAATCGCGACCTTCTGCGCATCTTTCTCTCCAAGGCTGAGGAGCAGTACGTTTTTCTCGAGGCCGATTCCGGGGTGGCTGCGCTTGAGCTGGTTGAGCGTGAACGGCCGGATATCATTTTGCTGGATGTTGTCATGCCGGACATGGATGGTTTTGAGGTCTGTCAGAAGCTCAAGGCCAACGAGAAGCACCGGGCAATCCCGGTCCTGTTCATCACCGCGCTCGACAAGACGGAAGACCTGGTCAAATGTTTTTCCGTCGGCGCGGCGGATTATATTCCCAAGCCGGTCAAGGCCGAGGAAGTGAAGGCCCGCGTGCGGACGCATTTGCGGATCAAGAAGGCGGAAGAGGACCGGCTTCAGGTCACCAATCTCCAGGCGGTCAAGAATATGGTCGTGACCTATAATCACAACATGAACCAGCCGCTCATGGCGTCGATCACTTACCTTGAACTTCTGCTGGCGCTCACGCCTGAGGATGACAAGCGGCGCAAGAGTTTGCTCAAAATCAAAAGCGAGTTGGGCAAGGTCACGGACATCCTCAAGAAAATTCAGGAGTTGGAGCAGCTCAAGAGCGTTGACTATGTAGGTAATATCCAGATGATCGATCTGGGGAAATAAATCCGGTTAAGGAAATCTAGGAGAGGCGATGGCAAAGATCCTGGTCGTTGATGATTACAAAGATTCCTGCGAGGCCATACAGGAGGTCCTGCAGAGCGATGGTCATGAGGTGATCACGGCGCTCAGCGGCGAGGAAGGCCTGGAGGTATTCAAGGCGAACAAGCTGGATGTGATCATTTCTGATGTCAAGATGTCTGGCATAAGCGGCATTGAGATGTTGGGGAAGATTAAAGAGGCGTCTACAGATACAGATACAGATACAGATACAGATACAGAAGTGATCATAATGACCGGATACGGAAGCGTCACATCGGCGGTCGAGGCGCTCAAGAAAGGCGCGTTTGATTATTTGACCAAGCCGATCAATTTTGATGAACTAAGGCATATCATCAAGCGCGCACTGGAAGCCCGCACGATGCGCCAGGAGCTCAAATTTCAGCAGGCCCAGCTCCTGCGCGCCGCAAAACTGGCGGCCGTCGGTGAGTTGGGCGCTGGTGTGGCTCATGAGATGAACCAGCCTCTGATGGCTATTGCCTCTCATCTGGAACTGATCTCCATGAATCCGGTCCTGAACGAAAATCCGAAATTAAAAGAGAAGATGGGAAAGATCAAGGACCAGATCGTGAGGCTGGGAACTATTGTCAAAAGGCTGCATGAGTATGCCGGCCACCGCAAGGAAGGCATGGTCCGCGACGATCCCAACCGTCCGGTCCGCGACGGGCTCTATCTTCTGGGGCAGCAGCTCAAGGACCATAATATCGAGTTGGTGATGGATCTGAGCGAGGAGCTTCCCCAGATTTTTATTGACCGTTACCAGATCCAGGATGTGGTCATCAATTTCCTGGTCAATGCCCGTGATGCTGTTGATGATCAGTTCAAGGAGCAGCCGGGCGGCCAGATCAGGATCGTTTCAAGGAAGATGGAAGGTGTTCAGGCGATCTTTGTCGGGGTTCTGGATAACGGCATCCCGATCAAGAGCGGGTCAGAGGCGAATCTTTTCGAGCCGTTTTTTACCACTAAAGTGCCTGGCAAGGGCACGGGGCTGGGGCTTTCGGTATCCTACAAGATCATCCAGGCGCATGGCGGCATCATTGATTTCTCGACGATAAAGAATAATCGTAAGGCTTTTTATTTTGTTCTCCCGATAGATCGGCGGAACAATCTCCTGACGAGCGGAGCGCTGCCCCAGGAGCTTTCAGCCCTGTGGGAGAGCCTCTAGAGTTATTAACTAACAAAGGAGTCGATATGGCTGCAGATCAGATCAAGGGTTGTGTTCTTCTGGTGGATGATGAAGAGCCGATCCGCGAGTCATTGGGAGAGCTTCTGGAGGCCTGCGGATACAAGGTCTACACGGCTGATTGTGTCGATAACGGCATCAAGGAGGTTGGCAGGCACGAAGACATCGAGGCTATTGTCAGCGACATGAAAATGCCTGGCAAGACCGGGATCGATCTTTTACACCACTTGAATGATGTTGGCAAAAAGATCCCGGTGATCTTTCTGACCGGCTACGGGACGCTGGAGACCTGCCAGGAAGCGGTCCGCGCCGGTGCCTTTGACTATATTCTCAAGCCCATCGACGACAAGGACAAGGTGCTTTTTCCGCTCAAGCACGCCATCGAGCAGCTCAGGCTCGAGCGTAACAACGAGGAACTCAAGCTGGATATCCTCAAGATGGCCGAGGAACACGAAAAGCTTCTGGATTCGATCCTGGGCGATATCGAGACCAAGGATAAAGTCCAGAAGAGGATCAATTCCATCGTCAAGAAGTGGGATAAGAAATAATTCAGAGTGATCAGTAGATAGCAAAAAGGCTCCGTTTAACCGCGGAGCCTTTTTTATGACAGGAGAAAGTTTTTAGGGCCTTCAGAAATTTTTCGGCCAGAGGACCTGGTAGATGAAGACCTTGGTCCGTTCGGTGAGATCGCTCTCCTTGGCAAAAGGTTTGAAATACTTCAGGCCTTTCCCGTCGAAATAGTAGAGTTTCATGATCAGCGAATTGGCCAGCTCGTGGTCCATGAGGACACAGCGCGGTGCGCCTTTGCTGGGTTTCAGAAGAAGGACGGAATAGGAAAGGTTGGCGTTCGCCAGCCGTTTTTCTTTGACCTCATCGCCATCCAGATAAAAAATGCTCTCCGGTATCCCTTGCCCGTATTGGGCTGAGTGGATGGTGGTCTCCATGGTTGCGGTGTCTATCTCAATTCCTTGATCAAAAAGGAATTTTGTGCCGCTTTGGCTGATCGTGTTCAAAGGCGCGCTCTGGCGGTACGGCCCGCCTACCAGGTTCCAGAGAAAACGGATGTAATCCTTGGAGTTCCTGGGCGGGATCTGCTTGAGCAGTTGCGGATTGCTGTTCAGTTTCTCGACCTTCTCGAAATTCCATTTTCCAAGATAGGCCAGAAGGACATTTCCGTCGACATTCTCGTGGTAGATCAGCATGTAGGACGGGGGCGGTGTGCCGTGGGTAAGCGCAAGAAGCTTTTCTGTCTGTTCGCTCGTCAGGAGATCTTTCAAATAGTCCCTGGCCTCATTCTTATCCCGGGCTGTGATCTCCCGCAGCAGCGGAACAGCGCGGGAAAGTTGCCAGCCGATGGATTGCAGATATTCCGCGGCCTTATTGGAACTGGTGTTCATCATCCGAAGAAGCCCTAACGCCTCACGTTCACTTTGACTTAGGTAGACGCGGTTGAGCCAGTAGGCCTGTTCGCCGTTTATGGTGGCCCCGTCGAAGTTGACTGCGCGGCGGGCAATGCCTTTGACAAAGTGTCCCGGCGCCCACCAGGTGTCCACGATGCTGTTCTTGGGCGAATAGTCGCGCAGTTTGAGGAGTGCGCGTTCCCAGGCGGAATTGAAAATGGGATTGAGCAGGATCTGGATCGTGGCCAGGCTGAAGATGATCGGGATCAGCGTCGTGCTAAAAAGGCCTGCGGCCAGGAGATATTTAACCGGACGCAAGTTGGAAAGTTTCAGACTGCCCCATTGCCAGAGCTGCTGCAGGGCGTAGGCAAAAAGGAGCGAGGTCGGGATCAGGCACAGGATCGCAAAGCGCTGGGCACTGAGGGTGATGACGACGGTCACAGCAAAGAAGGCGGCCAGGATAATGACCGGATAGGCCGTGCGCGTTCTTTTTTGGATGGTCTGTTTAAGCGCGATCAGGATGCCGGCGAGAGCGCCAAAGAACATGATCGGCCCGCCGGTCAGTTCAATGATTTCAGAGAGGCTCGCGCTTTTTAATTCCCCAACGATGATAAAGAGGTCCGGCCATTCGTTAAAGTGCTGCTTGGTCAGTTTCAGGAATCCGTCGTAAGCCTGCGCAAAGATCTCGATGAATTGCTGTCCGCCGTACATAAGAAATATCCCGACCAGCATCCCGCCGATCACCATGCCGGGAAGGGCGATCATCCTTTTGATCGGGGACCGTTTGATCAGGAACGTGTCGGTCAAAAGAACAGCGACGATGCCGATGGAAAGAACGATCGGCAGAAACGGCCAGCCTGACCAGAAACGGCTGTAGAAGATGATCGTGGCGGCGGACAAGGCGCCAAAGACAAGGACCTTGCGGATTTTGTCCAGATTCTTCACGGCTAAGAAGAGAAAGCCTAGCGTCAAGAGTGGAAACAGGACGTTGTAAGGATCATTGTCAAACCAGCCGTAGGTGCTTCTTTTGAGGTAGATGGGCGCCAGGGAAAAGAAGATGGAGCTGATGAAGGCTGTGGGCCACTGGCAGCCGATGGCCCAGGCCGCGAACAGGAAAGCGGCCACGATCAGGACCGAAAGGATCGGCGAGGTGAAGGCCACGGCGTACATGAGTTCAGCCTGCGGCTGGAGCAGCCGGACGGTACGATAGACCCAGGCTGCGACGTAGGGATGCCAGGTGTGGACTTCCCAGAAGCCAAGGGGCGCGAGCATGAGAGGGTTGAAAAATTTACTGCCGCGGACGCTGTCGCTGACGTCGCCTTTGGCAAGGACATTCTCGGTCAGGTCCAGGTAATAATAGGAGTCGGATTCCAGAAGATAAGGCATTTCCCGGGGAGATTTGGTCAGGATCTGGTCATCGACCTGGTCAATGATCTTGCGGAATTGGGCCTGGTCGTTCTTAAAGACTTCGTTGAATTTCTGCTGGATCAGGGCGTTGCGTTTGTCGGGCGCAAGGTCAGGATACCGGGCCATCACCTTTTGGGCGATCATGGCCCTGACCCGGTTGATAACCAGGACTGTAGCCTTTTCCGAGGCATCGGATGTGACATTCTTGCGCAGCGGATAGAGGCGGACGTAAAGCCCGAGGACGCTTACCAAGATTCCGACGATGATCCAGGGGAGCCAGGGCATCTTTTGCAGTTTGGAAAGGGTAATCATAAGAACCTACTTTAACGATTTTGTGGGGGGCTGACAAGAGTTAAGTAAGCAGATTTGATCTTGTTCACCGGAATGGCCAGACAGGCCCGGTTGGCGGATTCGATCTTGGCGCTGAGAAGCCCCACAAGCTGTCCGTCCTTGTCCAGGACCGGTCCGCCGCTGTCCCCGGAATAGTGGTTGATGTTCAGTTCGATGACCTCCAGCGACTGCCCGCCGTTGACCGGGCGCAATCCTTCGCCAATGACCTTGCCGCCGGAGATGGTCTCTTTCAGGAGAGGCGAGTTGCCGACGGTCACAATATCATCGCCGAGTGAAATGGCGCTGGAGTCGGCCATGTCAATGGCGTCCAGCGCCTGGGCAGGGCGGATCCTCAGCAGTGAGAAATCGTAACTGGGTGAAATATACGCCACGGCCGCCGGATAGCGGGTGCCGTCCTTGAGCGTAACGATGATCTGGTTGGAGCCGTAGATGACATGCGTGTTGGTGACAATGATCCCGCTGGGGTCAATGATGATGCCGGCGCCGGCATTGACAGCGTATTGGACGTGCTGCTGCTGGTTGACAAGGATCCGTCCGTCGGGCGTGATGGCGGCCGCTGTCCCGCCGGGGCTGGTCTGCAAAGTCAGCCCCTGGATGGCCACGATCGCGAATCTTTTCTGTTCGATGATATCCAGGATCGTTGCGCTGGCCTGGCTTGGCGAGGGTATGGTCAGGGCCAGGATGAACAAAATGGCTGTGATCTCGACAGAAAAGAATAGGTAGCGAAGTTTATTCTTTTTGAGCAATGACATACAACAGCATCCCGAAAAGGGCGGCCACCGGGCCTTCCGGTGACACACGAAAGGGCAGAGTGTTGACGCCGCCGGAGGCAATGATCTTCAGACCCTGGCGTTCGTGAAGACGGTTGAGGCCGCCTAGCGTGAACGGCCGTTCCTCGATCCCCGGCATGTAGAAAGGCCGGATCAATTCCCAGGGTGACCAGCGATTGGGCACAAAGGTGACGATAAGGCCGGTGTCTTTGAGCGCTTTCTTAAGATTTTGCAGGATGGCGGACTGGTTTTCGTCCGTGAAATGTTCCAGAAGTCCGTCGGAGAATATGATGTCGGCCCTGGCGCCCAGTCGCTGGCCCAGGTCATCCTTGATAAGATCGATCTGGAGAAGTTCGGCGCGGCCATTGGTCGCTGTGCGGGCCATCTCGAGCGCGCTGGGCGCATAGTCGAGCGCGATCGTGTGCAGATCCTGGTTGCAAAAGAATCTGGAGAAGAACCCGCTGCCGCAGCCGGCATCCAGCGCGGTCATGCCGGGCTTGGTATAGAGGGAAAGGAGCTTCAGCATCCGGCGTTTCGACCAGCTGATGGCGGTCGGGTTGCCGGTAGCCTGGTTCTTCCAGAACGAATTCCAGTCGCCTGATTGGGGCAGCATGAGGTATTCCTTTCAATCAGCATCAGCCTAAGGGAGAGCGCGGAGCCCGTCAAGGATATTCCTGTTAAACCCAAATTTTGCATTCCACATCTTCTCCGGTCGATAATCTGAAGAAGATGGAAATGCAAAATTTGCCTCCGGCCACGCCGAAGGCGTGGGGTTAACCCCGACATTCGCAGTATGTTACGAATGTCGGTCCTCCGGGCGGATTTTGCCTAATGCAAAATCCGGGTTAAAAAGCCTTGGTGAGGCAGGGTGCGGCGTGTAGAATGGCGCTATGAATTTTGACAAGATCGAGAAGAACGCGCAGTTCCTGAGGGCTTACGAGCTGTTTGAGCATTCCCGCAAGAACATCTTTCTGACCGGTCGCGCCGGGACAGGAAAGTCCACGCTCCTGCAGTATTTTCGTTCCAGTACATCCAAGAATGTTGTGGTTCTGGCACCGACGGGTGTGGCGGCGGTCAATATCAAGGGTCAGACCATTCATTCCTTTTTCAATTTCCGTCCTGATACGACGCCGGCCGGGGTCGAGGACATCCGCCTGCGCCGGGCCCAGCGGGAGATCTACAAGAACCTGGACACGATCATCGTGGATGAGATCTCCATGGTCCGGGCCGACCTGTTCGACTGCATGGATGCATTTCTTCGCCTGCACGGTCCGCATAAGGACGAGCCTTTTGGCGGGGTGCAGATGATTCTGATCGGCGACCTTTATCAGCTTCCGCCGGTGGTGACCGGCGCGGAGAGGGAGATCTTTCAGGGTGTTTATCCGAGCCCGTATTTTTTTGATGCCAAGGCTTTTCCGGAATTGGGTGTCGAATATCTTGAACTTGAGACGATCTACCGTCAGAAAGAAGACCAGTTCATCCGCCTGCTGAATGCGGTCCGTGATAATGATATCCGTCCTGAGGAGCTGGCGCTTTTGAACAAGCGTCTGGACCCGGCCTTTACGCCGCCGGCCGGAGAGTTCTTTGTCTATCTGACGACGACAAACTCGCTGGCGGATGAGATCAACAAGGTCAGGATCAGTTCCCTGAAGGGCAAACTGCATCAATATCCGGGGGACGTGAGCGGCAAGTTCGAGGAGAAGAACCTTCCGACGCAGGAGATGCTGGAGGTCAAGATCGGCGCGCAGGTGATGCTTTTGAACAATGATCAACTCGGCCGCTGGGTTAATGGCACGATTGGGCAGGTGACGGATATTATTCACGCCGATAGCGGGGATGCCATTCGTGTCAGGCTGGCGGAAGGGCAGACGGTGGATGTGGCGCCGTTCACCTGGGAAATGTATCGCTTCTTTTACGACAAGGAGGCGGCCAAGGTTTCTTCTGAGGTGACGGGTGCTTTCACTCAGTACCCTTTGCGCCTGGCCTGGGCGGTGACCATTCACAAGTCGCAGGGAAAAACTTTCTCCAGGGTCATTATTGACGTCGGGCGCGGGACGTTTTCGCACGGGCAGATCTACGTGGCGCTTTCGCGCTGCACCAGTCTGGATGGCATTATCCTCAAGAAGCCGATTTTGAAGCACCATATTATGATGGATGTTCGCGTCAGGCATTTTCTGGAAAAGTTCAAAAAGATCGTCCACAAACAGCATCTTGTTCTAGAATAAAGAAAATAATTCAACATTTCTCTAAAGTGAGGCTGTTATGACCAAACGTATTTTGATCGCTGATGATGAGCCAACAGTCGTTGCCCTGGCAAAGCAGAAACTTGAGGAGCACGGCTATCGGGTCGAGACGGCGAGAAACGGGCGGGAGGCCTGGGGCATTATCAAGTCCATTAAGATCGATCTGATCGTCCTGGATGTCATCATGCCGATTATGGACGGCGTCGATGTTTATAAGGAACTTAAGAAAGATGCCAAGACCGCCGGTATCCCGATCATTATCATCACGGATAGCCGGATCTTTCGGGAGTCATTCCAGACACTGGGTATTGAGCATTTCCTGCCCAAACCTTTGGATGGTGAGAAATTGGTCCACAAGGTGGATTATGTGTTCACCTGCGAGGAAGTGGAGCGCAAGAACAAACAGGTCCTCTTGTTGGGATCGAATGAAGAGAACAATCAGGATATGGTCAGGGCCCTGCAGGAGCACGCGCTGGTCGTTGGTAAGACCACAGATCCCATTGAATTCTTTTCCAATTGTCTTATTTTAAATCCCCGAGTGGTTCTTATTGATGCCATGATTGCAGGTGACATCGCGGCTCCTGAGATGATCCGGGCGCTGCGGTGTTTTTCGCGTCTGAGCGAGACAAAGATTCTGGTTTTTACCCAGTTTTCTCCAGAAGATATTGGCAGCATGGATGGGATCGAGCAGCTCAGGGCGGCCAAGAACCGCTGTCAAGAGGCGGGCGCTGACAAGTATATCGGCCGTTTTCTCCCGGCGACGATTTGGGACATGGTCAGCGAGTTCGTTGCCTGAGAGGTTGTTTGTGAACGTTGCTATTCTTGGCGCTACCGACAAGACCGACCGCTACGCCTACCTGGTTTTTCGGTTTTTGCAGGATAAGGGTCATCAGGTTTTTCCAGTACACCCGAAACTTCAGCAGATTGATGGCACCAAGGTCTTTGCTTCTGTACGCGATATTCCTGAAAGAATCCACACGCTGACGCTTTATCCCGCATTTCTCAATAGGAATTATGGTATGCGGGATAACCCCGGCTTTTCTTGACGAGAACACTGTGGAAGCCGACGATTTTTCATCCGCACAATTTTGTGCAAGCGGTATCGTCGACAAAATTGTGCTACTGAAAAATCTGGGTTTATATTGGCAAGGCACATTCGGACAAGATTATAGAAGATATCGTTGCGCTGAAGCCCGAGCGCATTATCTTTAATCCCGGTGCAGAGAACGATGTGTTGGAGGCTGCGGCTGGGAATGCCGGGATTGCGACTATCCAGGCTTGCACTCTGGCGCTGCTCAGGACAGGACAGTTCGCAGAAAAACTCCCAATATAAATTCTTTACATCCAAAATATCTTCTGGTATATTATCGCATTCTCCGAAGGCAGGTTGTCCTCGGAATATGTTCTTTTGTCGTCTCGTGTTTGGCGGGAACCCATTTACTTGGGCCATTAGCTCACCTGGTAGAGCAAGTGACTCTTAATCACTTGGTAGCAAGTTCGACTCTTGCATGGCCCACTATTGTTTCCAAAAGCAAAAACGCATTTTCCGTACGGGAGTGCGTTTTTTGCTTTTTTAGAGAGACAATGGTGGGCCTTAACAAGGATTCTTGACACTATGGCATTTTGACATTTTCAGGTTTTGCCTTGTTATCCTGCCGGAACTGGTTTATATTAAATTCAAAACATAGACCATCGAGGTGGAAGATGAAAAAAATATCGTTACTGTTTGTGTTGTCTTTTGTGCTGACCGTTCCTGCCTTTGCACAGCTCTACAGTGACAAGCACGACGGCATGATCGAAGGTCTGGATACTGCGGTAATCAAGGCCGAGGAATTTTACGCTGATGTGCCGATCGCCGGCGCGGCCGATGATCTTACGCCCACAGATGAGCGCTACCAGCAAATGACCGCGCCTCTGGACGATGTGGCCCTCGAGCATTTCTACACGGCAGAGCAAAGCACGACCATTGTCATTTCCAATAACGAAAGATCACTGAAGTAGTCCTCTGATGAACGTTTCTCACCTCCGGCAAGTTGCCCAGGAATTAAATATCAGGGAAGCCCAGGTCCAGGCAACTGTTCAACTCCTGGAAGAAGGCTCGACTGTTCCCTTCATCGCCCGTTACCGCAAAGAAGTGACCGGCACGCTGGATGAGGTTGCGGTCACATCCATCCGGGACCGGATCCTGCAGCTGGCCGAGCTCGACAAGCGCCGCGCTGCCATTCTGGAATCCATTGAAAAACAGGGCAAGCTCACGCCTGAACTCAAGGCCAAGATCGATAAGGCCAGGACCATGACCGAGCTGGAGGACCTGTACCTTCCTTATAAGCCCAAACGCCGCACGCGCGGCATGGTTGCCAAGGAAAGGGGGCTTGAGCCTTTGGCTGTCGAGATATTCAAGCAGGACCCGGACTTTGACCCGGAAGATGCGGCCCAGCATTACGTTGATCCAGCCAAAGATCTGAAAGACGCGGACGCGGTTCTGGCTGGCGCGCGCGACATCATCGCCGAATGGGTGAACGAAGATGCCGACGCCCGCGCGCGGGTCCGTGAACTGTTCCTGACCAAGGGCCAGTTCCATTCCCGGGTCATTAAAGGCAAGGAAGAGGCCGGCGCCAAGTTCCAGGATTATTTTGACTGGAAGGAGCCGGTGGCCCAGGCGCCGTCGCATCGTGTCCTGGCTGCCCGTCGGGGAGAGAAGGAAGAGATATTGCTTCTGCGGATCACGGTCTCTGAGGATGAGGCCCTGAAGATCCTGCAGTCCGTGTTCGTCAAGAATAACCGCAGCGACTCGGCGCGCCAGGCCATGCTCGCGGTCGAGGAAAGTTACAAGCGCCTGGTGTCGCCGTCGATCGAAAACGAGATCCGGCTCATTACCAAGGAAAAGGCGGATGCCGAGGCGATCAAGACGTTCCAGACCAATCTGCGTCAGCTTCTGATGTCGCCGCCGCTGGGCCCCAAGATGGTGCTGGCTGTTGATCCGGGCCTCAGGACCGGGTGCAAATTGGCGGTCCTCGATGAGCAGGGTAAATTTCTGGAGTTCCAGGCGGTTTATCTTGGCCAGAGCGAGGCCAAGGAAGTTGATGCCGGGGAGACTATCCGCCGGCTTTGCAAGAAGCATGCGGTTAGCGTGGTGGCGATCGGTAACGGCACCGCTTCGCGCGAGACCGAGGCCTTTATCCGCACGCTCAAGATCCCGGACATCAAGATCGTGATGGTGAGCGAAAGCGGGGCGTCGTATTATTCCGCCTCTGACGTGGCCCGTCGGGAATTCCCTGACCTTGACGTCACGGTCCGCGGCGCCATTTCCATCGGCCGCCGTCTTCAGGACCCGCTGGCAGAACTCGTCAAATGCGATCCCAAGAACATTGGCGTGGGCCAGTACCAGCACGATGTGGACCCGACCAAACTGAAACAGGCTTTGGATGATGTGACCATCAGCTGTGTTAACATGGTCGGCGTTGATGCCAATACCGCTAGCCGTGAACTCTTGATGTACGTCTCCGGCCTTGGCCCGGCGCTGGCGCAGGGCATTGTTGAGTATCGCAACCAGAAGGGACCGTTCAAGAACCGGGACGAGATCCACAATGTCCCGCGCTTTAGCGTCAAGGCCTACGAGCAGGCGGCGGGCTTTTTAAGGATCATCGGCGGGGAGAATCCGCTGGATGCCAGCGCGGTTCATCCGGAAAGTTACGGCGTTGTCACGGCCTTTGCCAAGGACCTTGGCTGTTCGATCCGTGACTTTATTCAGATGGATAATTTGCGCACCCGCATTGATCTGAAGAAATACGTGACCGAGCGGATCGGCCTGCCCACGCTGCAGGATATTGTGAGCGAGCTGAGCAAGCCTGGACGCGACCCGCGCGCCAAGTTCGAGTTCGTGGCTTTCAAGGACGGGGTCAATACCATTGACGACCTTCAGAAAGATATGGTCCTGCCGGGGGTGGTCACGAACCTTGCGGATTTCGGCGTGTTCGTTGATATCGGCGTGCATCAGGACGGACTGGTGCACATCAGCGAGCTGTCGGACCGTTACGTCCGGCATCCTTCCGACGTTGTGAAGCTCCACCAGAAGGTCACGGTCCTGGTGAAGGACGTGGATCTCAAGCGCAAGCGCATCGCACTCAGCATGAAATTGAAATAAGATATTCTTTGAAATTTCGTATGGGTAGATAACGAGGCCATGAAAGGGGTTTTGTCGTTCAGCTCACCCCGCTTTCTCTGGATCCGAGGTAAGCGGGGCTCAATTCACTCCCAAACCCCTTTCATAGCCTCTGTCACGATATTTATGT
>JADFXE010000025.1 GCA_015233705.1 Candidatus Omnitrophota bacterium
CTTTGAGACACTCGACGCAAAAGTCCGCCGTCAATGTATTCGATAATCGCCAGGATAAAAAAGAACGCGAAAAATATGCCGGGAAGTTCCAGGATGAGCGGATGATGATAGGCCACGATATCCACCACCTGAAAGCTCCTGGTGACCATGTACATCCCCACCGCTGCAAGCAGGACCGCAGGCTCGTAGGCCATCATCTGAAGCGCCTCGCGGCTCGCGCCGATGAAACTGTACGGAGAGCTTGCCTTAAAGCCGCCCAAGATAAAGAACACGCCGGACAAGGTCAGGGCAAAAATCACCAGCAACAGGTCGCCGCCCGCAAAGAACAGCGCGCCGGTAAAAACAATGAAGATAAAGAAGAACAGCACGTAGAGATTCTGCGACGGACGTGACACCAGATTCTCCTTCTGCAGGAGCTTGGCCACATCATAGAACGGCTGGAAAAGCGGCGGCCCAATACGGCCCTGCATCCTGGCAGTCAGCTTTCGGTCGATCCCCGAAAGAAGGCCGCCCACGATCGGCGCTAAAAGAACGAATAACAATCCGTGCAATAATGACATTACATGGCTCCTATCAATATCATGGCAAAGGCAAAGACCGCGCCCAAAAGAACGCCCATGCGCATAAGACCGGCTTCCGTGAAATATCCATCAAGATAATAATTCTTCATGTCCATATTCTGCAGGCCGCCCAGGGAATCGCGGAACTGACGGTTGCTCTCCCCGGCATTGGCCCCGGCCAGGTAAGCGCCGACCACCCGCGACCCGCGCCAGTGATCCATGAGCCCCAGCGGGAACAGGAACAGCATCGCCAGCATGATCCCCATGATCACGGTATTGCCTGTTCCAAGACCGACCGTTGTGCCATAAAGAGCCTGAATATACGGCGCAATGAAATGATCTGCCACCTGTGAGAAGAAAGCGCAAATAAGAACTGTCAGAGTCGCGAGCGTAGCCAGCGGGATCCACTGGTCGCGCGAAACGCCCTTCTCCACATTCTCATAAGGACGGTCAATGATCAGAAGCTTGCCGATCCACTTGACCCAGAAGAACATGGTCGCCGCGCTACCGAAAATGAGGACAATGGCCAAAACCGCGTTGTAATCCACAATCGCCCGCAGAACCGCCCACTTGCTGATAAGCATACCGAACGGCGCAAGAAACATCCCCGCGATACCGATCTGCATCATCACGGACAATTTCGGCATCCGCATAATAAGCCCGGTCATATCCTCGATCTGACGGCTGCCGATCGTGTGTTCAGTCGTGCCAACGCACAGGAACAAAAGCCCCTTGGATATGGCATGGAAAATGATGAGCAAGATTCCGGCCCAGACCGCCTCGGGTGTGCCCACGCCGGCGCACAGGATGATCAAACCCAAATTCGCGATCGTCGAATAGGCCAACACCTTCTTGGCATCATTCTGGCTGATGCAAATAAAGGACCCGATTAGAAAAGTGACGATGCCGACCAGGGCGACCACAAACCCGACCATCGTGTGATCCAAGACCGAGGCAAAACGCAGGACCAGATAAACACCGGCCTTAACCATGGTACTGGAATGAAGAAGTGCGGAGACCGGTGTCGGCGCGACCATGGCGCCCACAAGCCAAGAAGAGAACGGCAGCTGAGCGGATTTGGTCATGCCCGCAAAACTGAACAAAGCGACCGGCAAAAGGATCATGGCCTTGGGCATGAACATCATCCGGTCCATCTCGATCGTATGGCAGGTCTTGAACAGATAAATTATTCCGACTAAAAAGCCCAAGCCGCCCAACAGGTTCCAACGCAAGGCCCAAAAAGCGTTCTTGACCGACTGCTCGTCTCTCTTATAGCGGATCAATAAGAAGGAACAGACTGTCGTGATCTCCCAGAAGAAAAAGAGCCACAAGAGATTATTAGAGAAGCAGACACCGAACATGGCGGACAAAAAGAGGAAGATCAGACCAAAGAACAGCGGCCTTTCATCCTTATATTCGTGATGGTGATGATAGAAATCCTTCATGTAGCCGACCGCATAAACCGCGATCAGGCTGCCGATCACGCCAACGATCAACCCCATGATGACCGAAAAAAGGTCCAGGAACAGGTTGGCATGCGCGTGGGCACCCTTGCCAGCGCCAAAGTGAAACATCAATAAAAGCGTAGTCTGAATAACGACCAGGGCCCCGACCCACAGGTCGCGGCGCTTGGCCCCTAATAAGAGAAGATAGGCTGCCAGCGCAACCTCAACGGCCAGCATAATCGGCTCAACCCACTCGATATGGGCGGGAATCAGGATGGTTCGACCGCTAACATGCGCACCGATCAAGGCCAGGGACGCTAAAATCAGAACTGCCGCGGCAGAATAAACAATTGGCGGGAAGAAAGATGTCTTTCGGTTAATGAACGCGAGGCCAGCGGCTACCAAGGGAAAAAGAATAAGGAATTCCAATAATGATGTGGTCATGCCTTGAAAGCTTTCTTTTTGGTTTGAAGAATTTCTTAATTATACTTACCAAGTCAAAAAAATAAAGAGGATTCTTTAGATAAATAAAACCCCTATCCAAAGAAGTCCTTTAAAACCATGAGTTTCTCTATCATCCGGTCCGGCTTGGCGGCCAGGATCTCCTCGCGCGTGCAGGAACCGGTCGGAATCGCCACGGCCATCACCCCTGCCCTGCGGGCGCACAGCACGTCCACTGACATGTCGCCCACATAGATCGCCTCTGACTTCCTGACCCGCGTTTTCTTGAGGATCGCCTTGACCATGTCCGGATACGGCTTGGGACGCCTGACCCCATCCCCGCAAATGACAAGATCGAAATAGTGGTCAATCCCCAATTCTTTCAGAATAATATGACAAAACTGACTCGGACGGTTGCTGGCAATCGCCAACCGACAGCCATTCTTCTTTAAGAACGGCAGAATACTCTTGGCACCGGGAAGAAGCCTGATCTTTTGACGCAGGCGCTTATCATGATGTTTACGGAAAATCCGTAACGCCTCCGCCGCCTGAGTCTCAGGAACGAACTCACGCACCAAGGTGTCCACACCCCAGCCGACTGAACGCTTGATGGTCAGAACAGACACCGGCTTTCGCCCCGTGATCTTGAGCATATGATTGATGCTGTCGGCAATGGCGCGATAGGCATCGACCAGAGTCCCGTCCAGATCAAAAATAACAAGCTTAACCTTGCGGGGGAACTTTCTTTCCATGGATGAGTTCCGGGTTGACAACGCCGCCGGAGACGATCATCTTGGCCGCTTCCTCAACTGTGATGTCCAAAAAGATTGCTTCATCACGCGGAACAATGATCAGAAATCCGGTCAGCGGATTGGGGACATGCGGCATGAGGACATTGATCATCTCGCGCCCTGTCTTCTCACAAATGAAGGCCGCCGTCTTGTTGGTCATAAACGCCAGGGCGTATTGCCCCTTCTGCGGCCAGGAGATGAGAACCACCTGCTGAAATCCCGATGCCTCTTCCCGGAACAGGAACTTCGCGATCTCCTTGAAGGCCGGATAAACATGCCCGACCAAAGGTATCCTGAGCAGGATTTTTTCCGCCTGGCGGTGGATGAACCGGCCAAAATAATTCGTAATCAAGAATCCGCAGAAAAGGATGATGACCACCAGGGTCACGATGCCCAGGCCCCAAAAATAAAAGTCATAATTTTGAAGGAAGAACGGCCTGAGATAACGGCCAAAAATGCTTTCGGCAAAATTAAGGACCCCGATCGAGACGTAGATCGTCAGGGCCAGCGGAAGAAAGACTGCCAGTCCGGAAAAGAAATACTTTTTAAACCGCTGCCACATGCCACATCCTCTGATCAATGATGAAAGAATTTCACGAGCCAATACGCACTGGCGGAAATAACCGCTGCACAGGGAATGGTGATGATCCAGGCCCAGACAATGCGGCCCGCCACACCCCACTTGACCGCGCTCAAACGGCGCAAAGACCCGACGCCCATGATCGATCCGGTAATGGTGTGCGTCGTACTCACCGGAATGCCGAAGGCTGACGCCGTAAACAGCGTGATGGCCGCGCCGGTCTCGGCACAAAAACCGTCCACCGGCTTGAGCTTGGCGATCTTCTGGCCCATGGTCTTGACGATGCGCCAGCCGCCGAACATGATCCCGCAAGAAATCGCAACGAAACAGCTGACCCTGACCCATAACGGCACGTAAAAATCGCCCTTGAGGATCCCGGCGCTGAAAAGAAGACAGGTGATGATACCCATGGTCTTTTGAGCATCATTTCCACCGTGCCCCATACTGTAGAGCGCTGTTGACACCAGCTGCCCTTTACGGAAGAAGTTGTCCACCTTGCTCGGAGAAGACTTCCGAAACAGCCAGTGAACAAGGATCCCAAAAAAAAGCCCCAGCAAAAGCCCGGCAACAGGCGCGATAACAATGAACGTCACCACCCGCATGATCCCCGGCCCCAGCAAAGCGCCAGGCCCGGCCTTGACCAGCGCCGCGCCGATCATTCCGCCGATCAGCGCATGCGACGAACTTGTCGGCAACCCCAGGTACCATGTGATCAGGTTCCAGCCGCAGGCGCCGATCAGCGTGCCAAAGATGACTGCCTGATCAACAATGTGCGGGTCAATGATCCCCTTGCCAATGGTCTGGGCCACATGAAGCCCGATCTGGCCAAAAACAAAGAACGCACTGAACTCAAAGAACGCCGCCCACATGACCGCATTGCGCGGCGTCAAAACCCGCGTCGAAACAATGGTCGCAATGGCATTGGCCGAATCATGGAATCCGTTAAGAAAGTCAAAGGTCAGCGCCAAAAATACAAGAAAGATGATCTCAGGAGAGATATTCATAACCTTTACGCCTGTTTTAACATGATGGACTCGACAACATGGGCCGCGTCTTCACAAATATCGACAACAGTCTCGGCATCTTCGTAAAGCTCTTTCCATTTGATGATCGCAATCGGGTCTTTCTCATTCTCAAAAAGGCCGGCGAGCGCGGTGTCGCGCATGGAATCCGAGATGTTCTCCAGACGGCTGACCTCGATACAGAAATTCATGACCGTCGGATAATTCTTCATGTCCCGCATACCCTTCACAGCGCTGGCAATGCCGCGAGAAGCTTCCTCGATCACAAGCGAGAACTCAATGAGATTTTTCGTCGCAACCGTGATCTTGTAAGTATTGAGCCGGTTGGCGATCGTGTTCATCATATCAATGATGTCATCCAGAGCCTTGGTCAGCGCATGGATATCCTCGCGGTCAAAAGGAGTAATAAAAGATTTGTTAATCTGGGAAATAACAATGCCCGACGCCTCATCGGCCTTGATCTCGATCTCATGGATCTTGCGAAGGTAGAACTGATCGATCGGCCCCTTCTCGACGGCCTTTCTCAAAGCGTCAGCGCCTTCCAACAGGCAGGCCGCCTGCCGCTCGAACACATCAAAGAAATTGAAATCTTTAGGAAAGAATTTGTCTAAAATCATGATAACCCCTTTCTAATTAGCCCCCACTATACAAAGAGACACGGATTTTGCCAAGACTAATCCCGCGCAATGGCCAGGAGCACCAGTCCGCCCACAGCCAAGAGCGGGCCGATCAGGCCACAAAAAACCACCTTGATAAAAATCCAGTACTTGAGGGCCAAGGCGACGCCGCCGATCACAAGACCGAACCCGAGAATGAACAACACCAGCTTCTTTTTAATCGACATGACTGCCTCCTGTCACTTCTCCTTCTTTCGGAATCGCCTTCCAGCGGCGGTGCATCCAGGACCACTGGTCAGGATGCTGACGAATGAAATATTCCAACCGGGCTGTCAATCGCGCCGTATTATGAATCAGCGTCTGGCGCTCTTCAGCCTGAGGCTCGATCGCAAAAGGCTCGATGATCGTCCTGAACCGCCCGTCCTTCTCCGGCACCGAGACCGCCATCAGGACCTCGGCCCCGGTCTTCAGGCTGTAACCGATGACACCGGGCGCGGTCGCGGCCTTGCGGCTGAAAAAATCCACGAAAACCCGACCCGCAGAACCATAGTTCTGGTCAATAGGCAGAAACACGATCTCGCCGCGCTTGAGGGCCTGAAAACATTCCACCACGCAAGTTCTGATCGGCACGCTGTAGATCGTGATGAGCCCGCCACGATCCAAAGACTTTTTCAACAAGGCAGCCCGGAGCGCCGCGCTGCGAGGCGGCCGCATGACTACGTTCACCTTGTATCCCTTTTGCAAAAAATGCTGCATCATCCAAACAAACGGTCCAACATGACCAACCGCAATGACCGCGCCTTTGCCCTTGGCCAAGGCTTGATCCAGATGCTCACGGCCTTCCATCGTGAAATACGACTCCACGATCCGGGGATGCTCAATCGTATACATGAACCAGGCCAATCCTTCCGCCAAGGCAAAGAACGATCGGCGCGCCAGGATTTTTTTCTCCCGACGTGGAATAACATCCCCGAAGGCAATGTCCAGCCCTTCCAGAGCGTAACGCCCCATCTTGGGAGACACGAGGTAAAGGACCGTGACGGCCAGCTTGGCCAAGGGGCGAAAAATACACCATGGCAATATCCGAAGGAACCCTAGGAAGAAATGAAAAAAGAACGTTCCGACAGCATGCTCCAGTCTGGAAAGCCGCTCCTGCTTTTTCACTTTAAAGCCCCAGGACTTTCTTCATCTGCTTGACCAGATGCGAAGGATTGATCGGCTTGGTGACATGCCCCACAGCGCCGGCCTCCAGCTCTGCCCGCACATCATCCGGCGAATCCTTGGCGGTCAGAAAAAGCACCGGGATCGATGCTGTCTCCGGATCGTTCTTTAACCTCCGGCAGACCTCGCGGCCTTTCATGGCCGGCATGATGACATCCAGGACCACCAGGGCCGGTTTTTCTTTCCTGGCCAGGGCCAGGCCTTCCTCGCCGGTCAGAGCCGAGATGACCTCAAAGCCATGCGAACCAAGGATTGGCTTAAGCATGGCGTGCAGTGTGCGTTCATCGTCGATAATAAGGACCTTGATCATCTCCATAACTATTCCTTTTCCTTTGAAAGTCCGAGGATCTTTCTGATCTCTTTAATCAGCTCTACAGAATCGACCGGCTTGGCCAGGTGACCTGCGGCGCCAAGCAGTAGTTCAGTATTGATCTCCATCAGGGAATTGAGGGCCGTCAAAAAGAGCACCGGGATCGGCGCTGTCACCGAATCGCTCTTAAGTCTCGCGCAAACCTCATGCCCTTTCATCTCAGGCATGACAACGTCGAGAATAATGATATCCGGCTTGTAGGTTCTTGCCAATGCCAAACCATCTGCACCTGTCATGGCCGAGACAACCTCAAAACCTTTGGAACCCAGAACATGCTTCAGCAGCATATGAAGCGCACGATCATCGTCAATAATAAGCACCTTGGCCAGCGTCGAAATACTCGGAACTTTCCTGTTCCTGCCCCTTAACGACAACCGTGTCAATTCCGCGTTCCAAAATGCAGGCGGCATGAGCTTTACCAGGACCGGCACCAACAGAATGCCGAACAGGCAAAAGAGAATGAACATGTCGCCGTATTTTCTGAAAACGGTCGGCTGCCGGAAAATGGGGAACCGGACAGAAGCCACTCCTTGAATATCCACCTTCTTCAAGTGATCATCCTGGACGCATGGAGAGGCAATGCCGTTCCTCTCCACCATACAGCTCTCTCCGGTATTCGTCGCGCGAAGAAGCGGCCGGCGGTTCTCAACAGCACGGAAAGACGCGTTATCCAGGTGCATCTTCTGTTGCCCCACATCACGGAACCACGCATCATTGGTCATATTGACCAGGAAATCCGCTCCCTTGTAGACATACCGTGTTGCCAGCGAAGGAACCGTGTCCTCAAAACAGATCAAGACCGAGAACTTCACCCCGTTGGGCAATTCAAAAACAGAACTCTCCGTTCCCGGCGAGAAGTCGTCGATCGGGACAAGCGAGGCCAGGAACGGCAAGCCTTTACGGAAGGGAATATACTCTCCCAACATGACCAGGTGTCGCTTATTGTAAGTCTTCACGATCTCGCCATTCGGCCAGATCAAAAGCGCGGAATTGAAATACTTATCCCCCTCCTTGGTGATCGCTCCGATCAAAAGGGAAACCTTGTTTTCCCGTGCAAAAGTCTTGATCTCCGCCACCAGCTCCGGCTTTTCCCAGTAAAAACCAGGGAAAGATGTTTCCGGCCAGATAATAAGATCAGGCCTCTTCTTGAGGGCCTTGCGGCTCATCTCCAGTTCCTGGTGAACAATGCCTTCTCTCAACGAAGGATCTGCGGAGGTTGCCAGGGAAGTGTTCGGCTGGATCAGGGCCACATTCAGAAAAATGGTCTTCGGTGGAAGTTTATACGGAATCCGATAAGCAATAGCGCCGCCGAGCCAGACCAGAAACGCAAACACAAGGGCTCCGATCAAATTGCGCTTGATCTGAATACCCTCAACAAGAGCCGCGCCCAAGCCCCTGATAAAGAAATTCCCACAAACAACAACGAATGAGATCGCCGGAACACCAGCGACTGCCGCAAACCTGACCAAGTCCTTAAAGTACGTCTGGCTGTGCCCGATCGATCCCCAGTTGAATCCCGTGAAGATCGCCCCCCGAAGATACTCGAGAATGACCCAGGCGGCTGAAAGCATAAAAATCCGAAAGCGGAGGCGAAAGCGGTCCGACCAACGGTAAAAGGTCCCGAAAAGACCAAAGTAAAGTGCCAAATAAGCCGACAAGAAAATTAGGCCAATCGTGGTCACATAATGGATCCACTGCAGGACAGCCAGAAAGAAAAGGAAACCCGTCAAATAACCCCAACCAAAAGCGACCCAACGGGTCCGGGCGCGATCAAGGACATAAAATAGCGGAATGAGCGCGACCCACGCCAGGAATCCAAACTGTAACGGCGGGAAAGAGCAAAACAAAAGCGCTGCCGAAAGGACTGAAAGGATAACGGACTGGATCATTGAGAAACCTCCTGAAACAAATGCCTGTCTATTGACCACAACACTTTTTATATTTCTTCCCGCTGCCGCAGGGGCAGGGATCATTGCGCCCAACCTTGGGCTGTGCAGAAGGCTGATGCGCCGCTGGCGCGCGATGTTCCGCAGCTGCCATAACGGCCGCTCCCGCGTCGGGCTCCTGCGGGGATGCCATCTGCAAAGCTCCGGTCATACCGGAGAATTCCTGATGCACAAATTGCTGGCTACCGGAAAAAACCCGCTTGACCGCGGGGTCTTCCTCGACCGGGCGCAGCTTGAAAATCATCTCGGCCACATCAATATGGATCGACTCAAACATGGCCTGGAACATATGAAAACCTTCCCGCTTGTATTCGACCAGAGGATCCCTCTGGCCCAGCGCGCGCAGGCCCATGCCTTCCTTGAGCCGGTCCATGGCGTACAGGTGCTCTTTCCATTTGGTATCGATCGTGTGCAGCAGGAACATGCGCTCCAAACGGCGGACATGTTCGCTACCGATGGACTGTTCCTTGTCCAAATACGCCTGGACCACCAGCGGCGCCAGGAACTCTCCGGCGGTCGTACTGGTCAGCGTCAAAAGTTTTTGCTGATGCGCAACAAGATCATAGCCAAACTTGTCCTGAAAATACATGACGAGACCGTCGAGGTCATCCTTGTTGCCATTGGCGTCGCTGGCAAAATAGCGGACCACGCAATCATCCACGGTCGATTGGATGGATTCCAGAATGAGCTCGCGCGTGTCCTCTCCCTCGATGATCGAACGGCGCAGGTTGTAAATGACCTCGCGCTGCTTGTTCATCGTCGAGTCATAATCCAAAAGCTGCTTTCTGATCTCAAAGTTATAACCCTCGACGCGTTTCTGCGCCACTTCGATCGCGCCGGACACCATCGACGACTCAATAACCTCGCCGTCGGCAAAGCCGAAACGGTCCATGAGGATCTTGATCCGGTCGCCGGCAAAAAGCCGCATGAGATCGTCTTCCAGGGACACATAAAAACGCGACGATCCTGGATCACCCTGACGGCCAGAGCGGCCACGCAGCTGATTATCCACACGCCGCGATTCGTGGCGCTCGGTACCGATAATATGAAGCCCGCCAAGCTGACGGACCATTTCGCGCTCTTTCTGGACCTGGTCGCGAAACTGGCGGATGAACTGGTCGACCAGCTTCTCCGGAGCATCAACTGATTCACCCTTGTCCTCGGCCTCCTTGAGCTTCTCGGCCGCCAATGAGCGCGCCATGAACTCGGCATTGCCGCCGAGCATGATATCCGTACCGCGGCCCGCCATGTTAGTCGCGATCGTGACGCCCTTGTAGCGCCCGGCCTGCGACACGATCGTAGCCTCGAATTCATGGTGCTTGGCATTCAAAACCTGGTGCCTGACGCCGCGGGCCTTCAGAAGGCTGGCAATGATCTCCGATTTTTCGATCGACACGGTGCCGACCAGGACCGGCTGGCCCTTCTCATGACAGGCCTCGATCTCCTTGACGACCGCGGCGTACTTCTCGCGCTGGGTCCGAAAAATGCAATCCGCATGGTTGATGCGGCTGAGCGGACGGTTCGTCGGGATGACGATGACGTCCAGCAAATAGATCTGCTTGAACTCATTGGCCTCGGTGTACGCCGTACCGGTCATGCCCGAAAGCTTCTTGTACATGCGAAAATAATTCTGGAAAGTGATCGTCGCCAGCGTCTGGTTCTCGCGCTCGATCTTGATGCCTTCCTTGGCCTCGACCGCCTGGTGCAACCCGTCCGACCAGCGGCGGCCCGGCATCATGCGGCCCGTGAACTCGTCGACAATAATGACCTTGCCTTCCTTGACCACATAATCAGTGTCCAGCTTGAAGAACTCCTTGGCCCGCAGCGAATTAAGGACGTGGTGGCGATACTCGATGGTGTCCATCTCGTGAAGATTGGCAACGCCGAAGAGACTTGCGGCCTTGGCCTCACCTTCCTCGGTCAAACCGACCGACTTATTCTTCTCATCCGCGACATAATCGTACCCCTTGCTCAGGTCCTCGCCGCGGTGCTTGGCGTCGATCTCGTCCGCCTCGGTCACGCGGCGGCCCTTGAGCTGCTGGGAAATAACATGGGCCTTGTAATACTTGTCCGTTGATTCTTCCGCCGGACCGGAAATAATGAGCGGCGTGCGCGCCTCGTCGATCAGGATACTGTCCACTTCGTCGACGATCGCGAAATTGTGCCCGCGCTGGACCATCTCGTCCTTGAACATGACCATGTTGTCGCGCAGGTAGTCAAAACCGAATTCATTGTTGGTGCCGTAGGTGATGTCCGCGCCATAAGCCTTCTGGCGTTCCTGCGGATTCATATCATGCTGGATGACGCCGAGCGTCAGCCCCAGGAATTCATAAATCGGCCCCATCCATTCGCAGTCGCGCTTGGCCAGATAGTCGTTGACCGTAACCACATGAACACCGTCACCGGTCAGGGCATTCAGATACGCCGGCAGGGTCGCAACAAGCGTCTTACCTTCACCGGTGGTCATCTCCGCGATATTACCGTGGTGAAGCGCCATGCCGCCCACCATCTGGACATCAAAGTGGCGCATGTTCAAAAGTCTTTTCCCGACTTCGCGCACAACCGCAAAGGCCTCGGGCAGGATGTTATTCAGAATATCCTTCTTGACCTGCAGCAGGACCTTCTCCGCCTGCTTGAGCTCGTCCTTGAATGCCTGGCGCTGGTCGATGGCCGGGGCTTTCAGGTATTGTTCGCGCACGCGCTCGACATCCGCCTTTTCGCGGACGATCGCAGCCTCGATGCGGGACCGAAACTCACTGGTCTTGGCCTTAAGCTCATTGTCGGAAAGAGCCTGGATCTTGGCCTCTAGCGCATTAATCTTGACGACCTCAACCGCGTAACGCTTGACCGTAGAAACCGACGGCAGCGGGGAATCATCGTTAATATGAATATTCACAGCCGGCTGCAACTTCGCGATAAACTTCCTCGCGGAGGTGATCACTGGCTTTCTGATAATGGCATCGATCATTTTATTTCTCCGGTTTCATCTTCAGGAACGCTTCAATAAATCCGTCAATATCTCCGTCCAGGACCTTCTGGACGCTGCCCACCTCGAAATCCGTGCGGTGGTCCTTGATCATCTGATACGGCTGAAGAACATAGGAGCGAATCTGGCTGCCCCACTCGATCTTCTGCTTCTGGCCTGACTCGGCCGCGATCTTCGAATCCATCTCCTGCTGCTTGAGCTCGTGCAGCTTGGCCTTAAGGACCTTCATGCAGCGGACCTTGTTCTGCAGCTGCGAACGCTCGACCTGGCTCTGCACCACGATCCCCGTCGGCATATGCGTGATCCTCACCGCCGAGTCCGCGGTGTTGACGCTCTGGCCGCCGGGGCCTGACGAGCGGAACACATCCACCTTCAGGTCATCCGGATTGATCTCCACCTCGACGTCATCCTCGATCTCGGGGATGGCGTCGAACGACGCAAAGGACGTATGGCGGCGTTTATTAGCGTCGAACGGCGAAATGCGCACCAGACGGTGCACGCCCTTCTCTGCCTTAAGATACCCGTAAGCCTTGTCGCCTTCAACACGAAAAGAGACATTCTTGATCCCTGCCTCTTCCCCGTGCAGAATATCAAAGACCTCGACCTTGTATCCCTTTGCCTCGGCCCAGCGGGTATACATCCGAAAGAGCATGCTCGTCCAGTCGCAGGATTCGGTGCCGCCCGCGCCGGAGTTGAGGCTCACGATCGCATTGCTGTTGTCATACGGACCCGACAGAAACGCCTGTAATTCAAGCCGCTCCACCGCCTGCGCCACCTGAACCACATCCGCCTCGATCTGCGCTTCCATATGGACGTCGCCATCGGCCATTTCCAAAAGCTCTTTGGCGTCCTGCACGTGCTTGAGCGCGGAATTGAACGGCTCAACGACGCTCTTCAGGACCTTGGCCTCGCGGATAACCTTGTTGGCTGCCTCCTGGTTGCTCCAGAAATCCCCGGCCGCCATCAGCCCGTCGATCGCCTTGATGCGCTCGACCTTATGTGGCAGGTCCAGAAAACTGCGCAGGTGCTCCAATTTCTCAGAAAGTTCCGCAATCTTACGGGACAGCAATTCATTCATAAACTGATAATGCCTTCACACTATTTCTGCGTCACTTCAAAGACAACGGGCAGGCTCGTCCTCTCGCCGACCCGGTTGTCCACGATCACCTCATAAGATCCCGGCTTCGTCGGCCCGTGAAACGGAGGGATATCTATCGCCTCACCGTTAGGGCCTTGCACCATCGGATACGGCAAATCGATCTCACCGGGAATAACAAACGCCAGCGTTACGCCGTCATCACTTTTCAATCCGGACAACGTAGCATGTTCGCCCTGTGCGCTTCTGATCGTCACAACGTTGTCCTTAGTAAAACCTGAGCCGGAAGCCACAACCTTTGTCCCGACTGGACCGGAAGAAGGTACCAGTGAAGTAACAACCGGAACGGATGATCCCCGGCCATGCGCAGAATCCTGACAGTACCCCGCCGTTGCCAAACATACCGCGAGAAGGAATCCCGGAACAAATCTTTTCATACCATCCCTATTCCTACACACTAAAACTATCTTTCACATCAATAGACGAGGTCAACAATAAAAATCAATGGAATTCCAGACTATAGAATAATTCCTGACAAAATTGCCTCCTTTTACTCTTTCGCGCCAGCGACACGAAGCAAATTTACTACATCCGGATGATTATTCTTGGAAGCAAACATCAATGCTGTCTGACCATCCGCGTCTTTAACATTGACATCTGCGCCCTTATCAAGCAATAGCTTGACTATCTCAATATCGCCGAAACACGCTCCCATCAACGCCGTCTTGCCTGACTCATTCTTCGCATTGACATCCGCTCCCTTACTAAGCAATACCTTCACCATTTCAACAGAACCAAAGACAGCCCCCATCAAGGCAACATTGCCACTCTTGTCTTTTGCATTCACATCCGCCCCTTTATCAAGCAACAACTTTACTATATCTGTGTGATTATTAAAGGCCGCGAACAACAACGCAGGAATCCCGGCAGCACTCTTTTCATTCACATCAGCACCTTTATCAAGCAATTGTTTTACTCTATCAGCATGACCTTTTTCAGAAGCAATCACTAAAGATTCTGTCGTTGGATCTCCCAACAGAGTAGTCTTCCCATCTATAACTACCTTCCCTTGGCCGCTAACATAAACAAGCCTGTTTTCTTCATTCAATTTAAATACAAAATTATCACCATCGATAACGATTGCCTGAACTCGGGAGGCTTCGTCGCAGGGTAGTATATTTATTTTTCCATTAAAAACAAATATGCTCCCAGGCATTTGACCTGCAATCAGTGCAGGATCACCTCTTAATTGAGCCCCTTCACTAGCATTTAATGTAATATTCATGTTGTGGTTGTCGCCGGGGAGACGCTGCATGACTAATTGCTTGGCCGTGCCACAGCCATAAGCTTCGTGGTTAAACGCTGGCAAAATAAGATCCTCCTTGATGACACTCTGTGCATATGAAGCATTAGCTGTGACAAAAAAGACTGCAAGCAGTCTTATCACGATGTCAATTCTATTAACCTTCATATTCCCACCTCCTCGTTTTTCTCTGAAATTTCGCGACCGATTTTCCAGCTAACTGAAGCAGCTTAAAACAACCCCAACAGAGATAACGAAAGGGCTAATTTCATAAGCCCCTCTCACACACCCTAAACGCTGAACCTGAAGTACACCACATCCCCCTCTTGCATCTCGTAATCCTTGCCCTCGAGGGTGATCTTCTTGGCTTCCTGGACCGCCTTGTAGGAGCCCAGCTCGACCAGATCTTTATAACGGTAGATTTCCGCGCGAATAAAACCGCGTTCAATGTCTGAATGGATCTTGCCCGCTGCCTTGACCGCCCGAGTTCCTTTGGGGATCAGCCAGGCGCGCGTTTCCTGCTCGCCGGCGGTGAAGAAACAGATCAGGCCCAGAAGATCTTTCCCGGCCTGCGACAGACGCGCCAGGCCCGGAGTCCCGATACCGGCCGCGTCGTAATAATCCTTGCGCTCCTCCGGCGGAAGCTGAACAATCTCAGCCTCGAACTTGGTGCATAAAGGGATCATGGCCGCGCCTTCCTTGGCCGCGCGCTCCTTCAGCGGCGCCAGGAGCGCTTCATCCGCGCCATTCTCCGCCGTATTGGCGACATACAGCAGCGGCTTGCCGGTCAAAAACTGGAATTCCTGGATCTGCGCCTGGTCCAAAGTCTGGCGACGCACCGGAATACCATCATTTAACCCCTTGATCGCCGCATCCAGAACCTCGCACTTGGCCTTGGCGTCCTTGTCGCCGCTCTTGGCCGGCTTCATCCACTTGTCGTACGCCTTCTGCGCCTGTTGAAGGTCAGCCAGCATAAGCTCGGTCTCGATGATCTCGGAAGCGCCCAGCGGATCAAGCTCATTCATGACATTGACGACATTGTCATCCTTGAAACAGCGGACCACATGTGCAATGGCGTCG
>JADFXE010000026.1 GCA_015233705.1 Candidatus Omnitrophota bacterium
CGGCAGGCAACCAAGAGTGCTCTCAGCTTTATTATTCCGCTGACAGACATCAAACTTGGCGAATCTGCCCGGATCGCCTATATCAATTGCAAGAATGACCAGCAGATCCATAAACTTGAAGGCCTGTGCATCCGGCCTGGAACGGTCGTCAAGCTCCATCAGAATTACCCCACCTATGTCATTGAGTGCGAAGGGGCGAGCATTGCTTTGGATCAGGAAGTTGTCGCGAACATCTCAGTCTGGAAGAATTTTCAAGGTGAGGCAGCGGCGGCAGAGGAGAAGTCCACGGATAAAAAAGGCAAGCCGGGTGGGCTGGGAAGATTGTTTGGTTCTTTCTTCAAGGGCAGCCCGTCAAAATAAATCTTGTAATAATCCACGACACAGATAATATTTCTTTCTGGGCGGTCTAATTGAAACGGGAGAGAGGACCTATGGAGCAGCAGCTTCAGGAGCTTAAGCTCAAGCAGCAAAAGTTGATTTTTTTGTTCGGAGAGGCGGTCTATCAGCTTTGCCGGTCCCGGGATGTGCGCTTGCTTTACACCTCCAAGGGCAAGGAAAAAGAACAGAGCGTGGAAAAGCTCGAGAAGCTTCTGGATTATACGGGAGACCGGATCGCCAAGATCGAGGAGATCTGCGCTGAAGATGAGGATATAATAGAAGAAGCCGAGGCGGAAGAGGAAGGCGCGGTTGTGGCTGAAGAGGAAGAAGATGTCGCGGATCCTGAAGAGGCGGAGGAAGAGGTTGTGGTAGGGGAGGCCGTGCCGGCGGAGAAAGAGTTTCCGGCTGAGGAATTTTCACCGGTCGCTGAAATTGAAGTGCCTGAGGAGGAACTGTCGTTGCCGGTTCAGGAAAGTGTTTTGACTGTCGTTCAGGAAACCGAGACCATTGAGGATGAGGTGAGGGAGGCGGTTGAGGAAGAACAGCTGGTGAGTGAGCCTTTGGCGCGCGAGGAGAGCGGGCCGGATGATATTCTGGCCAGATTTCTTAAGACGGCCCAATTCTCGTCGGATGCGGAAAAACGCCTTTTTGAAAAGAATATCAGTCAGCTGGCCAGGGGCAGCGAGCGCGAACGCGAGGTCAGTATCGGCCAGATTGCGCACACCACGTCGAAGGATGTCCTGCGTCAGGTTTACGAATTTGCGCTGAAGGATGAAAGCGTGCCGGTCCGTCTGGCGGTCGTGAAGAGCATGTCCCGCGTCAAGGAAGGCGAGAGCGAAGGTTTTTTTGAACTTGCTTTGAATGATTCGGATATCAAGGTCAGGACCGCAGCGATCAAGGGTCTCGGCGGCCATGTGAGCGACCCTCACCGCCGGATCCTGGAGGGGCTTTTGAAGGACGGGGATTCTCATATTCGCGGGCTGGCGGCGACTTATTTGGGGATCTATTATGGTAAGGATGGTGTCAGGAAAGCGATCAGCGTAGCGACGGATGAAAGTCCGTATGTCCGCACGAGCCTGCTGGAGATGCTGTCGATTGTCCAGCCCGAGGGAGCATTGACGGTCGTGAAAGACCTGCTCTCGGATAAAGAGGAAGCGGTCAGGAAAGCGGCTGAGAAGGCACTCGAGAAACTCATGCCGGAAAGAAAAAGGAGTAAGAGCAATGGCAAAAGGAAGAAATAAGAAATTTGCAGACAAGGGTATCGTCGAGGCCGTGTCTTTCAGGACCGGGCTGTTTTTGAAGAAAGTGGCCGGCCTGCGCAAGGTTGCCGAGAAGAAGCCCTGGAAGAGCGTGGTCGCGGCGACAAAGGATATCTGTGACACGGTCGGCGAAAAGGCCGAGATCGTCATGGACAAGGTGACCCGCACTGTTGAAAAGAGTACGCACGAGATCGGTGAGTCGTTTAAAGCCGGGATGGATTCTGTCGCGGAGACCCACGTTCAGAGCAAGGCCGCGGAAGCGGCTGCTGCGCCGAAGAAGAAGCCTGCAGCCAAGACAGGGGTGAGGAGTCCGGTCAAGAAGGTCAAGATCAGGGAAAAGATCGAGAAAGAAGCGTCGGCCGACGCTGATCTGGACGAAGAGATCAACAAGATCACAAAAGATGTCGCTGACATGTAGTTGTCAATCATCAGTTGTCAGCCGTCGGGTGAGGGCTGAGAGCTGAACGCTGAAGGCTCGTAATGGCCACAAAAAAGAAACAAGATCCTGTCGGGGAATCCAAAACACAACTGGATGCGCTTCTGACTTCTTTTGGCCGTTTGCTGTACGAGAACATCCAGGCCGGCGGGATCGCCTACTATTTTGATCCGCCCGATCCTGCGCTGGCGCTCCAGGCTAGGCGTCTGGTCCGGGACGTTGTCGCCGAGAAGCTCTCTGACCGCAAGAAAAAGGTTGTTCCCGAAAAGGTCACGCTCCGGGCTGCTTCAGTCCAAACGCCGGGCAAGCCTGTCGCCAAGGCGCCGGTTAAAAAGACGCCGCCGCTTCCGCCGAAAACAAAGACTGTTGCCAAGCCGGTTGTCGCTAAACTTACCGGTAAGCCGCCTGTGAAAGCTCCCAAGAATCAGATGGTGGCTGTCCTCAAGGGTGTCACAAATGTTTTAATGTCTGAATTCAAGGCGGCAGTCGCGCCGTCTCTTCCGTCAGCTGAGCCGGTTGAACCGCAGGCCGTTGCTCCGGTCCTGGAAGTGTCGGAACAGCCCGAAGCTGCTGTCGCGCTGCCGGAGAAAAGTGAGTCTGGTTGGTCCGCGCCAGGAACCAGCCGCCGCGGCCAGCTGGAGCCGTACACAAAACTGAACGTTGCCTTGCACGTGGCGGAGAACAAGGTCCTCGACGTCCAAAGGGACCTGGCGGATTGCCTTGCGGCCGGCCTTCTGCACACGACCGGCGACCGGACCGCTGCCTACCAGGCCAAGCTCGACGAAAAGATCCAGAAGATCATTGTGCTGATGAGAAAGAAGCGGGAGGAGATCAAACGCATTATGGACAGGAAAAAGAGATTTTTTGCGGACAATCCCGACGTCGAGACGTGGAAGGTCGAGGAGGCTTTTCTGCTGCAGATCGAGCAGGAGATCACCCAGACCACCCGGCGCGTGGACGGCCTGATCGATGAGGTCGTTGTTCTTTTCAAGAATATCAACGAGGTGTTTGAGAAAGATCTAGAGCAGGCGCGCGCGGACCGGCAGAACGAGCAGATCCGGGACGCCTGGATCGCCTCCGCCGAGCCGCAGGAACAGGAGGAAGTGTCCGCGGAGCCTGAGCCAGCGGCGTCTGCATCGGGGGAATATCCGGCAGAAGAGAATGTCCAGGAGCCGGCATCGGCAGCGGAAGAAGAGTCTTCGGTTGAGGAATCCGAGGAAGAGCTCCCGGCCGAAGAACAGGCTGTGCAGGAGGAGATTCTTGAGGCCGAAGATGCCGATACCGATGAAGACACGGGCGACTACGGCCTTTTGGAAACGGCTGCCCGCAAGTTGAGGAGCGAGAGCGCCTCTGACGACGACAAGATCGCGGTCCTGCACGCCGTGTTCCGCAATGCCCCCAAACGGGCGGTCCCCTTCCTTTATGAGTTGGCTAGGGAGGTGGACATTTTTTCTCAAAGAAAGCTTCTTTCTTTTTTGAATCTGCTGGATTATCCGACAATGGTCGATTTGTACCGCCGGTTCATCAATGATGAAAGTTCCGCATTGCGCCTGCAGGGCGTGATGGGCCTGGTCAAGCTCAAGACCGAGGAGGCCAAGCACGTACTTGTCTCTGCGATCCGGGATCGCGACGCCCATGTCCGTCGCTTCATCGTCAACCATTTGAATCACACGGCCGGTGAGCCGGAGGCGACAGCCATTGCGCGTCTGTCGGCTGATACCGACGAAGGTGTGGCGCGCATTGCGATCCGCAAGCTCGGGATCATGGGCAATCATTTTGCTTTTGTCACGATCGTACCAAAACTTGAGTCCCAGAACATCAAGATCTGCAAAGAGGCCATTGACGCGCTTTTTTCCATGGTCGGGACAGATCTGGGATATAATTATTCAGCACCTTATCCGGAGCGCAAGCGTCAGGCCCGGGCGTGGAACACGCTGGCCAAGCAGAGTTATACCAAGCCGCGCCTCTTGCGCGAGTTGCGTGAACAGTACATATCCGGCGGCAAGCCAGCTCGATCCAGGGATGAGGCCGACAGTGCGTCGTCCGCTAAGGGCAGCAAGGATAAGGACAGCGCCTATCGCCGGGCCAAGCGTTTCTAAGGACAATCCATGGCAGTCACAGCAAGACAGAAAAAGACCAAAGAGGTGGCCCACAAGGCGGCTGTCATCAAGCGCTCCGTGTCTGGTATTGGCAAGGGGATGTCGCGGAGCGCCGAGCGCGTGGCCGATATTATTCTGGAAGAGGACAAGGACCGTCAGGGACAGAAGACTAAAAAGATCACGACCGAAACGATCTCCATGTTCAAGGATGTGACCAAACAGTTCGTATCAGATATCAAGGGCGTTAAGGGCCGGGATTTTGTTGCTGTTGGCGCTTACAGCGCGGGTAAGGCTTCGGCTGTGCTGCGGCGTGGGCTCAGGACCCTTTTGGGATGATCCTTCCGGGGGTTGTTTTGCAAGTACATGTGGAGTTTGACTATGGATAAAAGATGCTTTCAAACCCTGGGCCAGCGATTCTACGAGTGGCATCGGGGCGGCAAGATAAAGTTCGAATACGGAGGCGGCAGTAAGGACCTGGAACTGGAAGTGGAGCGGCTGATCGGGCTCATTAACTATGTAGAAGACAAGAAGAAAACACTTGCCAGTAAATCTTAGCTGAGCAAACTATTTTTTATAATTTGTTGATTTTTATTTGACGGACTTTATAATGACAACGGAATTTAAGATCGCGACAACACTTACCTGACAAAAGGCTTATGCAAACAAAAACTCATTCGGGTGGTCAGCTCAATCTTGCGCGTTTCTTAGGGGCAGCTGTTAAGGGTGTGGAAAAGGAGTTTAATTATCTTTTCCCCGCCGGAAAAAACGTTCCCCGTCCAGCATCTGAAAAGATCCCTGTAGTGAAGAAAGAATCTTGTGTCGGGATCTTCGCCGCCAAGCTGGCTGCGCAGGCCAAGGTCGCCGCTCCGGCGCCAGCGCCGGTTTCTGTGCCGGTGCCGGAACCCGTGGTTGAGCCTGTTGTTACGATCGCGCCGGTGGCGGTGCCGGCTCCTCGTGTCGCGCCGATCGTTGTGGTGCCGCAAAATCCGGTCGCGGAACCCGCCCCTGTCAGCGTTAAGAAAGTGGTCAGTCATGCGCTCGGCCTGGAAGGCATTGCTTTTGCCAGCAAGGCGGAGGAGGTTGAGTCTGAAATCTATTTCAAGGATCTTCAGTCCTCAAGCCGGGCCACGCGTTTAAAGGCTTTGCGGGAGATAAAAAAGATCTCTTCTTCGGCGGCTGCCGCGATGTTGGAAAGACTTCTTGTTATCGAGAAAGATACTCTGCAGGTTATCGAGATATTAAATGCATTGGCCAGCGTTTGCGAGGATGTGCCGTCGGCCAGGGTCACGTTCAAGGATTTTACTCTCAATCATGATGCCGGCATCCGTCTGGCTGCGCTCAGGGCGATCTCCAAATATCGCGATGAGGAAAGTTTTTCTATTCTTTCCGGTCATATGAAAGATAAGGACGCTGAAGTTCGCCGGCAGATGCTCAATTGCCTGTGCTGGACTTTCAGCGAGCGCTGCCTGCCGTTTGCCATCAATGCCTTGCACGATGCGGATCCTGGCGTCAGGAAAGCAGCCGCACAGATCGTGGGCGCTTTGAAAGCAATACAGGCGATATCAGGTTTGATCACGCTGTTGAGCGATCCTGACAATGATGTTCAGGCCAGCGCCGCGGCGTCACTCAAGAAGATTACCGGCGAGGACTTTCGATTCAAGGCTACGGCCACAAAACAGGGCAAGCAGGATGCCGTGGAGGCCTGGCGCTTCTGGTGGCGTGAGAACCAGACGAGATACGCTCGCGCAAAGGCATAAGATCAGCAGCAAATATCGACGGAATATAAAAACAAGGGGGTAGTTATGATCAAGGGATTATGGGTTGCAGTTGGGGTGGTCTTTGCCGGTGTTGTCGGCTACAAGATCCTGGAAAAGAAGAATCCTGCGCTTCTGAAGAAGGTTAAGGGTTCGGTCGACAAGGCTGCTGAAAAGGTGAGCTCGATCGTGACCGATGCGAAGGAATCTTTTTATGAGGGATATGCTCAGGGATAACGCTGAACTGTCCGCTTCCGTGGGAAAGTTGTAACCTAACAAAGGACATCTTTTGTCACAGACTAAAAAGACCCAGAAGAAAGCTCCTGCTAAACCAGCAGCAGCCAAGAAGCCGGCAGGCTCTTCCAAGCCCAAGGTCAAGGCGGGCGAGGTCAAGGCCTCGACGTCACGTCATTCCAAAAAGGCTGTGTCCCGGATCAAGAAAGTCCGCGCCTTGCAGCAGGGTTTTGCGGAAGTGATGACCACGAAGGTCGACAAGGTGCAAGACAATCCGATGATCAAGCTTGAGCTTCCCGCGGCTGCGAAAAGCCATTCAAAGACCAAGGGTTCCCGTCACAAGGGATTCCTGAATGAATTGTTTTTTCAGGTCGGCGCTTTAGTCAGCGACGGAACAGCTCTATTGAAATCAGGAAAGAAGTGACCCCATGAGAAGGATCTGCGTAGCGAACCAAAAAGGCGGCGTTGCCAAGACCACGACGTCCTTGAACCTGGCCGCGGAACTGGCGCGTGCGGGCAAAAAGGTCATCCTGATCGACATGGACCCGCAGTATTCCTCGACGGCGGCTATCTTCGGGAATCAGAGATTTGAGTTCAACATCTACAATGTCATTGTCGACAAGATGGATATCCGTTCGGTGGTCCAGCATTCCGATGCCTTTGGCATCGACGTGGTGCCCAGCGATATCGAATTGTCGGGAGCGACCCTGCGGATCAACGAGCATATCGGCCGTGAAAAGGTCCTGTACCACTACACCCAGAAACTGAATTACGATTACATGATCGTTGATGCTCCGCCGTCCCTGGGGCTGCTGACCGTCAACGCACTGACCGCCTGCCATGAGCTGGTGGTGCCGATCTGCCCCGAGTTTTTCTCTCTGAAGGGGATCAAGCTTCTGGAGGAGATCGTCGAGAATGTCCGCAGCGGCCTGGGTGCCAATATTGAGATCACGGGCGTTGTGATCACCCGCTACCGCGAACGCGTCGTAACCAATGAAGCGCGCGATGCGATCAGGAATTATTTCGGCAAGAAAGTTTTTAACGTGATGATCCCGGAGAACATCAAGATCGAGGAGGCGCACAACGCCCATCTGCCTATATACAAGTATGACAAGACTTCCAAAGGCGCGGAAGCATATCGTCAATTAGCAAAGGAGATCATGAATGGAAAACCCAAGAAAACTTCCCGCAAGTAGGGGCACGGATCCCAGGAGAAGCAAGCTGATCGACAATCCGCTTCTGCAGTCTACGCTTAAGCCTGAAGGGACCAAGCTTTTTTCTTCAGCGTCGGAATCGAAGACAGCCATCCGTTCCGCGGTCAAGCAGATCAAGGACTCGACTAAATATATCATGTCTCCCGAGGAGGAGAAGGTCAGCGTCTTTGAGATCATCTCTGACCTGGAAAAGCAGCTGGACGCTTCGTTCAATCTGAAGGACGCCCAGGAAAAAGAGATCAACCAGCTCAAGGAACGGGTTCTGAAAGCTGAGGAGAAGGCTGCGATCAACGATGCCAAGCTGAGAGAGATGAAGGGCCTGCTGGTGTCCCAGGAAGAGCTCAATTCCGAGCTGGAGTTTCTGGAGAATGAGCGCCTCGAGTCCGTCGGCAAGATGAAGTCTATCGAGGAAGAGCTCGAGGGCAGGGAAGCGGTCATTAAGGACATGGGTAATAAAATGACGGCTCTGGAAAAGGAATGCGAAGCGCGCGACACGAGGATCGAGCAGATCGAGCTTGAATTGTCGAGCGCCAATAAGACCATCCAAAGCCTGCACCATCAGGTGTCGCTCCTGGAAGATGAAAAGGAATCCGTCGGCGGTAAGCTGGAAGGGTCTGAATCTGACCTGAGCCGGGTTATTGCCGAGAGAGATCAGGCCAAGCGTGAACTGGAGAAGGCCAAGGAAAGTCTGGATGAGATTCGTCTCATGCTGGCCGACACCCGCGCCCGGGCAAGAGAACATTATTATAAGGCCAAACATAAATAGATCCCTGCTGGCCTTGACATGAGGTCAACGGAGCAGGATAAAAAGGAGTCGGTTGTATGGGGAAAGTCAAAGGGTTGGACGTCGGGACAATGAACCTGGTCGGGGCCGAGCAGGATGATAAGGGCAAGATCAAGCTCAAGTTGATGCGCCATACATTCTTGGATATCGAGGCCAATGCCTTCACCAAGAATATGCTCAAGAAGCAAAAGGTCCAGTATGCTGAATTGGGTAACAAGGTGTATGTGCTCGGCGATTCTGCCTTTGAGCTGGCCAATATCATGAACAAGGTCGTGCGTCGCCCGATGCAGGATGGCGTCATGAGCCCGGGCGAAGCGGATGCTGTGCCGATCTTCGGTCTTTTGGTCGAAGCGGTGCTTGGTAAGCCGGATCATAAGGATCAGTTGTGCTATTATTCTGTCCCGGCAGATCCCGTGGATGCCAATTTCAACATTGTCTATCACAGCAGCGTCATTGCCGGCGCTTTGAAGAGCCTCGGCTATGTCGGCAAACCCATGAATGAAGGCCATGCGGTCGTGTTCGCGGAGCTGGGTGACAAGGACTTCACCGGTATCGGTATTTCCGGCGGCGGCGGCATGTTCAATATCTGCGTTTCTTACAAGACCATCCCGGCCATCAGTTTTGCCACCAGCCGTGCAGGTGACTGGATCGACCGGAATGTGGCCCAGGTGCTGGGGATCAAGACCACCCGTGCCACAGCCATCAAGGAAAAAGGCATTAATATCAACAAGCCGGCGAATCGTGAGGAAGAGGCGGTCTGTATCTATTACCGCAATCTCATCAACTATACGCTGACCAATATCAAGAACAAGTTTGAAAAAGCCGAATCCATGCCGCAGTTCCCCGAGGCGATCGATATCGTGTGCGCCGGCGGGTCTTCCATGATCGGCGGGTTTGTGGATGTCTTTAAAGAGGAACTCAAGAAAATGTCTTTCCCGGTCGAGATCGCTGATGTGAGATTGGCCGATGAGCCGCTCTATGCGACCGCAAGAGGTTGCCTCCTGGCGGGTCTGAGTGAGGTGGAATAAGAAGTTGCAGAAAGACGCTATGAAAAGAGTATGGCCGCCAGGAAAGAAAGAGGCAAGTAAGTGGTCGATGATGAACTGCAGAATATTAGAAAGCGGCTGTTAAAGATAAATGACAAGATAAGGAATTATTCCTCCCTCACTGAAAAGTCGCGCCCTTCCGACGAAGAAGAGCATACACCACCCAGATATAAGGCTGTCCAGGAAGTTCCCGTTGAGGAAATGCGCGCGAAACTGCGCGCAATTAACGATTACATCCGTGCCCGGGCCGCGGGCAAGAACGTCAAGCCACCGGTTTTTGCCAAGCCGGCCCCGCCGCCACCTCCTGTGCGCAGGAAGTTAGCCGCTGTTATGGTTGAGGAGCCGGTTGAAGAGATCGGCGAAGTCCAGCCCGAAGAGCCGGAGGTTAAGCCGGAAGAAGAGACGACCACGGTCGATCTTCCTACTTTGGCGGGCGGTGCTACGGTTCAGTTCAGGACTGGTGTCGGGCTGGATCTGGGGACCGCTTATATTGTGGCCAGCCGTGAGGTCGAGGACAAGCGTGTCTTTGTCAAGAATGAGCGCAACGCCTTTCTTTCTGTCCGCTGTGATGATTCCACCAAAGAACTTCTGACTAAGCTCAAGGTCAAATATGTCGGCCTGCAGGACAAACTGTATGTCCTGGGGGGAATGGCCCTTGAGCTGGCGGATATCTTCGGCCGCGAGACCCAGCGTTCCATGAACATGGGGATCCTTAACCCGTCGGAGGCTGAGTCGATCCCGATTATTCAGCTGTTGGTCAAGAATATCCTGTGGGCTCCGCGCCAGGAAGGGGAGATCTGCTGTTTTTCTGTGCCTGCCCAGCCCATTGACCGCGATCAGGACACGATCTATCACCGGGGCGTCTTCGAAGGAATACTGCGGAACATCGGTTTTACCCCGCTTGTGATCGATGAAGGCTACGCTGTTGTCCTTTCGGAAATGGAGGAACAGGACTTTACCGGCATCGGCATTTCCTGCGGGGCCGGCATGGTCAATATTTGCGCAGCCTTCAAGACAGTGCCGGTGCTGTCTTTTTCCATCACTCGCGGCGGTGACTGGATCGACAAGAGTGCCGCGACCGTCCTGGGTGTTCCCACAACGCGCGTCTCCTCGATCAAAGAGCATGGCATGAGCATCAAGGACCCCAAGAGCCGCGAGGAAGAGGCGATCGCGATTTATTACCGCAATTATATCCATTATCTTATCGAGAGCATGGCTCGCGTGTTCGGCAAGAGCACGGATACGCCGCGCTTCAAGGACCCGGTGGACATTGTCTTTGCTGGCGGATCGTCCATGGTGCCTGGCTTTATCGACGTGGTGAAAGAAGAGATCAGGACCGTGAAATTTGATTTTACGCTCGGCAAGGTTCTGCACGCCAAGGAGCCGTTCACCAGCGTGGTGCGCGGGTGTCTGTTCAATGCGATCAACGGGGGGATGAACGAATGATCCCTCAGCAGCTGCTGGCAGAACAGGATCCGTCAGTCCTGCTTCCCAAGTTTTCCGAGGAGCTGGAAGAGATTCGTCAGCTTCGTCACGACTTGGACGATGATTTAATGCAGGCAGAGTTAGCGCTTAACGCGTTTGTCGGTTCCATGGACGCACTGACCCGTAGGTTGGAGAAAAAGGTCAAGGAGTCACGGACCGTGGTGCCGCCTGCGCCTGCGGCCCCATTCATCCCTCCGCCGGTTGCCCAGGTTTCCGCAGTCGCCCCTGCCGGTGTCACGCTTGATGAGTTCAAGACGCACATGGACGCGCTTCTCAAGGGTTCACTGGATGCGGTCACGGACAAGCTTTCCGACAAGCTTGCCGGCATGCTCAAGGAAATGAAGACGCTCTCCGGCCCGGCCCGCGAGATGAAGTTCCAGGAGTTCAGGGCGGCCGCGGATTTTGAGGCGGTCGATCTTTCCCAGCTTTATGTCCATGAGAAGGTGCAAAGCAACCTGGAAGAGATCGGCGTGGAAGAAAAAGAGACCAAGAGCATTGACTCAACGCTGGAACGGTTGCGTAAACTCCGCGGTTCAAAACCAAAATAAGGTTGGACTCAGCGGGCAAGGCAGACAACACATAGCAGGTGGCTTATGCAGATCTTATCAATGATGGGGCCGGACAATCATATGTATGTGATCGTTGGGTTGGTGGCGTTCACGCTGCTGTCCCTGTTGGCGCTTTTTTTGATCTATATGGATTATCAGGATCTTAACGAGGAGATCCTTGAGTTGAAAAAAGGCGTTCACATGCCAACTGATTCACAGGCGCAGGATTACAAAGCGCGGTGTGATCAGCTTAAAGGCGAGTTGGAGAAGCTGAAGGCAGAGCAGGGCCAGAAGAGTTCCGAGAAGACGGCCCAGGATCAGGATTTCAGGCAGCTTGCCGACGAGTTGCAAAAAGCCAAGCTTACGCTGCAGGAAAAGGCGATCGAGCTGGAGGGGCGGGAAGAGCAGATCGGGATCTTGCGAGCTGATCTGGCGCGGATGAAAGATCAGGGGGCGAGCGCCTCGGCCAAGGCCGAAGAGGTGAAGGCCAAGGATTACGAGATAGAACGCCTGACCACTGAGCTCAAGCGCACGATCGATCATGGTCAGGAAATGGCCAAGGTGAACGATGAGCTGGCTGCGGCCAACCAGCAGCTCCAGGCGCTTAAGGCCGAGTTGGCAGTTGTGCAAAGTCAGCAGACTGGCGGCAACACGAAACAGGCCGAGGCCTTGGCCGCGAGTGAGAACGAGATCAAGCGGCTGATAGCTGAGCTTGAGCGCGCGACGGCTGAGCGTAAGGTATTCGACGAGAATGTCCTCCAGATGAGAAGCGAGCAGGTTGTGAGAAATCAGCAGGTCCAGGCGCTCAAATCAGAATTGGCGAACCTGCAGGTTCAGCACGCCAGCGACTTGAAACTGGGGGAGGTCTTGGCAACCAGAGATGAGGAGATCAAGCGTCTGACGGCCGAGATCCAGCGTTTGGGTGCTGCACCAAAGGTCACTGATCAGAGGTTGGCCAAGCTGAAGGAGAATGGCGATCAGGTCAATTTGATCGAGCGCACTTTGGATGAGGAGAAGAAGGCCCTGCACGAGATGAAGCTTCGCATGCAGGAAGCCAAGATGAAGTTCGAGCTGCTCAATGAAAAGACCAGGGACGCGGTCGAGATGGTCGCGCAGTTTGCCCAGGGCAAGGAGTTCGACGAGTTCCGCAAGTCCATCCATATGGACGAGATGATACGGAAATACGAGGACGAGGTCAAGGGCCTGAAGATCAAGGTCCTGGATCTGGAGAAGAAGGGATAATAGGGCTGTTCCAATATTATATGCCTGCTGTAAGGCGTTTAAAGTCGGGAACAACTATTGCGATCGAGCATGCAATCATTTAAAAAAAGCATTGATTTGCCATTGGGAACGGTGTGGTTGATGAACGCCGTGTCGGAATACAAAGGCAAACAGGATTTGTATGCTCGCCAGTCACCGCAGGTCTTAAAGACCTTGTTGGAAGCAGCGCTCATTGAAAGTGCGGAGTCTTCTAATCGTATTGAAGGCGTCACAGTCGACAAGGAGCGTTTAAAGCCGTTGGTCATTGGCCACAGTAAGCCGCGCGATCGCTCTGAAGAAGAGGTTGCGGGCTATCGCAGGGCCCTGGATTGGGTTCATAGAAAACACAAAGATTTGCAAGTAAACTCTTCAACGATCAAAGAGCTACATCGTTTGTGTCGTGCCGAGGCTGCTGATGCCGGGCAGTGGAAAGAAAAGAATAATGACATTATTCGAAAACACGCCGATGGTCGAATTGAAGTGATTTTCAAGCCAGTAAGCGCAGCCAAGACGCCTGAGATGGTAGACCAGCTTTGCCTGTTTTATGAAAACAGCGTAACTCAATTAAAGTATCCGCCTCTTTACGCGATCGCTTGTTTGGTCTTGGATTTTTTGTCGATCCATCCTTTTCGGGATGGTAACGGGCGGGTTTCTCGACTTTTGACACTTCTGGCACTGTATGAACATGGTTTCTATGTCGGGAAGTATGTCAGTCTTGAGCGCATTGTTGAACAGACCAAGGAAAGCTATTATGAGACGCTTAATATAAGTTCTCAGGCCTGGCATGAAGGCAAGCATAACGTCTTTCCGTGGTTCAATTATTTTTTGGGCACCGTTCTTGGGGCGTATAAAGAATTTGAGGTGGGCGCAAGCCATAGCAAACCGGTTAGGGGCGCCAAGACTAGTATTGTGCGTGGTGCTATCGAGGCTGAAGTGGGTGATTTCTCGATTGCTGATATTGAGCGCGATTGTCCTAGTGTGAGTCGCCCCATGATTCGTGTTGTGTTAGAGACATTACGGAAAGAGGGAAAGATTAAGGTTTTGGGAACTGGCAGAGCGGCCAAGTGGCGTAAACGTGATAACAGCGTTTAGAACGTGATAATAAACGTGACAATAAGTGTCTGTTGCTGTTGGCTGACAATTAAAGAAGGGTTCCATGTCTGTAAAGAACATGAGCATTAAAGTAGCTGATATCATGTCCCGGGTCGTCTTGACGACGGACAGTGTGCAGACTGTCCATGCCGCGGTCAAGAAAATGGCGGCGCAAAATGTGGGCGCGATCGTGGTGGTTGGCGCGGCCGGTGAGGTGTTGGGCATATTTACCGAGCGGGATCTCATGAACAAGGTCGTTGCCAAAGGTTGTGACGTTGCAACAACCAGCCTTAAGGATGTTATGACCGCATCGCCAACCGTGGTTTCTCCGGATGACAGCATTCCGATGGTCTGTCATCTGTTCAAGCAAGGCGCGTTTCGGCATTTGCCGGTTGTTGATCAGCAAAAGAATCTGGTAGGCATTGTTTCCGTTAAGGATGCGACCAAGGCTGTTTCGGACCTCATCGGGGCGATGATCATTCAGTAATACAAAATTAAGTATTTGTGAAAAGTAAACAATGAATAGCGTCAAGACTTTGGTCGCGGGATTGGTTTTTTGCGGAGTGGCGGGGACAGCGTCCGCCGAGATCGCCATGATCGATCAGGCGAGTTTCAAATTGACGATGGCGCCGTACCTGCGCACGGACGTGATCTCCATGTCCAACACGACGGACCTGGACAGCAAGCTCAAGGATGACAAAACCACTTATTTCGGGATAGATTATAGCAACGCCTTTGACCTGCAGTTCAAGAACAACGGCCCAGAATTCTTTTTGAAACTGGAGCGCAACGGCCCTTACGATTATGATGCGCCGATTTTTGTGCACAACACCCTGACCACGTCCTCCGGCCGGGTGGATCGGTATCGCGACGCTGAATTGCTGCCGCACATTGAGGAAGCTTGGGGAGACGCGCCGCTGGGTGTTTTTGATACCCATGTGAAAGCCGGTATTTTTACTTACGGCGTGGGGCACAACCTGGTCCTGAATGGATCTTATGAGAATTACGGCGTGAACCTTTACCGCAAGAATGACACGCTGGCCTGGAGCCTGTATTACTGCCATCCGGATTGGGCCAATAAAACTTTTCTGGGCCCGCGGGTTCACCAGGAGCGCGACCAGGGGATCGATTACCAATACAATAAAGCCAACTCCTTTGCGACCAATGTGAGCTATTCTCCCCGGGAGAACACCACGATGCAGCCGTATTGCGGTGGCCTGGCGGACAGCAGCGGCGACACTCGGACCAATCTTTTTCCCGGCGCGATCAAGAGCGATCTTTTGGGAACAGTGGGCTTTTCGGCGGATACCACGATCGAAAAATTTTCGCTGGGTTTTGAGGCCGCGCGCAATTTCGGCAAAGCAAAGAGCGGGGACCCGGCGTACGATGACATCACGCATTCCGGCTACATGCTTTACGGTTCGGCCGGGTATGATCTGAAAAAGCTCAAGCCCCACGTGCGTTGTGTTTTTGCTTCCGGTAATAAAGTGAGCACAGATATGGTCGACGGCGGAAATACTTTTAATTCAACTAAAAACCGGGCTTTCAGCGTCTATTCACCGGCGAACACCAACCTGTCGGATTCGATCTATCCTGCGGCCAAGAACATTCCCATTGTGGCCATGGGCGCAGGCTATGGTCTGAATTACGGTATCGGCCGGCCGACAACAGCCGGTGATCCGCGCATGTTCGACAATTTGCTGATGCCGGGGCTGGGTTTTGAATACCAGTGGACGGAGAAATTTTCCACGACCGTAGACTGGTGGTATCTTCGCTCGGTCGAGCGGGGTGTGGGGACCAGCGGCGGCGATGCTGTTGAGCTT
>JADFXE010000027.1:0-345 GCA_015233705.1 Candidatus Omnitrophota bacterium
TTCGAAGGCAAAAAGTCGTTTATGGTACCAAAAATATTCCCAGCAGGAAGCCCGCCCTGGCCAAGTTTGCCATTGTAATAAAAATCTGTTCGCTGGAGATCCGAAGGCTTGGCGTCTCCCATCCTTATCCGCTGATTCATCTGCCCAGTATAGGCCACCAGCTTCGTTATCAAATCCCGATAAGTTATCTTTCCAACCGAAGCTTGAGCCGCAGCTGACTGCGTCGAGGCGGCGAAGTTAAGGCCAAGAGGCTGACGACCCTGAAGCGCGCCCTTAACGTCAGCAGCGTCGGTCGTGTGCGTGATCTGGGCGTTCTCCGGCTCAATACTCGGAATACCGCCCGAG
>JADFXE010000027.1:453-6115 GCA_015233705.1 Candidatus Omnitrophota bacterium
GATCCACGCCCTTGGTCTTGCCCTTGTCCATGTAGGCCGAGCCCATGAGACTGTTCTTGATCGCATCGCGATACCAGCGGGCCAGGATGCCGGCATAATAGATCTGCCGGACGGTCGAAAAATTCGCGCCGGTGTTCACCTCGCGCTCGCTGGCGGGAAGCACGACTTCGCGCATGATGTTCTTGGCGAGGACTTGCGTGTCTTCGTCATGCCGAGCCCCTTCAGGGCGAGGCATCTCTGAGGTTTGAGATCCCTCGCTAACGCTCGGGATGACAGCTGCACTCGGGATGACAGCTTCGCTCGGGATGACACCCTTTTGCTGGATCTGCCAGTCAGCGTCCAGCATCACCTTCAAATGCGCCTTGGTGACGAACACGGCGTTGCCGTGCTCAAAGACCTCGGCGCTGTCAGGCATGATCCAAACCTTGTTAAACGCATCCACCGGAACGTCAGTCGTGCCGAATTTAGCCTGGGCCTCGACGTAAACGCGGGTCCAGAATTCCTTGCCAGCGCCGGAATCAGGGTTCAGCATCGAAGCGGTAAACTGCTTGAGAACATAATCCTGCGCCAGCATGTCGCGGCCAAGATCCGTTCCGCCTAAGCTGTCAGCGATCATCCGGTCATGCTCCACAGGCGACAGGTTGACCCACTGGTCCTTTTCCGGGACAGTGACCGCGGCCAGGAAATACTTCACCATGCGCTCGCTTTCCTCTTTAATGCGGGCGTTATCAACCTTGTCGTTGCCGGAATCCACAATGAAGCGGAACTTGAGCGGTTCCTGCGGAAAGATTACCACACCCTTGACCAAAACCGGCTCAAAGGCGCTGGAGAGCCCCACCTGCGCACCGGGCGCGGGAAGCTGCGACAACGCAAACTGTTGGGCTTGAGCCAGTTCTGGTCCGAAACCAATCAGAATGGCCAAAAGAATAGACAGTGATTTTCTTAACATCGCAAAAATCTCCATTAAAAATTGTTTTCTGGAACGACACGCATGTTAATACATGTAAAAGGATGCTGAAATATAACATGCGTTATTCCTGTTGTCAAGGAAGGGGGATTCAAAACAGACGATTGGCCAGATAGCCAAAAACGAGGACAAACGGTACGGAAACCAGCGGCAGCCACAGGGCGGTTCGCCGGCCGGCATTGGTCCACAGAAGGCCGAGCGCAGTGTAATTGGTCGCAACACCGGCCATGAGAAAGACCAGGGCATTGCCCAAAGCGCCGGTCTGCCGGTAGATCTCAAAGGCCAATGGAGATGATCCGGCGGAACAGGTCTCAATGACAGTCGCGACCAGCAGTGTCACGGACATGCCGCCCAAAGACTTGCCCATAAATTGATGGAAGAACGGCGTCGGGATATAAGCCTGGGCCATAGCAGCCAAGGCCGTGCCCAAAAGGATCCACCAAATGATCATGCCAGCAAGCTCCTTCACGCCTCTGAATATCCCTTTAAGATCGCCGGCAATGTCAAAACGATAAGCACCAGCGCGCTGTCTCAAATCTTCCATGATATTAACGCTCGCAGATAGCTCCAAGGTATGAGGATTGGCCTCGATCAGGCCCTTGCGTTCAAGGACCTGGAAGATCCAGCCAGTGACCAGCGCGACCACGATTGCCGAAAGGACAATATAACCAGCCTTGGCCGGACCGAAGAACCCGACAAGCATGAGCGTGAGCGGAAAATTGGCCCAGGGACTGGCCAGAAGAAAGGCCACGACCGACGCCGGCGAGGCGCCTTTCTTGTAAAGCTGGACCGCCAGCGCCAGGATGCCGTGACTGCACAGCGTCATCATGAATCCCCACAGGACCGCGTAAAGGATGTTACGCTTCCTCTTCCCGGCCAGAAGAAGCGAGACATATTCCCGCGGGATGTAGTAATCGATCACGCCACCCAGGAAAAGGCCGATGACCAACGGCCAGAACATCATCCGCACATAGGCCAGAAAAGCAAAACGGAACGGCGCCAGGAACGGCAGATAATACGACGCCAGCAGCACCGCGACGATCAAAAGCGCCAGCAGGACGACCCTGTTCGCAAGAATGTTCTTTTTCGGTTTTTCAGATGTACAACAGGATCCCATAGGTATTTCCATTCTGAACAGCCGAATAAACACGGCTGAGGAACATATCAAGCCGCGAATTGCGAAGGTCCTTCATTTGTTATGAGAAAAGGACCGAAGCGCTGAGCGGCGGATATGTTCCTCGGCCGTGAGCCAACGGAGCATGTCTTCCGCTCAGGCGCGGGAGCCTTTCCTAATAACAAAAGAAGCCTCCCGCTAATTCGCGTCAGACAAGCTCCGCTGACTCACAGCCTTCAATAACTTAATTCTTGCACTTATCTCTGAACTCTATATTGACAATACTATACCTTTCCATTATCGTTTAAGCCATGAACAAATGCTTCAAGGATCATCCTATCGCCAGACTTCTCAGCCAGCGGATCCTCATTCTCGACGGCGCCATGGGCACCATGGTCCAGCGCCACAAACTGACCGAGGCTGATTACCGCGGCGAGCGTTTCAGCGAATGGGCGCAGGACCTTAAGGGCAACAATGACCTGCTCTCCCTCACCCGGCCTGACGTCATCGCCGGCATCCACCGGCTTTATCTTGAGGCGGACGCCGACATCATCGAGACCAATACCTTTAACACCAACGCGATCAGCATGGCGGATTACAAAATGGAAGGGCTGGTGCGTGAGCTGAACCTGGCCTCGGCCAAGCTCGCCCGCCAGGCCGCGGATGAGTTCACCCAAAAGGATCCGGGAAAGCCCCGCTTTGTCGCCGGATCGATCGGACCGACCAACAAGACCGCCTCCATCTCGCCCGACGTCAATGACCCGTCTTTTCGCGGGGTCAATTTCGATAAGCTTGTGACCGCCTACAGCGAACAGGTCAAGGCCCTGGCCGAAGGCAAGGTCGACGTCTTTCTCATTGAAACGATCTTCGATACCTTAAACGCCAAGGCCGCGATCTATGCTGTTCTCTCCTATAATGAGTCGGCCCAAACGCCTATCCCTGTCATGATCTCCGGCACAATCACCGACGCCTCGGGCCGCACCCTTTCGGGCCAGACCGCGGAAGCATTCTGGATCTCGGTCAAGCACGCCCAGCCGCTGGCCATTGGTTTCAACTGCGCGCTCGGCGCCAGGGACATGCGCCCGCACCTGGAGACGATCGGCCAGATAGCAGACACCTTTATCAGCGCCTATCCCAACGCCGGTCTTCCCAACCAGTTCGGCCAGTATGACCAGACGCCTGAGAGCATGGCCGGCTTTATCCGGGAATTCTCCGACGGGAAACTCGTGAATATCGTGGGCGGCTGCTGCGGCTCGACGCCGGACCACATTCGCGCGATCGCCGAGGCTGTCAAGACTGTGACGCCGCGCCAGATCCCGGCCCTTGAACCACTCTCCTCCTACAGCGGGCTTGAGCCGCTTATCCTGCGCCAGGGGTCGATCTTTATGAACATCGGTGAACGGACCAACGTCACGGGTTCCAAGAAATTTGCTAAACTCATCATCGACGGGAATTATGAGGAAGCGCTCTCGGTGGCGCGCCAGCAGGTCGAGAACGGCGCCCAGGCGATCGACATCAACATGGACGAAGGCATGCTCAACTCCAGGGCGGCCATGGCCAAATTCCTGAATCTGATCGCTTCCGAGCCCGACATTTCCCGCGTGCCGGTCATGATCGATTCCTCCAAGTGGGATGTGATTGAGGCCGGCCTCAAATGCGTGCAGGGCAAGGCGATCGTCAATTCCATCAGCCTCAAGGAAGGCGAAGATATCTTCAAAGACCAGGCGCGCAAGGTCAGGAAGTACGGCGCGGCTACGGTGGTCATGGCCTTTGACGAGGATGGCCAGGCAGATACCAAAGAGCGCAAGGTCGCGATCTGTCAGCGGGCGTACAATATCCTGACCAAGGAGATCGAACTTCCGCCGGAAGATATCATTTTTGACCCGAACATTTTCGCAGTTGCCACCGGCATCGAGGCGCACAATAACTATGCTGTTGATTTTATCGAAGCCACGCGCGAGATCAAGGCCACTCTTCCCCGCTGTCGCGTTTCAGGAGGTGTGTCCAACGTGTCCTTCTCCTTCCGCGGGAATGATGCTGTGCGTGAGGCCATGCATTCGGTCTTTCTCTATCACGCCATCAAAGCGGGCATGGATATGGGGATCGTCAATGCCGGCATGATCGCGGTCTACGACGAGATCCCCAAAGACCTTCTCCAGCTCGTCGAAGATGTGATCCTTAACCACAGGGCTGATGCGACCGAACGGCTGGTCTCTTTCGCGGAAACGATCAAGTCCAAAGACAAGAAAGTCGTCGAAGACCGGGCCTGGCGCAGCGAACCGATTGAAAAACGCCTGGCCCACGCCATGGTCAAAGGCGTCACGGATTTCATCGAGGCTGACATTGACGAGGCGCTCAAGACCTTTGTGCCGCTGGCGGTCATCGAAGGCCCGCTCATGGACGGCATGAACATCGTGGGCGATCTTTTCGGTTCCGGCAAGATGTTCCTGCCGCAAGTGGTCAAGAGTGCCCGCGTCATGAAAAAGGCCGTGGCCTACCTTCAGCCTTTTCTCGAAAAGGCAAAGGCCGGCAGCGCCAGGACCAATGGCCGGATACTTCTGGCGACCGTCAAAGGCGACGTGCACGACATCGGCAAGAATATCGCGGGCGTGATCCTGGCCTGCAACAATTTTGAGATCATTGACCTGGGCGTCATGGTCCCGGCGCAGGTCATCCTGGAGAAGGCGCGTGAGCTTAAGCCTGACATCATCGGGCTTTCGGGGCTGATCACCCCTTCTCTCGATGAGATGGTCCACGTGGCATCGGAATTGGAACGTGAAGGCTTCACAATCCCGCTTATGATCGGCGGGGCCACCACCTCCGAGAATCACACTGCGGTCAAGATCGCCTCTGCCTATTCAGGCCCGGTCCTCCATGTGCGCGACGCCTCCCGCAGTGTCGCCGCCTGCCGTGAGGTGACAAATCCGAAAACGCGCGAACAGTTCATCGCCGACAATCAGGCCAGGCTCGTGGCAATCCGCAAGAGTTTTGAGAGCGAACGCGGAGCACGCAAACTCGTTTCCCTAAAAGACGCCCGCGCCAAAAAATTCACCTGCGACTGGAAGACAGCGAATATCGCCAAGCCTTCTTTCCTCGGTGTCAAATCCTTTAAGGGCTTTGACATCCGCCGCATCAAGGAGCGCATTGACTGGTCGTTCCTGTTCTTGGCCTGGGGGCTCAAAGGCCGCTACCCGCAGATCCTCAAGGACCCCAAGCAGGGTGCCGAAGCGCAGAAGCTTTTCAACGACGCGCAGACCATGCTGGATGAGATCATTGCCAAGAAACTCCTCACCTGCAACGGCGTGATCGGGATCTTTGCTGCCAACTCCGTCGGCGAGAACGTTGACGTTTACACGGACGCCTCGCGCCAGAAAGTCCTCACAACCCTGCATTTCCTGCGTCAGCAGACGGAAAAAAGCCTGGCCGAGGAACCTTTCTACTCTCTGGCTGATTTTATCGCGCCGAAAGATTCAGGCGTGGCTGACTATATCGGCGGGTTTGCAACGACCGGCGGGATCGGCCTTGCGGAGGCGATCAGGCATTTCAAGGCAGGGCTGGCCAGCATTGACGATGACATGGTC
>JADFXE010000027.1:6125-9088 GCA_015233705.1 Candidatus Omnitrophota bacterium
TTTCAAGAATGACGAATACCATGCGCTGATGCTCAAGACCCTCGCCGACCGTCTGGCCGAAGGCCTGGCCGAGGTCCTGCACGAGATGATCCGCAAGGAATACTGGGGTTATGCGCCGGATGAGGAACTGTCGAAGGATGATGTCTTAAACGGCAAGTACCGCGGCATCCGCCCGGCGCCGGGCTACCCGGCATGCCCGGACCACACCGAGAAGCCAACGCTATTCAAACTTCTCAATGCGACCGAGAACACCGGCATCACGCTGACCGAAAGCCTGATGATGGTGCCGGCCGCCTCTGTCTGCGGCCTGTGCTTTGCCCATCCGCAGTCAATCTACTTTCCCATCAGCCTCATCAGCCGCGAGCAGCTGGAAGATTACGCCCGCCGCAAAGGCATGGCCATTCCCGACGCTGAACGCTGGCTCGCGCCGGTGCTCGCCTAAAATCAGCCATCAAAACTTCTGCTTGAACCCGGCAATGAAATTCCGTCCTGCGGCCGGATAATAATCCGTGTTCCCGCTCGAGTGCCCGTAGGCAACGTAATCATAATATTTCTCATCGAAAACATTGTTGATGCCCGCGTAAAGCTGGGAACTTTTCCAGACAAAGCGCGCCCTGGCATCGCACACCACCGTCGGCTTGACCCTGGGGCGCTCATTGGACGTATCATTGATGGGAAACTGCGATCCTGTATACCGGCCCAGAACGTCAAAACCCAGACCGTTATTAAACGTAAAGTTCGTCCCCATCTTAAACTGCTCCTGTGGCACGAACGGAATGGTCTTGCTGTCAAAAGCCCCTCCCTCAAAACGCGTCTGTTGGAGCGTGGCATTGGCAAAGACATCCCAGGACTTGAACATCACCGCGTCCAGGGCCTTGCGAAGGTCCAGATCCAATCCCAGTTCAAGCCCCCTGCGTTCGGTGCGCTCATAATTGCTGTTATCCCCGAAGAAGCCAATGGTCGGATCCACAAAGATCTCATTCTTGTTGTGGATGTCAAATCCTGTCAGGTCGATCCGCAGGGCATCCAGGTGATGAACCACGCCCAGCTGATACTCGACACCCTCCTGATTCTTGAGCGACGTGTTCAATCCCGTCCACTCGCTGAACCACTCATCGGTCGCCAGGAGGCGGAACGTCTGCGCCGCGCTGGCGAACACGTTCGACCCCGGGGCATATTCGTATTTGATCCCGCCCGACGATGCCGTGACCCGCGGACAGCGCGTCACATAGGTCGGGATATCCTTCTGATCAAATATATAATCGGCCTGATCCCAGCGGGTCCCGGCATTCACGCTCAAGCGATCGGTCACGGAGTAATCGGAAAGAAGATATACGCCCGCCTCTTTCTTGCGGATCAAAAGGTCTGTGCCGCTATTAGTTAGAATCGTATTTTCGATGTCCGACAAATCCACGCCACTGGTCAGCCGCAGATCCCGACCCAATAATTTCGGCGTCAGGACATACTTGACCCCGACCGTGTCGCTGATGATATCCCGCGTGCTTTCGCTGGATCCGCCGGTGTAGATAAGCGCCCCGAAAGTATCCCGGTCGCGGTGGGAATAATCCAGAAACAGGGTACCGAAACTGCCGTCAGCTTCGACAGGCTTAAATTCGCTGGAAATCCGGACAAAACGGTCAATGCTATTGGCATAGTCATTCGGAGAATCACTGCTGCGGCGGCCGTGCTGGGCGATCCACGCGGCACTGATTCCGCCGGGAAGACGGTAATCATCATCATGCCAGCTGCCTTCGATATCAAAACGGACCTGGTCATTGACCTTATAACCTACCCGGCCCTGGCCGTCCCTGGTCCGCAAGCCGCTGTTGACCCGATAACCATCCAGGTCGCTGTAACCTGAATAGAGATAATACGACAACTTGTCCTTCTGCCCGCCGGTCTGCACACCATAACGCTCAAAGCCATAACTGCCAAACTCACTCTCGACCTGCGCGTACGGAGCCTCATCCCGGCCAGACCTAGTGATGATATTGACCACACCGGCATTGGCATTGTCGCCATACGCGACCGATGCCGCCCCACGAATGATCTCGATTCGCTCAATCGTTTCCATGGGCACCTGCAGCCAGTCCGGCCCCGAGCTGTCCACAGGATTGATCCGACGACCGTTCACCAGGACCAGAACATCGCGCAGTGCCGTGTCGCCCTGCCCCCGAATATCCACAATCTTGTTCTTGGGACTGTTCTGACTGCTGACACTCACCCCGGCCTCCATTTCAAGAACATCGGGGATGGACAACGCGCCGGAACGATCAATCTGCTGGCGCGTGATCACGGTCACATTCGAGGAAGCTTCCCCTGCCGGCTCGCCAACTCTTGATGGCGTAATAACGATCGTTTCAAGATCCACGCTTTCCGCATGGACGACCGAAGACAACACACCCAAAAATACCGACACAACCCATAATGCTTTTTTCATTATTTCTCCCTTTTTGAGAATACCCCGCGGCCCGGAGCCCTGTAAGGCGCCATCGCGGCCTTGGGACGCTTTTCAAGAATCCTTGAAAAACGAAAGCCCTCCGGCCGAATGAACGACCGAAGGGCATTGATAACTATCTATGCGCCTCGCATGCCGTTAAGCGCAGCATCGATGCTTATAAAATACCGTTCAGGTTTTCTGGCTCTGCTTCAAAACAGCCGAAGCATCACAGTAGCGCCACTGCCCGCGACTTCCACGCGGTTCCCCTGATACGATACAGAAATAAGTTACTTATTCAAAAGAACAGGTGCCAGACGCGTGTTCTGAATACGGCGGGAAGCAAGATCATACACCCCGAACAAAACCGCGACATAAACAAACGTGCTGGCCAGCGTCATCCGGAAGAACGGAATGGCGAGCGTGAAACAATTAAGCAACCCTCCGCTGGTGTGCGGATAGAACGCCAGCCAGACGCCGAAATTCGTGATCACAAAAAACAGGACCGCTGAGGCGACCGCACCTG
>JADFXE010000027.1:9112-11879 GCA_015233705.1 Candidatus Omnitrophota bacterium
CACGGACAGGTGTCACACTCTTGCGGATCCACAGACCGATAAGGCTTACCAACAGCACGCTGCCCCAGGTGAACGCGATCGTAGAATGCAGCCCGATCACCAGGTCACTGAGGATCATGAGCGCCAGCGGAAGCCAAAGCGCCTGCGAGCGACGGAGATACACGCCGCCGAACAGTGCAATAGCCAGCACAGGCGTAAAATTCGGTACGTGCGTCAAAAATCTGGAAAGGACACCAATAACCAAAAGACCCATTGCTAGAACCATACCTCATCTCCTTTAGCAGCCACCCAACAAACGAAGCAAGATGGCTGCAGTTTACCGAATCCCATCAATCCGGCTTTATGTGAACCGATAATACCTGAGTCAGAAGAAGAGTTCAAGCAATTTCCGCAACAACTTCGATCTCGACCAAACAATCCTTGGGGATACGCGCGACCTGGAGTGTCGAACGCGCCGGGAAATTGGTTGTAAAATACTCGCTGTACACCTTGTTCATGCCCGCAAAATCGTTCATATCCTTGAGGAACACGCTCGCCTTCACGACCTTGGGGAGCGACGTGCCGGCCCCGGCGAGGACACCCTTGATGTTCTCACACACGCGGTGCGTCTGCTCTTCAATGCCGCCCGCGACAACATTGCCTGTCGTCGGGTCAAGCGGTATCTGCCCGGCGCAAAACACCAGATTCCCCGTGATCACGGCCTGGCTGTAAGGACCGACCGCTGCCGGCGCCTTGTCTGTCTTAACGATCTTCACAATTGTCTCCTCGTATTTTATTTCTTTATGCAGCACGTTTCAGTGCTGTTACGCAAAATGGCCGCCACAATGACGCCCTGGATAGGCAACAAAACTAAACCGCTTAACGTCCAATAGATCACAACCGTAGTGTTGACCGTCATAAATACATAGGTGGCGATCATGCCGGAGAAAAGCCCGACAGCCCAAACAGCGAAGCCGTAAAGCACGCCCTTCTTGATCGTCCCCATACCTTCAAACGCTTTCCCAATGATCTTATAAACAAGCACGAATATTAGAGACATGAGAAACATCCCCAAAAACAATTTTTTGCTCGGTCCCATGGGACGCCAAATGTCAGTCGGCGGAAGCTTGTACACCCAACTGAAAAGGCCCCCGCATAAAATCATACCTGACGCCATCTTAAACACAAACACAGCCAACGTGGCGAGCAACTTTTTTCCACAATCACATTGCATAAGAATCTCCTTTTTGTATTTCTTAGTACTCCCGCACCACCTGCAGGACCTTGCCAATGATCGAAACCTCGGCCGTGACCGGAATAGGTTCAAAATCCGGGTTAGCCGGGTCCAGAAAATACTTGTCACCGCGCCTGGCCAGCCGCTTGACCGTGGCCTCATCTCCTATCAGCGCGACCACGATATCGCCGGACTGGGCATGCTCCTGCTTGCGGATCAGGACAAAATCGCCTTCCATAATACCAGCGTCCCGCATGCTAAGTCCCCGGACACGCAAGGCAAAGACATCGGGCCCGGGAAATGCCAAAGGCTCCAAACTCAGGTATCCGACCAGATCTTCAGCGGCATAGACCGGCTGGCCAGCCTGGACACGGCCAAGAACCGGGACTTGGAACAATGCTTCTTTAACCAGCTCGATCGCCCGCGACTTACCTTCCTGGATGCGGATGTAGCCCTTGTCAACCAGGGCCTTCAAATAATCACGAACCGTTCCGGTCGAGGTGAATCCGAAATGATCGCCGATCTCGCGGATGGTGGGGGCCAGCTGCTGAAAGCGGATCTGCTCGTAGATAAACTTGAGGACGTCTCTTTGTTTGTCTGTCAGGGTATCGTTTGTCATGCTTCTTTATTACCACACGCCCGTGTGGATGTCAAGGAATAGTTCCTAAAATGCCGCCGGATCATTTTAATATCTGTTCATAATCATCGGGAAAGCCGAACTCGATGTCGCGAATAACGCCGTCGCTGCCGATAAAGACCAGCGTCGGGCTACCAACTACCTGATATATTTCGGAGGCCTCCGAATTAACATCCAAAAGGACATCGAAAGAATACCCTTTCTGCTTCAGGAACTTCTCAACCTTGGACTTGTCCTCCCCGACATTGACAAGTCTAACCACGATCCCTTCACTGTCGATCTTGGCTTTGTTCGCATTCAGGGCAGAAAGCTGCTCGCGGCAATGCGGACACCAGGTGGCCCAGAAAAAGAGAATGGCCTTTTTGCCTTTGATAATATCTCTGAGTGGAACCGTGCCGCCCTTCACTGACTCCAGCTTAAAATCCGGAGCCGGCTTGCCGATGAGCGGATTCGCGAACATATCCGCGGAAGGCCCCTGCGCAAAGACAGACACCGACGATAACGCTACGATCAAGCCCAGACCAAGCAAACACAGCAAACGTGAATACAGCCTCATGGATCCTCCTGAGAAATTTAACTGCCAATTGCCCCGACGCCTCTCTCAGAGGCGCGGGGTTAATTCGGCCAGTAAGTTATGTTGTCCCGCCAAAAGCGGAACGCCATAACTTACGGCCTCATTAAAATAGTTGTCCTGCCTTCACAAAATAATATTCCGCCAATCCCAAAAGAACAAATCCGATCAGCTTCTTGACCGCGTTCAGCCACGCCCCTGACTTGGGCAAGCTGGACAAAAATCCGCTGAACGTCCCGGCCAGGATCAGCGACATCCCGGCCCCCAACGAAAAAACGAACAACAAACTCTCTCCAAAAAAGATGTTATGCTTACCGGCCACATAAAGCAGGATCGATCCCAGAAT
>JADFXE010000027.1:11907-15255 GCA_015233705.1 Candidatus Omnitrophota bacterium
CAAATCCCGAAGCAAAACCCATCACAAAGATCGGCAGCGTTCCTTTACGGCGGACCGGACCGCCGAGGCTGAAGGTCGGGAAAGGGATCACATCCAGCATGACCAGGGCGAACACAAGGATCACGTTCCCGACGGCAAGAAAGACCCATGGGTTATTCTGAAAAGCGCCGAAAAATTTCCCGGTCCAGGCCGCAAAGAACGCCAACAGGCTGTAGGACAAGGCCAGGCCAAGAACGTAAAGCAGGGACAAAAAGAATCCTCCCCAGGCCCGGCCGGAGGTGTTCGCCCCGGCGATCGCGGCAGCAACGATGGGCACGACCGGATATACGCACGGCGTAAAACTCACCACCACACCGGCGAAAAATGCGGTCAGAAAATCTATGGGTCCTCCGGTCAGGGACATGCTCACTCCTTAACGGGTCTACACAAACTTACTCGACGGAAATAACCTTGACGTCGAACTTCAGGATCTTGCCGGCAAAGCGGTGGTTGAAATTGACGACCGCGGAATACTCCTTGACCTCCAGAATGACGCCGCGATAGGTATTGCCGTCCTCATCTTCCATGTTCAGAACCGTGCCAGGCTCCAGATACATTCCCTTGGGAAACCGGTCCTTGGGAAATTCCTGATAAGCATCCTCACGAAGTGGGCCATAGCCTTCCTCAGGCGTGACCAAGATCGTTTTCGCCTCTCCAACCTTGAGCCCCTCCATCTGGCGCTCAAGTCCCTGAATAAGCTGCCCCTTGCCGTGCACATACAAAAGCGGCTGTTTGCCCTGCGTGGTCTCAACAGCCTGGCCGTCCACGGTCAAGGTGTAATCAAACTTGACCTTCTTGCCGATGGCAATGACCGCATCCTCGGCGCCGGCAACTCCAGCGGACAGAACGATCCCCAATCCCAGCATTATGACCATGAATGTCTTATTCATCGCTCCTCCTGCTTTTAGCATTATTTCTTTTTGGACTCTTGCAAAGATTTCTCAAGCTCAGCGATCCTGGCCTCAAGGGCAGCGCGTTCTTTCATAGATGCGGCCCGCTCCTCCAGCATGGACTCCTTGACGCCTGTGAGCGCCTTGATCATCCGTGTATTTTCCTGCAAGGCATTGTCCCGGCCCTGGATCCTCGTCTCAAGACCTGCGATCGTCTCCTGAAGCGGCGCTGTGGCCTGAGAGATCTTCTCAGGGACTGATTTTTCAACAGCCTCGCGCTGGGCCCGGGCCTCGGTCAAGCGGTCGCTGAGATTAGCCATCTGCTTTTTTAGGTCCGCCACTTCCTTGGCCAGCCGGTCGTTCTCAACCGGCAAAGAATGCAAAGCCTTTTCCTTGTCCTGAACCAAAGCCCGCTGAGCGCTCAGGTCGGCAGCCAAAGCCGCGACCTTGTCTTCCAAAGGTTTTTTCGACTTGGCCAGCTGATCAGGAAGCGACACCTTAAACGCCTCCTGGGTCGCCCGCGCAGCCTGCAAGTCCTTCGCAAGGCCTGACTTTTCCGACGCCAAAGACGCCTGCTCCTGGACCATCTTATCCAACCGCGACTGAAGGGCGCGCAACTCATTATCCTTGGCCGCCAGACTGTCAGCCCTGGCTTTCAATTCAGTCTCCAGACCGCTGATCTTTTTGGACTGCGCCTCCTGGGCCTTCAGAAGCTTCTCCGGAAGACCTTCCTGTTCTGACTTGAGCTGAGTCCGCAACTCCGCCAGACCTTTCTCAAAAGCGCCCTTTGCTGACGCGATGGAATCCTTGTCTTTCAGGACCGATTCCTTTTCCTGCTTGAGTGCCTCAATCGCTTTGTCTTTTTGGCTCAAGGCCTCGTTAATCGTGCGAATCTTGTCTTCATAGGAAACCACCTTGGCCATAAGGCCATCAATATTCCTCAGCAACTCTGTCTTTTCCAACACAAAGGAATCGCGCTGCTTACCCAACGCCGCAACATTATCGACCTTGGCCTGCAAGGCATCTTCCAGTTCCTTGATGCGCCCATTAAGCTGGCTGATCTGCACCTGCAAAGGCGCGGCAGCCTTATTGACCTCGCCGGGAACGCCGGCCCTGGCCAGATCAAGATCTTTCTTTATAGCGACAATTTCTGCCTTGCTGTCGGCCAGAGCGGTCTTGTATTGTGCAGCCTCCTGCTCGATCTTTTTGATCACCTCATCCTTTGCCGCAATGGTCGACTGGACCTGGGCCAGCGAGCGCTCGGCATCAGCGCGAACACGGGCCGCCATGGCATCCGCATCTGCCTTGACCTTGGCCAAACGATCAGTATAAGAACTTTCAACTGCAGCCTTTTCCTGGGCCGAAATCTGCTTCTGCCCGGCAAGCTCTTGTTTAAGACTGTCGATCTTCTCCTGCAACGGGCGCAGAATTTTCAACGAATCACGGGACTGCTCCTGTTCAACAGATTTCCATTGATCCTTGAGTTCATTCGCCTTCTTCTCATAAGCAACCTTTATATCGGCCAACTCCTTGACATTAGCGCGCTTGGCTTCCAAAAGCTGATTCTGCAATTCCTTGACCTTCTGATCAGAAGAACTCTTCGCCGAATCCAGATCCTTAGCTGCTGCAAGTTTCACCTGCGTGATCTGGTCCTGAAGATCCTTAACCTTTTGCTCCGAAGAACCTTTGGCTGCATCCAAATCCTTGGCTGCCGCAAGCTTCACCTGTGCGATCTGCGCTTGGAAATCCTTAACTTTCTCATCGGAAGAAGCCTTTGCTGCATCCAGATCCTTGGCTGCCGCAAGCTTCGCCTGTGCAAGCTGATCCTCCAAATTCTTGACCTTTTCTTCATAAGGCTGCTTCGTTGCCGCGATCTTCTGCGTCATCTCAACATCCTTGGCCACGGTCAGCCTGCTCTCAAGATCCTTAAGTTTCTGCTCATAAGAAACCTTCACGCCCTCCATGTCCTTGGCTGTCTCGGACTTTACATCAGCGATCTGAGCAACCAGCGCTTCAACCTTCTGCTCATACGGCTTCTTTGATTCAGTGATCTTTTGCGCCATCTCGGCATCCTTGGCCGCAGTCAGCCGGAACTCAGCATCCTTGACCTTCTGCTCATAGGACGCCTTGGCAAGCTCCGATTGTTTGGCAGACAGCGACTTCACCTCGACAAGTTGCCCCTCCCAGTCCCTGATCTTCTGCTCATAAGAATTTTTTGTCTGATCTGCCTGCTTGGCAGCCAGTGCCTTTGTCTCTGCCAGCTGACTGCCAAGATCTTTGAGCTTCTGTTCGTAAGGCGCTTTTGTTTCCGCGATCTTCTGCGAAAGCTCTACCTCCTTAGCCGCAGTCAGACGGGACCCCACATCCTTGATCTTCTGTTCATACGGCCGCCTGGTTTCGGCAAGTTCCACATCCTTGG
>JADFXE010000028.1 GCA_015233705.1 Candidatus Omnitrophota bacterium
TTCGGACAATAACTTACGTCGCGCTGTTGGCGCTCCGTAAGTTATGTCCTCATTTGCGGGATGTAGCGCAGCTGGCTAGCGCACTTGCTTTGGGAGCAAGGGGTCCCGGGTTCGAATCCCGGCGTCCCGATTTTTCTTTCCGCTGTTTCTTTTTTAATGATCCCGCCGTTGGCGGCGCGGAGTGAATTCGGGCAGATGATTTGCGTCGCCCGAGAAGGTTCAGATTATTTCGTCACTCAGACCCGTTTGGTCTGAGTAAATTCGGACAATAACTTACGTCGCGCTGTTGGCGCTCCGTAAGTTATGTCCTCATTTGCGGGATGTAGCGCAGCTGGCTAGCGCACTTGCTTTGGGAGCAAGGGGTCCCGGGTTCGAATCCCGGCGTCCCGATTTTTCTTTCCGCTGTTTCTTTTTTAATGATCCCGCCGTTGGCGGCGCGGAGTGAATTCGGGCAGATGATTTGCGTCGCCCGAGAAGGTTCAGATTATTTCGTCACTCAGACCCGTTTGGTCTGAGTAAATTCGGACAATAACTTACGTCGCGCTGTTGGCGCTCCGTAAGTTATGTCCTCATTTATGAAACGCGACCACTCCAAACTTATCTGCGATATCGGCGAACTCACCGCCCTCTTTACGGACACCGCTAGTTTGGACACCCTGCTTCAGAAGATCGTCGGCATGGTCAGCGCCCACATGGAAGCGGATGTCTGTTCGATCTACCTCTATTACGATGACAGCCAGGAATTGGTTCTTAAGGCGACCCAGGGACTGAAGCCCTCCTCCGTCGGCCAGGTGCGGCTGAAACTAGGCGAAGGATTGACCGGCAAGGCTCTTCTGGAATTGCGTCCGGTCTGCGAGGGCGACGCCCGCAAGCATCCGGAATTCCGGCATTTCACCGGCATCGGCGAGGATAAGCTGGCGTCTTTCCTGGCCGTGCCCATCTTGCGCGGCCAGACCAGGATCGGCGTCATGGTCCTGCAGAGCGTCCGCAAGGATTATTTTTCCGTTGAGGACATGAATGTTTTGCGTGCGATTACCTCTCAGTTGGCCAATACCGTCGAGATGGCCAAGCTCCTCATGTCGCTGGAGAGCGCCCGCTCTGAGGCTCCGGCGGAGTCCAAGGCCAGGAAGATCAAGCTGGTGAAGGGCCTGGTGGGGGCCCAGGGGCGCGCTATCGGTGAGGCGCTCGTTGTGGCGCAGGCATCCTGGGATGACCTGTCGGTTTCGGCGGAAAATCAGAGGTCATATACGCTCGAGGACCTCCGGCGTGCGGTCAGCGCCACGGAACAGGAGCTTCGGGCGATGCAGAAGGAGATCGAGGCGCGCTTCTTTGATGTGGCATCGCTTATCTTTTCAGCCCAGATCATGATGCTCAAGGACCGCGCCATGCTCGGCCAGATGGAGGCGCTGGTCCAAAAGGGCATGAACCCGCCCCAGGCGATCCAGGCTGTGATCCGTGATTATGCCGAGCGGTTCGAGCGCATGAGCAATGACTACATTCGCGAGAAGCGCTACGATGTGATCGACGTCGGCCGCCGCCTTTTGGAGAAGCTGACCGGCGTTTCGGGACGCAAGGCGCGTTTTTCCAAGAAGATCGTTATTGCGCGGGAACTTCTACCGTCGGATGCGCTCAAGTTGAGTTCCCAGGGCGTGGCCGGGATCGTTCTTCTTTCCGGTGGCGTCACTTCGCATATTGCAGTTCTCGCCCGGTCGTTGAATATTCCGCTCATCGTCGCCGATGACCGCCGGCTGCTGGATGTCCCGGCGGACACCATGATCGCAATCGACGGGAATTTGGGAAGCGTTTACGTTGATCCGGGCAAAGATTTCATTGCGAAGTTCCGCGAGAGGGAAGAGCTGCGTCAGGCCGCGGCCAAGGTCAAGTCGACCGTCAAGCCGCGGACTGTGACCAAAGACGGCGTTACGGTCACGCTGTTGGCGAACATCAACCTTTTGGGTGATGTGCCGGTGGCCAAGGATTATTGCGCCGAGGGCGTCGGGCTTTATCGCACCGAATTTCCTTTTATCGTCAGGAGCGACTTTCCGACGGAAGAGGAGCAGTTCGGCATCTGCCGCAAGTTGGTCGAGAGCCTTGAAGGGAAGGAGCTCACCTTTCGCACTCTGGATATTGGCGGGGACAAGATCTTGTCCTATTACGATTACGGCAAGGAGGCCAATCCGTTTTTGGGGCTGCGTTCGATCCGTTTTTCGCTGAGGCATAAAGATATCTTTGCCCAGCAGCTTCGGGCGATCCTGCGGGCCAGCGTCGGGACCAAGGCGCGGATCATGTTCCCGATGATTTCCTCGGTTGATGAGCTCAGGGCGGCCAAGGCGGTGGTGGCCGACTGCCTGAGCGAGCTTAAGGCGGCGCGTATCCCGCATCAGGTAAAGCCAATTATCGGTGTCATGATCGAGATCCCTTCCGCGGTTGAGTCCATTGAGGAGCTTGCCAACGAGGCGGAGTTCTTCTCCGTCGGTACGAATGACCTTATCCAGTATATGCTGGCCGTCGACCGCACCAATGAAAAGGTCGCGGACATGTACCTGCCGCACCATCCGGCGGTGCTGCGGGCCTTAAAGCGAGTGGCTGAGGCCGCGATCCGCCACGGGCGCGACATCTCGATCTGCGGCGACATGGCCCACGACGCCCGGTATATTCCTTTCTTCATCGGGATCGGGATCCGCAAGTTCAGCCTGGATGCACGCTACCTGCCCAAGGTCCAGGCCGCGATCCTTTCTTTGGATAGCCGCGAGGCTGCTCGTATGGCTGAAGATATTCTTAAGTGCGGCTCGGTTGCAGAGACCGCGAAGTTTTTCAAAAAAGGCGCTGATGCCAAAAGCTGACCTGCACGTTCATTCCAGGTATTCATCGACGCCGGCGGATCTGGTGCTGAAGAAGTTCGGTACGCCGGAATCCTACACCGAGCTGGAAGAGGTTTACCGTTCGGCCAAGGCGCGGGGTATGGACTTCGTGACCGTGACCGACCATAATACGGCGTCCGGCACTTTCAAGCTGGCCGAGATGTGTCCGCAGGAGGCTTTTACTGGCGTCGAGCTGACGACCTGTTTTCCCGAGGATGGCTGTGCGGTCCATCTTCTGGTCTATGATTTCACGCCGGCCCAGTTCGCGGAACTCGACCGGTTGCGGGGAGATATTTATCAGCTGCGCAATTACATCAAGGCCCAGGGCCTGCCGTATTCGGTGGCGCACGCGACCTACAGCGTCAACGGCCGGCTGTCGATCGAGGTGATCGAGAAGTTGATCCTTTTGTTCGATGTCTTTGAGTGCATCAACGGCACGCGCGTCCAGTCGTATAATGATCTTTTGAAAAAAGTTTTGCAGAGTTTGACGCTGGAGAAGATCGAGGAGCTGCACCGCACCCACCGTATCGAGCCGATATCCGACACGCCGTGGATCAAGGCGTTCACCGGCGGGTCTGATGAGCACGCCGGGCTTTTTATCGGTGCGACCTACACCACCGGCGAAGGGGTGACGAAACAGGATTTTCTTGCCGCGCTGCGGGAGAAGCGTACGGATTGCGGCGGGCGGAGCAATCATTACAAGACCCAGGTCTACACCTTTCTCAGAATTGCCTACCAGTATTCGCGGACCAAGCGAGGCTCCTCTGTCAAGCGGGCCTGGGATGAGCTGTGCGGCGCGATCTTCGACGGGAAGCCCCTGAGCTGGAAGACGCAGTTGAAGATCCAGCAGCTCAAGCGCGGCCGCAAGAGCAACACGCGCGTCATTGCCTCTCAGGTCGGGGCTCTGGTGCGCCGCCTGGTCCATGACCCTAGCCTTTCGCACGAACAGAAGATCGATCTGATCTACGAGACTGTGGCTGGGCTGGAGGACGAATTTTTCGTCGCGAATCTCGAGTCTTTCCGCGAAAGTTTTGCCAAGGGTGATATCCTCAAGATCATGAGCAGTATCACGGCCGTGGTCCGTTCGTTCTTTCTGTCGCTGCCGTTTTTGGGGACGTTCCGTCATCTGCACCAGTCGAGCGCTATCATGGAAAAGGTGCAGGCGAGATTTTTGGGGCCGCTCAAGCCCGAGGAGCGCCGGGTCCTGTGGTTCTCCGACACGGTCAATGACTTAAACGGCGTGTCAATCACGTTGCGGAACTTCGCCTCTTTTGCCGGGCGGCAGGGTCTTTCGATCAGGCTGGTCAGCGCCCGCCAGCAGGGCGAGCCGCGGCCGGATTACCAGCTGGAACTGCCGACGGTCTACGAGTACACGCCGGACTTTTATCCGAATTACACCATGCGGTTCCCGTCGCTGCTAAAATCGCTGGAGCTGATCTGCGCCGAACGGCCGACCGAGATCATTGTTTCGACTCCCGGTCCTGTTGGCCTTTTGGGAGTTCTGGCGGCGCGGCTTTTCGGGATCCCGTGCCGGGGGATCTATCATTCTGATTTCAGTCGCATGGCTGGCCTGGGGTTGAGCGGCGGGACCATGGCGAGCTTTGTCGAGGGGTTTGTCCGCTGGTTCTACTCGTGCGTCGATGAGGTGGGTGTGCCCACACAGGAGATCATCCGTCGGCTGATAGTCAGCGGCTACGAATCGTCGCGCCTGACGCTGTTCAAGCGCGGCATTGATACGACCGCCTTTGCGCCGGTCCACGGAGAGAAGAATGATCTCAGGCGCTGTTACGGGCTGGATGACCGGATGACCCTGCTTTACGCCGGTCGGGTAAGCCGCGATAAGAGTCTCGGCCTTCTGGTCCAGGTTTATCGCGAACTCATCCGTCGCGGGGAGGAGATCAATCTTCTTATTGCCGGTGACGGGCCCATGCTGGAGGAGCTGAAGAAAGATTTGTCTGATCGTCCGCGGGTCAGGTTCACGGGGCGGCTTGCCCAGCGCGACCTGCCGTTGGTCTATTCCATGGCCGATCTTTTTGTCTTTCCGAGCACGATCGATACCTTTGGCATGGCGGTGCTGGAAGCCCAGGCCTGCGAGCTTCCGGTGTTGGTGACCAATGTCGGCGGGCCGCAGGAGGTCATTCTCGCGGGAACGACCGGCTTTGTCCTGCCGGCCAATGATCTGCAAGCCTGGGTCGACGGCATCCTGAAGGTGAAGGCCATGATGAAGGATGCGCCGAAGAAATACCAGGCCATGCGGCAGGCGGCCCGGGCGCGGGTGCAGGAGATTTATCCGTGGGAAGGGGCGTTGGCTGATCTGTTCGCCGTGCGGGAGAAGCCTGCTACAAAGATTTGATGGATTGACCCGCAGTGTTATGTATACTACTTCTAGTATTCATTAATGTTCTCTGAAATTTCGTATTGGTATCTTACGAGGCCATGAAAGGGGTTTCGTCGTTCAGCTCGCCCCGCTTTTTCTGAATGGAAGGTAAGCGGGGCTCAATTCACTCCCCAACCCCTTTCATAGCCTCTGTCACGATATTTATGTGTCAGCGGTTGGGATGGTTTATGAGTGAATGGAGCCCGACCTACAATTTTTCAGGAAATGGGCGGGCGATTTGAGCGAATAAGCCGTCCCGGCCGCTGACATCATTACAGTGTCGTACCTATTTTGGACTTCAAAGAACGTATATTAATAATTTGTTTGCTTCGGAGTTTCCTTGCCGCCCATTAAAGAAATATTAGATTTAAAAATCAAAAGAGCCGCTAGATCGCCTTTGGCTTGGACTTTGGGCGCCCTGCTGGTTCTGTATTTCTCTGTCTTTATCCTCGGGCCGGTCTTTATCCGTTCACTCTTTCAGCAGGGGCAGGTGGACCTTCTCAGCCGCCTCACCTTCACTCCCGCAGCGCAAAGTCTTGAGTTCTACCTGGGCCGCAGTCAGGAATTATTCTGGGGTCCGCTCGCGCAAGTTATCGGCAGTGTTTTCCTTATTATCCTGATGCTCGGCCGCTTGAAGGAAAGTTCTGCCCGCGGTTTTTTCTTTTTGATCGCCGGATTTCTGCTGGTGACCAAGTGGAGCGTATTAACCTTCCCGCCGTATGGCGACACGGTCATCGGTGCGTTCGCGGAAGCCTTATGGCTGGCCCAGCACAATTTCAATTATGTCGGCTTGGCCGCACAGCCTGGTTATGCCATGGGTGGGCAAAAGGTTTATCTGGTCTCGTTCTTCCCGACGTATCTGGCGGCTTTGATGAAGCTGTTCCCCAATGTCAAGACGTTCCTGATCGTGAACCATAAGGTATTCTTCAAGATGGCGGCCGCGGTCGTGCTGTTCGTTCGCGAGATTGCACGGCGCGCTTATTGTCTGGAGACGGCCAACCTGCTGGCCCTTCTGGTTTTGTCCTGGCCGGTCTTCCAGAGCCAGACCGAGGCGATCAACATGGAGATGCCGTGCCTCTTGTTTGCCATGCTTGCGTCGTATGGGCTGGTCAAAGGGCGTACCAATCTGGCCGGCGGTGCGGCGCTGTTGGCGGTGATGGCCAAGGGGACTGGCGCGTTCGCTTGCGCGGCGTTCGCGGTCTGGGGCATGATCTCTTTATGGATCGGGAAGGATGCCAAGGCACGGCGCACGTGGCTGGTGTGGGGCGCGGCTCTTTTGATCATGGCAGCGCTGGTGGTCGCCGCGAAATACTGGATCAAGGATTCCCAGACCCAGGAACACTGGATTGGATTTCTCGTCGGATGGCAGACGCTGAAATATGTTCATTTGACGTATATCTTCGCGGCGAACGCGGTGCTTTCTTTGGTGATAGCCGCTTTTGACTTTTGGCGCCACAGAAGCGGCGTCAGGATGGAAAACGTGCAGAAGGAATCCTGGCGGGTCAATCTGATCCAGCTGATCTTTGTGGCGGTGTGGTTTTTGCTGTTCTTGAACTTCGCGACGCTCTCGGCGCGGTATAGGGTCGTGGTCTATCCGTTCTTTCTTTTTACTCTGGCCTGGAGTTTTTCTCGTCTTGTGCCTTGGCGTCTTTTGCAGACCGCGGTGCTGGTGGTTGCGATCCTGGCGGTCCAGGCGAATTCCTACGGTTATTGGAACCAGCCTTACGTGGCGGCAGATGCGCTGCGCCTGGAGGAAAATCTGCAATATCGCAATGATGCGATCATGCAGCAGCGTTTGGCCAGGACCGTTGAAGAAAAATATCGCAGCTGGGCGGTCGTGGCTCCCATGATCGTGGCTCAGGAGTTTGCGATCCCGGATTTTGGGTATGTCAAAGCAGCGCGGGACGTTTACATTTACCGCTTCAGCTGCATGTACGGCCCGATCCATCCTTATCCGGGAATGGCGGGCCTGAACCTTCTGCGTACGATCTATGTTGCGTTGGCCTGTGACCAGCAAGGCACGACGTTCCCGTATCCATTAAATCCTCAGGATAGGGTTCTGGAGACGGTCGAGTGGGGCAGCCGGAAGGCCGTGATTTTCATGGGCGGGGTTTCCATTGACCTTATGAAGAAGTTGGGAGATTATGTCAGGCAAGGTGGTGTCTTGCCGTTAAAGAAGGATTGAAGATTATGGAAAAAGTGCCGTGTGCTTTGTCGATCGTGTTGCCGGTCTTTAACGAGCAGGGCAATCTGCCTGAATTGTATCGCCGGCTGGGAAAGGTCCTGCGCGAGGAGTTCAAGCTGGATAATTATGAGATCATTTTCGTCGATGATGCGAGCCGGGACGGGTCCTGGCCGCTGATCGAGGGATTTCATCAGAAGGACTCCAAGGTCAAGGGCATCAAGTTCTCCCGTAATTTCGGGCATCACATCGCGCTTTCCGCGGGGATCAATATGGCGCAAGGCGATGCGGTGGTCATGATGGACGCTGACTTGCAGGATCAGCCCGAGGAGATTCCGAAGCTCTATAGAAAATTTCTGGAAGGTTACGACGTGATCTACGCGCGCCACCGGCAGCGGCAGCATTCTTTCTTCAAGAATGTGACCTCCAGGATTTTTTACAAGATCATGAATTCGATCTCAGAGATGGAGATCACGCCAAACATCTTTCGCATCATGAGCCGTCGGGTGGTGGATGTTTTCAACCAGTTTAAGGAGCGCGACCGCCTGATCACCGGTCTGATCAGCTATGCAGGTTTCAAAGAGACCAGCGTCGAAGTTGAACACGGCAAGCGGTTCGCGGGGCAGACGAAATACAGTCTGAGGAAGCTGGTTCGGTTGGGGCTGAATTCGATTACGGCGTTCTCCATGCGGCCGCTTCAGCTAGCCAGCTGGTTCGGGTTCTTTTTATCATTTGTCGCCTTTCTGGCGATCGTGGTGATGGTTGTCATGAAGATTTTCTTCGGCTACGGGATGATCGGCTGGCCATCGATCATGGTCACGATCGTCTTTATCGGCGGGATCCAGATGATCTTCCTGGGGCTTTTGGGTGAGTATATCGGACGGATCTATTCCGAGGTCAAACAGCGGCCGCTGTATATTGTGGAGCGGGAATTGAAGTGAGGGAGGGGATATGAAGGATCGCATCAAGGAGTTTTGGGACCAGCAGTCGCTTCAGTTTGGCGGCTCACACGGAGCGTCCTGGGAGGATCGTTTTATGATCGACCTGGAAGTGAGCACGATCGGTGGCTATATCAAGGATGGGGATAGTGTATTGGATGTCGGCTGTGCCAATGGGCATGCCACATTCTTACAGGCAGAGAAACATGCGCTGAAGTCGATCGCGGGTATAGATTTCTCCGATAACATGATCCAAAGTGCGTTGGCCGTCAAGGCAGAAAGAAAGCTGGCGCACATGGATTTTAGCGTCGGCGATATCCGGCAAATCGGATTTTCGGACTCTTCCTTTGATGTGGTTTATACGACGCGCGTTCTGATCAATCTGCCGACTTGGGAGGAGCAGAAGATCGGGATCCGGGAATGCCTTCGGGTCGTGAAGAGCGGCGGCAAGGTTGTCCTGTCCGAGGCATTTTGGGAGCCCTTGGCCGTGCTGAATGCGCTGCGCGCCTTGAAGGGGCTGAAGTCTCTGGAGGAACATGATTTCAACAGGTATCTCAAGAAAGAGCGGCTGGAAGAATATCTCCTCAGGGCAAAGGTCTCTTTTGAGGTCAATGATTTTTCGTCTATTTATTATCTGGGCAGCCGTTTCTTGCGGGATCTTCTGGGCCTGCAGGGGTATGAGAATGAGCTTAACAAGGAGTTCTTCCGTCTGGAACAGAAGTTCTCCGGTGGCGGGCTTGGCATCCAGCAGGCCTATGTTTTAACGAAACCGTGATTTTAAGGAGGCGTGATGAAGGTTCTTGTCACCGGCGGCGCCGGGTTCATCGGCAGCAATTTTGTTAAGTATCTGCATGCGAAGTATCCGAAATATCACATCGCGGTCCTGGACGCGTTGACCTACGCCGGAGATCCGGCGAATTTCTCGCCGGAGCTGATGCGCTCTCCGCGGTTCCGGTTCTTTTACGGGAATATCCGCAATGCCAATCTGGTGGACAAGCTCATGTCCGAGTCAGATTTGGTCGTTCATCTGGCTGCCGAGACGCATGTGGCGCGCTCCATTTACGACGACACCGTCTTTTTTGAAACGGATGTGATGGGCTCGCAGGTTTTGGCCTGCAATTTGCTCAGGCACCGCAAGCGCATCGAGCGGTTCATCCATATTTCAACGTCCGAAGTTTACGGGACTGCGACCGCGGATCCCATGAGCGAGGAGCATCCGCTCAATCCCACGACGCCTTACGCCGGCGCCAAATGCGGGGCTGACCGGTTGATGTATTCTTACGCCGTGACCTACAAATTGCCGATCGTTATTTTGCGGCCGTTCAATCAGTACGGCCCTTCCCAGCATCTGCAGAAGGTCATCCCGCGGTTCATCACCAGCGCTGTTTTGGATCGGCCGCTCACGGTCCACTGCAATTGCAACAGCAGCCGCGATTGCATCTTTGTGAAAGACACCTGCCAGGCGATCGACCAGGCCATGCACGCGGAACTGGCGAAGATCAGAGGCGAGGTCATCAAAATCGGGACAGGCCGGGATGAAAGCATTGCTGATGTGGCCGAGCGGATCCTGGGTGTGATGAAGAAACCGAAAACGCTCATCACACATATCGGTGAGCGACCGGGTCAGGTCAAGCGGCATATCTCCTCGGTGGCCAAGTCCAAGAAACTTTTAGGCTGGAAGGCGGAGACCTCATTTAACGAGGGCTTGCGACAGACGGTCGAGTGGTATCAGAATAATCGCGCTTGGTGGGAGAAGTTGTTGTGGATGAGGACAGTCCCGATCCTGACCGAGAGCGGCAAGGTGGAGCAGCATTAACTGGCAGACTATGAAAATCGAATTCTACAAACACAATCTGGGTCTCGAGGAAAAGGCCAAGGTCGCGGAGTGTCTCGACGGAGTTTTCCTTACGACTGGCGCCTATGTTCGGGAGTTCGAGGAGAAATTTGCGGCCTATCTGGGCGTGCGCCATGCGATCGGTCTCACCTCCTGCACCGCGGGTTTGCATCTGGCGCTCTTGGCGCTTGATATCGGACCAGGGGACGAGGTGATCACGACCCCGATGACTTTTATCGCGACAGCCAACGCGATCGTTTACGTAGGCGCGAAGCCGGTCTTTATCGACGTTGATTCCCAGACCGGTCTTATGGATATCAATCGCATCGAACAGGCCATCACGCCGAAGACCAAGGCCATTATCCCGGTCCATCTTTACGGGCAGATGTGTGACATGAAGGCGATCTCCGGGATCGCGGCCCGGCACGGGCTTAAGGTCATTGAGGATTGTGCCCATTGTGTGGAAGGCGCGCGGGACGGCATCCGGCCCGGGCAGCTCAGTGATGCGGCCTGTTTCAGTTTCTACGCGACCAAGAATCTGACGAGCGGCGAGGGCGGCGCGGTCACGGTCAATGACAATCGCCTGGATGAACGCATTCGCGTCCTGCGTCAACATGGCATGAGCAAGGGCGCGGCGGACCGCTACGGCGGGAATTACAAACATTGGGACATGATCGAGCTGGGCTGGAAATACAATATGAGCAATATTCAGGCCGCCATGCTTTTACCGCAGATCCCCAAGATCGAGAAAAACTGGGTGAAGCGCGACAGTCTTTATCAGCATTACATGAAGGCATTGAAAGGGATCACGGGTGTGGATTTCCTGCGGCTCCTTCCTGGCGTCAAGAGTGCGCATCATCTTTTGACCGTCCTGGTTGACGCCCAGCGGCGCGACAGCATCCTGCATGAGCTGGGCGCACAGGGCATCGGCTGTGCGGTCAATTATCGGGCGATCCATCTGTTGAGCTTTTACCGTGAGCGGTATGGTTTTAAGGAAAACGACTTTCCGAACGCGGAAAGTATCGGTAGCCGGACGATCACCTTGCCGTTCTGGGTCGGGTTGACGAACGAACAGGTGGCTTACGTGGCGTGTGCTTTGCGCAAGGCGCTGAAGGACTGTTAGCCAAGGCGCGTCTTTAGGTCGGCCGATTTTTTCTGGCGCCGGTCTGCTTTTGGGGGAGAGGTCGCTTTGGCCCCCGCAGCTGCAAAATCTTGCCGAATTGCCCGTACTTGATGAAGAGCTTGTAGTCGTCGAGCGACCTTGACAAACTACCATAATCTAATATAATCTTATATATCTGAAATGTGAGGTTGTCCTGCACGGCAGGGCTTCGTTTAAGGAGTTTCGTATGAGTGTGTCATTCATAGAACGTTTAGAGAATTTGCCTCCTGAAGTTTGGTCGAAAGTCGCTTTAATTGACCAGTTCAAGGGGCAGTGGATTTCAGGCGCGAAGCTCAATCCTCAAGTCTTGGGGAGATTAAAACGCTCTGTGCTTGTTACGTCTACGGGTGCGTCTACTCGTATTGAAGGCGCTAGGCTATCCGATGAAGATGTTGAAAAGCTTATGCGTGGTATCTCTGTTCAGAAGTTCGCCGATAGAGATAAACAAGAGGTGCAGGGTTACTTCGAGTTATTGCAGAATGTTTTTGAGGGTTGGGAGCGGACGCCTTTCTCAGGGGGGAGCATAAAGCACTTCCATAAGGAGTTGCTTAAATACGTTGATAAAGACAAGCTCCACCGAGGGCGGTATAAGAAGAGTGAGAACAAGGTTCATATGGTTGATGGGGCGGGTAAATCCGTCGGGATTCTTTTTGATACAACTCCTGCGTATTTGACAGATAAAGAGATGCTGGAGCTTGTAGAGGCGACCAGAGAAGCCTTTAAGCAGAAAAGATTCCATCCGCTTTTAGTTATTGGTAATTTTGTCGTCGAGTTTCTGCTTATTCATCCGTTTCAAGATGGTAACGGCAGGCTCTCCCGGGTACTTACGAATCTTCTGTTGCTTCAGTATGGGTATGAATACACGCCGTATGTGTCGCACGAGAAGTTGGTTGAGGATAATAAAGCTGATTACTATATGGCTTTGCGTAAGAGTCAAAAGACTTTGCGGAGCAAGAAGCCCGACCTTTCTCCTTGGCTTGAGTTCTTTTTAACGATCGTTCAGAAACAGGCGGCATTGGCGATTGAGCTACTTTCAGCCGAGAATGTTGAAAAGATACTTTCTCCGAAACAAATAGCGGTTTGGGAGTATTTGAAGACTGTTCCAGAGGCTTCGCCGGGAGAGATTTCCAAGAAGGCGAAGGTGGCTCGCCCGACAGTAAACCAGGCATTGGACAGACTCCTTCGTTTGAAGAAGGTGGAGCGTATTGGGATGGGCAGGGCGACCCGTTATCGCAAGGCGTAATATAGTATTCTTCTCACATAATCTTATATATCCGAAGTATAAGATTGCTATGCTGGACAGCCGCCGGAATTTAATATAAAATCTCCGGCTTCAATGATATATTTGTACCAGTTCTTTTGGTAATTTATGTCCCCGTAGCTCAGTTTGGATAGAGCAATAGCCTTCTAAGCTATAGGTCGCGCGTTCGACTCGCGCCGGGGACGCTTCTTTTGCATACAGGGTTGGAATGTTAATTAAGCGTTTTGACCCTGTGTGTCTTGTTTTGGTGTTTTACCCTTCAAATGGACACTTTTGGGACACCGGCAAGTTTAATAGTTTGTAAGTCATTGTAATTTAATGCCCTAGGTGAGGGTCGCACGTTCTCCCGCTGATGCGGGACTAAAGGATTCGCACCGGGGACGTATATTGAGGCTCATCGCATGAAGGTGTGGCACAAGGTTCTGATCGCGTTGGCGGTTATTGGTGCGGTAAGCGTGGGCGCGTCGTGGCTGTGGCTGGCGCGCAATGCCACCAGGATATTCGATGAGACCGCAAGCTCTTTAATAAGAAAGGACGTGCAGGTCCGGGAGGCCCGCTTGGTGTTCCCTTGCGGGATTTTGGTCCAAGGGTTCAGCATTGAGGGACAGTTCAAGGCCCGGGCTTTTCGTCTGGACATTGATCCGCGGAAGATATTGCGCCGGCAGATCAGGATCACCTCGATCTTTTTAGATCAACCGGAATTTTTTCTCTCCAAGGGAGAGGACGGGGGCTTTCATATTTTTTCGAAAGCTGCGCCAACGATTGTCAGCGCTCCAGCCAAGCCGCTTCAGGTTCTTTTGAAAAGGGTCGTGATTCGCGACGGGGCTGTTCATATCCAAAGTGGTTCCGGGCGCGGCCTGGTGATCGATCATATTCAGGCTGACCTGACCAATGTTCCTTTGTCCGGGCAGTCCAGGCGTACGGAATTTCTGGCGACTGGTTCGCTGGAACGGATGGGCATCCCCTTCGTGGGGAATTTTTTGAAGGCTCACGGCTGGTTCAACTGGGCCGAGCGTGGGATGGAGGTCTCGGCGCAGGCCATTGATGATAACGGTCATGTCGGGCTCGAGATGTCGCTGGTGTCGCTCAAGAATGACCTGGCGGTCCAGGGTACGGTCCGCTTGTCAGGAACCCAGCAGGCGCAGGCGACCGGCAAGCGGACAGGGCCCGTGGAGGAAGTTGTTCTTGGTGCGCTGGATGCCACTTCTTCCGACGTTGATGCCAGGTTTTCCTTTCACACAAAGATGGACCGGCCCCTGGTCGATCAGGTTCAGTTTGCGGGAAATATCACGACCGGGTTGAATTCTTCGGGTTTGTCGGGTAATATTGTGGAGAGTTTGAGGGGCGTGGCAGAGGAATTCTTCCGTTCGGAAGGCGAGGCCGCGCAGTTGCAAGAGGAATAGCGGCGGATTGGGCGCCGTCTTTGCTGGAGTAGATAAAGGTTGTGGTAGCTGTTCACTGCCTGTTGTAGAGGATGAGAAGATGGAAGGCTGTGGGACGGGCCCCATCTTTCCTAAAAGATATAGATGTAGGATGTAGATGGTGGCTGTAGATCAGTGGTAGATCCCCTGATTGTGGTTCAGGTTGTCGCGGGTTCAAATCCCGTCAGCCACCCTTTTCTTGTCGCCACTGCGAAACCGAGCCTGTTGGGGCCACGGTGTCGCAGTTGGCGGGATTAAAACCCTCATCTCGATCATTGATCGGGGTGGGGGTTTTCTCTTTTTCGGCCAGCACGGCCAATCCTTCCGGTTGGATATAGACGTTCATAATAATCTTGCTGTCATGGATCTCGATGTTCTGGATCAGGGCGCGGAGAAGGTCTTTCTGGGTTTCTGGCGGAACTTGGTCGATGTTCTCCATCAGGGTCTGGATGTTCTGGTGGATGTGTTCACCGGAGTGGGCGCTGATCTGTGCGGCCTTGCGGTCGTTTTCGAGTTTCTTGGTTTCCTCATCAAGGGTCGCGATCTCGTTTTCCATGGCGTTCAGTTTGTTTTTAAAGGTTGGGCCCTGGGCGATGTCGTTCTTCATGGCGATGTTGAGGAGGTTATCGCATTCATGGCGCAGGGTGTTCAGGCGGATCCGCTTCTCGTTTAAGACAACGTCAATTTCCTCGCACTTGATCTGGGATTCGCGGATGGCCGCACCGATCGCCCGGACGATGACTTCCTGATCCTTGGAGGCGCGCCGGAAATAGTCGAGGATCGCTTGGTCGAATACGGTTGCGGACACGCGCTTGCGTGAGCATCCTAAGCCTTGGCGCGACCGGCCGCATTCGTAATAATAAAACTTCTTATCGCCTCTCCCGTTGGAGTGGACGCCTACCAAACTACTGCCGCAAGTTCCGCATCTGATGAGACCGGCCAAGAGATGTTCGT
>JADFXE010000029.1 GCA_015233705.1 Candidatus Omnitrophota bacterium
TGGATTATTTGTCGGCGCGCATTTTATTCCGTCCCACATGCCGCGTCCGCCGACGTGGAGATTTTTACTCATCGCCTCGCTGAACGCCCTTGTCTTTACGCTTCCCGCGGCCTGGTTCTGGCCCGCGTTCATCGCTGTTACTGCGTTTCATCATTTCTTCAACCTTGCTACGCTGCCTGCTGATAATCAATACAAGCTTCGGGGCTGTATCGGTTCGATCACGGCGTTCTTCTCGCGTCTGCTCGCCAAGGCGCCGTGGATCATTACCGTCGGCGTGGCGATTTATTTCCTTGTCACCACGGCTTTGTCCACGGTCCTGGTCAAGAAGATCCTTATCCAGGATCATCTTCATCCCCTGGGGTATATCATCACGCTGTTTATCGTATGCAATGCCATAAGCTTTGTGGTGAAGATGTGGCAGGAGGGCTTTTCTTTCCGGGACTTCGCGGTGAAGATGTATCGCTTTGCGGTAAAGGTCTACAGGGATGGTTTCTATTTCGGATACGTGACGATCAAAAACAGGATCGCAAAATTCCTGCGGCAGGGGCCGCTGACCGATCGCGAGGAAGAAGTTTATTCTTCGGTCCTGACGCGCAAGGACAGGACGCTCTTCTCCTTGAACGCGCTTCAGGGCCAGACGTTTGGGACGCTTCTTTTTATTACCGCGATGAGCACGGCCTTGTCGGCTGAAGTGCACTCGATGTTCTTTACTTTCCGGACCGTGGTGGCGCTGGCGCTGGGGGACCGGATCCTGGGGCATATTTTTAATATCAAAGCCGAAAGGGTCTCGTGGAAGAAGAACGCGGTCGGCATGCTCATGGTGTTCCTCGGACAAATAGCCCTGATCCTCCTGACGAGCTCGGCCACGGGCGGCACATCGACATGGCTGGGGATCATCGTCAGTTTCGTGCAGGTCATTTTAGCGGCCGGCCAATTCATTCTGCAGCGTTACATCCTGAAGGTCCGCCACGGCGACAAGCCCGAGCATCAGCCGGTCTTGCGGATGATCATGGTCAAATACGGTTATATACAAGGGTTGGCGTTGTGCACCACACTTTTTGTTCTTTGGGCTGTGTTCTCCTGTTCCTTCTTCCCGGGCCCTGGACATATCGCGGCCGCGCTTTTTTCGCACGGCTTTCTGGATTTTATTCAGATGAATTGGTGGATCCCGGTGTTGTCCGTCATCTATTTTGCCAATTGGCATATCACGTATTATTTGCAGAGCCATGCGCGCATCCTGACGGCGGCTTTTGTGCCGGCTCTGGTGCCCACCATGACCTGGCTGATCGCGACGTTGTGGTTCGGCCAGTCGCTCACCCCAGAGCAGATGATCGCTGGTATTGTTGTGCTTGCCGGCGCCCCGTACATCGGCATTGTCAATCTGCCGAGGGAAGACGGGACGGATGGACAGACGGGGCGTGCGGAAACCCCTTGCACTGTTTGGTGGGGACAGTTCGTTAATCTTCGGACCTGGCTTGAAGTGATTTGTATACAATCCAAGGCAAGATTATTTAACCCGATCAGACAGAGTGAGGTCCTGCTGGCAGCATATTCTCCCCGGGAGATCATCTTTGGTCTTCATAAATGGGTTGTGGTGAGCGCCTTGGGCAATCAGGTGCATTATGGTATTCCATTTTTGGGAAGGGAGTATTTTGACTCGACGTATGCCTGGGCGATCGAGGCTGGTTTCGGCCCGAGGGAAGCGGCGATCATTGCCGCAAGTGATACCGATGTGGACTCACTCCGCGTCGTTTTTTCAACGCTCATGCCTTCGCTGACAAAGTGGTTATTTTCAGATCGCGATCGAGGGCTTCATTTTAAACTGGCAGGCCGAGGCGGGGCAGATACCCGCGTCGAAGCGTTGGAAAGAGAGTTCGCGACAGCGCTCAGGCTCGCCAGAGAGACCAATGATCCTTTCCATCCCAGGGCGCTCATGGCGCTGGGCCGGTGTCTCCATTCGCTTCAGGACAAAGTAGCCCACGGAGACGAAGAATATACGGGCGCTCATGGTCTTGAAGGTGACGCGACGATCGTGGACGGCGTGAATGATAAAGGCGAGCTTGTCTTTGGGAACAAACGGCTGACAAAGGTCAAGAGGCTCACGATCGAACGTCTGACGTTATATTTGAACTCGACGAACCAGTACAGCCCCGGGGGCTGTACTAGGTCGGTCAATCTGCCGAAGGATAACGGGACGGCCCCAAAGACGGCGCGTGCGGAAGATGGGGCGGTATCGATTTCCCAGACAACCCGATCAAAAACCAGGACTATTTTCAAGGTGCTGGCCCTTTTGGCCGGAGTTGTTGTCGGCGTATTTTCAATCGGTGTTTGGGTTTTCAATCAGGCCTGGAACCTTCCGTTGTCGTGGAAGGAAAGAGAGAATGAGGTTGAAGTAGGGGCACCTCTTGAGCCGCGATCAGCGTCTAAAACGGAGCGCGCTTTCGTAGAAAATGAATCTGCGGAAGAGATCTGGTTAAAGACACAATATACTCTGCTGTCCCAGGAGCTGAAAGATCGGAGATCGGAATGGAAAGAATTTCTCAACAATGTTGGGAAAATGAAGTCCGAAGGCAAAGAGGTGGATGTCGAGACGGGCGCGCAGATTCTTGGATTTATCAAAAAGACACAGGCGATCGAGATAGAAATGAAGAAGCTCAAGGACAGGCTCCAAGAAATAGATCGCCAGAAACAGCAGAGACTGTTGGTCGCCTCGCTTGGTGCTCGTAAAATTAATTCAGAAGGGAACCTTTCTTACAGGCAATGGGGCGGCTCGGCCATGCTTGTGACCGCAGTTGTCGCCGGGCTTGTCGTTTACGCCTGGATGACCAAGGACGCCAGCGGCAGTGCTGTTTACGCAGGGGCATTGCTTCCGGTTGGATTGGGCGAGGCTGTGGCCGTTGTTGTGTCGAGAGTGAGAAAGGCGTTTACAGGGAGATCTCGCTCCACGGAAGCAACTGGAGCTCCCCAAATCGTCACGGCACAGACCTGTGAGATCAAGATCAGTGATTTTCGTTATACCTGCGTTAAAGATTTTGTCAGCTATCTGCGCCGAACCCGCTTCCCCAATGTGGAGATGTTAAAGTTCATCCCGCGTAACGGAAAGATTGAGGTTTCCGCGATCAGCTGTGAGAAATCAGGCAGATCTAAGGAAGAAAAAGTTTTCGATATTTTCCTGGATAAGCAAGGTTTGCCGTTGGGCGTTACGGTAGACAAAAGCGCAGCCCGCCCGACCATATCGTTGTTGTCTGTGTATTTGACTCAGGGCAATCCCATGGAATTCACCATGACCGTTGCCGCTGAGTCCCAACTTTATCCGTTCCTGCATTTTTCTCCCTTCGTCAGATTGTTCCTTAAGGACCAGGGGCTTGAGCTGAAAGACGTGCTGGTCCGTTACTATACAGGTATGGCGGCACCTCACAGGGTAGAGATATTGAACAGGGCCAACCAGGCCATGCTTCTAAGTTTTGAGTTGGATAAAAGAGGCTGGCCGAAAGGTTACGACGAGAAAAATATCCGTCCGATCGTTCTGCTTCAGCGTCTGGTTTATCAAGACCGGTTGCAGCCTGAGACAGTCCGTCGCGGACAAAATCACATGAAATTCGCAGGCCTGCAATTTCGCCCGCTGGAGAGGGTCTTTGAGTATTTTGATCGTTTGGGGCAGGGCAAGGCCCAGGATGTCACTGTCGAGAAAAAAGAAGATCGTATCGAGTTCCGGGCGGCCTTTAAGACGTCTGGCAAAGAGCCTGTGGAAAGAAGCATCATTCTTTCCTTGAATGCGGATGGCCAGCCTGTGTCAGCCGTCAAGCCGTACCCGACCCTGTGCAATCCTGTGGCAGAGATGCATAAGCAGGGACATCTGGATGAGGCTGTTTACGCGGGGATGAAGATGCGCGCACAGGGCAGGAGCAGATCAAAAGAAGATCTTCTTAGGATAGTGTATGCCCGCGCCAAAGTTAAATTTGATCCTGCCAACCCTGAGAAGGACCTGGCAAGAGTCATGGCGCATCCTGAGAATGCTGCGAATAAATTTCAGAAAAAAGGCCTTTGGCCAGCGTACCTCGGCATTCGCGCCCGTGGGCTTTTTGTTAAGAGAAAGCCAGGTCCTGTTGGTAAATATTCCAAACCCGGGGCCAGGGAAAGAGAATTGGCCTTGCGCCTCAAGGCCAACGGCGGCGATGAGCAATGCAATTCAGTTACATGGCTTAAAAGGCCGAAGAAGGTAGATCACAAGGGAAGGGTGGACCGCAGGGGTGGCGATTGGCAGCTTTATTTGTCTTGCCGTCGAGATCCGAACCAGGAGCATATTGAGCTTCCTCAATACAGGCGTCCCAGGGCAGAGAAAACGCCGGCTGCGGACCGCGCGCCGCCGGTGAGAAAGCCTGTTGAGCCGAGCATGGCGGTCAAGACGTCCAAACCGGTTATTAAAGAAGTGCCCGCCCTCAAAGAAAGCCCGTTAGCCACAGCCATCAGAGAGATTAGATCTGTCCAGATTCCGACGGAGAAAGAAGCGGAGCAATTACTGCGCGTCGGCAATCGCGAGGCATTGATTCCGCGGCTGCGGCCCCTCATCCTTGACGTTCTTGAAAAGGATTATCGTTGTGAAATAAATCCGGATGGCCGCCAGGCGGGTTTGATCGATCGCGCGATATCTTTGGGTGATGAAGCCATTTGCAAGGCCGTGCCCAACCAATATCCGCATCTCGATGAGCCTTTCCTGGTCTTTGTGAGAAAGATGATTCGCAAAGGGTTAACGAAAGCTTTTCCGTCGTCGGAGATCGCCAAGCAGGAAAAGGCTGCGGAACGTCAACGGCAGCGCGAAGCAAAAGAGCAGACGAAAAAAGAAGAACAGGACAGAAAGGCGCAGGAACGTAAGCAGGCGCGAGAACAAGTTCGGCAACAGCGTGAATTGGCCCGGCAGGCAAGACGTCAGGCCGCAAGAGAAGCAGTGACACGGCAGAAAGAAGAGGCGAAGCAGCGCAAGTTAGCTGAAAAGGCTGCGGCAGATACGGCGGCAAAAGAGGCCAGGGCCAAAGTCGCAGCAGCCCAGCCTGCTGTTAATGTCAGCCCTGACCAGGGTTGCAAGGGAGTCAAGGAGCTTCCAGATTTCGGGTTAAATAGCGAAGCCTGGAAGAGAGTTAAGTATTTGCTTTTCGGTGCGGTTGTGCCGCTCAAGATGGAGGCCGGGCATCTGGTTTTCTGGACGGCTGGGCTCTGGTTGGCCGCGGCCGCTGTCGGGCTGTATCTGGCCTGGACCTATCGCCAGGAGATCGTCGCCTTCTTTCGGAACCAATACGGCCCCGGGGGCTGTATTGGTTCAGTTGCAGCCGGGCAGGCCCACGAGAACCAGTCCACCGAAAATGCTGCCATTTCCGCCCAGGCAGAACTTTTTGAATTCAACGGGATCCATCAAGGCCGGGTCGCACATCCGTTTGAACATATCCTTTTCAGCTGTTTACCCGTCGATGGGAAAACAAGCGAGGAACAGGCGTACAATGTCTTTACGAATATTGACCGGGCGCTGGCCCAAAACGGCTGCGACAAGCGGTCGGTTGTGAAGCAGGTTCTCTTTGTCAGAAATGAGGATGACAAAAAGACGTGCCAGGAGGTCATGGCTTTCCGATACGGCAGATCGCCGCCGGCCACGAGCTATGTATTTCAGACTCCGGCGAATGGGACAGCCCTGGCTGTCGAGGTCATGGCCGTTCCTGCGTCAACAGGTGCGACCATCACGAGACCCGACGAGCATTTGACTGTTGTGGAGTATGATCGCGTCCGCTGGGCCTTTGTGGCCGGCCTGCAGCCCCGGCCTGGAATTCAATATGCCAAGGAGCAGGCGACCGACTGCTTTACGCAGATGAAGGCGTTGCTTGAGAAGAACGGTTTCCGTTTTGAGCATGTGGTGAGGCCCTGGATCTACCAGGGCGATATTACGGGCAAGGAAGAAAGGGACGGCGTCGCGGGCCAGAAATATGACGGACTGAACGCGGCGCGTAAGGAGTTCTTTCAAGGCATCAGTTTCGGAGGGCGCTTCCTTAAAGCTCCTTTGCCGAACGGCTTGCGGCCATACCCGGCCTCGACCGGGATCAGCATGAACAGCGGGACGATTGTGATGGAGTGCCTTGCCTTTGCGACGGACAGAGACGACGTCGAGATTCGATACCTGGAAAATCCTTTGCAGACGCCGGTACAGAATTATAAGGCGGGTGTTCTTCACGGGAAAAAAGTCCAGCCGTTATTTGCCCGGGCCGTAGCCGTACGCGTAGGCGGCCAGTGGATGGTCCTGGTTTCCGGGACAGCCTCGATCAGAGGGGATGACACCGTGGGCAAGGACATCCGGGAGCAGACGGAAATGGCGATCGAGAATGTTGCGGCTGTTCTTAATGAAGGAGGCGCCCGGCCGAGCGATCTCGCCCAGGTCAGGGTTTATGTGAAGTTTGAGAAAGATTATCCGGCGGTCAAAAAGATCGTTGAGGAAAGATTGCCCGGTGTGCCCTGTATTCTGGTGATCGCCGGTGTTTGCCGGTCAGATCTTCTGATCGAGCTCGAGGGCGTGGCGTATACAGAGAAGCCTGTCAGGACACCAGCGCCGGGTAGAGCGACAAAGATGATCGGCTGGCTCGGCAGCAATTCGTTAAGCGCTTTGGAACATATGATGGGGCTGAATACGAGAGGTTATCCGGAAGAGGATCGGAAGAGCTTCCAGGAAATGATCGAGCGGAAGTTCGGCGGAACCATGAAAAAGGCCCCTGAGCTTTATGCGCCTGAATTTGATGCGCTGCTTGATCAAAAGACTTCATGTTCCATCCCGGATGACATCATGGCCAGACTGAACAGCCTAAAGCCTTACAAAGATGGTGGCTACGAAAATGAAAGGTCAGCTGAATACGCACAAGGGTACGCAAGGGATGCAGTCGCGGCCAAAACACTGTTCGCTTTTGAAAAATTAAGGCTGAAAGGTGGCCACGCGTTTTATGCCTTTGCCAGGTTCCCGGCCATTTATTATGGTGATTTCGATAATCTTTTCGGTTTCAATTCGGCGGGCGATGAAGATTTGAAAGAATCTCCAATGTCGGCGCAGATCATCGGTCTTTGCAATGAATTGATCGGCAATCTGCAGTTTTTGGATCAGAAGAACCGCGCTGAAGGAAAGCCGACCAATCGTTATCTCGAAGCCCTGACGCATGAGGCCTTGCATCTTTGTTTCACGCACGAAGAGGCGCGCGTGCTGGCGCGTTACCTTTTCCCGGAGAATTATCCTGACGAGAAAGAAATAGAAGCAAAGGGCGGACTGCTCAACATTGCCCTCACTAATCTGGTGAATATAGAGAAGACCATTGCCTATCTTGCGCGTCCCGAAAGAATGAAATGGCCGTTTGATAGGCACAATGCCTTTAGGGAAATAGCCGAGTTGATCGTATCGAGTGATTTAACCTATCCGCCGTTATTTAAAAAAATGACCAGGGCCATATTAATATTCTCGTTTTTCCCCGAGCATCCGGACTTGTCGGTGAGCTCGGGCTCTATTGCTGGTTGGCTTTATCACATTGGAGCCACGGATGATCTGGCCCTTGCTGTCTTGTGGGCTCTGGAAACCCCGTCGCAGTTGCAGGACGTAACACAGACCGCGCCTTATCTGGACCAGGTTGAGAGGAGACATTTTTCGTACGAGCGGTTGCTTGGGCGGAGGGCGGAAAACCGGCCGGAAGACCGGGAGCGCTTTTTTACAACCGAAGAAAAGATCGAGATCATAAGTTATGTCATCAGATATGCGGGCGATCGCGGTTGGGATAACTATGAGCGCCAATATGTTGGTATGGTTTTCAAGATTCTGCCATTTCTTCCGGAATTTGCCAAGGCTGATGTCACGCCGATCTTTGTCGAATCAGCTACGGTATTACAAGACCTGCTCTATCCTAAGAATGGAATCATTTATGCTTACTCGGTTGAAAAGGCCGAGGTTGTTTTAAGCTCCCTTTTGCGGTTTATCAAAAAGTTCGCAATCACAAAATTCCCCGATGAGTTTACGGCCGTTCTTGACAGGGTCAATCGGGATAGTCGCGATATTTTGACGCCGATCAAGGAAGAAACCCGGGCGCTGGTTGACCTCGCCTTCTTATCGAGGAGCGGGGTCAGGGTCCCGGGCCTTGAGACACGCCCGGAATTGATCGAAGCGTATCAGGGGCGCGAGCCGTTAAGAGTTGTTGGTCCGGTTTATGCAACGGGGAGTGAGGACGCGGGGGCGCAGGCCGCACTGCCCGAGAGGTCTTCCGCGGAGGTCCTGTTTGTCGTCAATTATTCTGAACATTTATGTGAGGCTGGTATCCCGACACCCCTTCTCAGGGCCGCCCTCAGAACGCTGGCCGGATTGGACGATGATCAAACAGTGGAATTTTCCCGAAGGTCGGGCATTGAGGATATCAGGAACAACCCGGCCGGTTTTTCCGAATGGCTGAAAAGATTGCTTGCGGATTACGCCGCGCTTGGGATCTCGTCGGTCGAACAGGAAGAATGGCTTACCGCCGGATTTTTGACGCCCCAGGAAAGGATCGCCAAGGCGCTCGGTCAGGGTACGGCCATTAATGTGGAGGCCTTTAAGAAGAGAGCTGAGAGTAGGGGATGCAATATTAAAGATCTGTCTGCTAAAAGATTGCCTTGTGATAAGCGGATCAGAGAGATTGCCGGCCATGACAAAAGCCGCGTGAGCCGGCTTTTGACCGGACTTGAGTACGATGTTGTCATGGCCATACCCGTCGGCGATCCTGAGCGCGGATCGGGCCTGCGGTTGTTGGGGCTCAAGCTCAAGGTCCAGCGCATCGTCGAGGGCAAGAGCATGGATGAGGTTGCCGCTGCGCTGGGACTGTCAAGCGCGGGGCCGCTCAGCACGTGGGAGAACGGGCAGAATTTTCCGGATAACTGTTATTGGCCGCGTCTTCTCCAAAGTTTGAACATATCAGCGGGCAAGCTCATTTATGGAAAGACCGACAAGGAGATCATGCGGATGCCGATGGGTGACGATCAGGCGGGCCGCGCAACATTGAGGGCAAAGGTTCTGATCAAACTTCTCAATCAGGAAAAGACGGTGGAGCAGTTTGCCAGAGGGCGGGATATTCCCCAAGGAATAATTTACGACAGGCTGGAGGGAGCGTTCTTCCCGAGTGCGCAAAATTTTGTGAAGTTGGCCGCGGCCATGGAAATAACGCCGGCTGATCTCTGGGCGGGCGTAACATACGAGGAGCTTCGGGCAAGGCTGGTCGTGAACCGGCGTGAAGCGGTTGAAAAGGCGGATATGCTCTGGTAGCTTCAGGGCAAAAACAGGGCGGAGCTCGCAAAGGCGGCAGATCTTGCCCCGGGGACTGTGAGCCAATGGTTTAACGGTAATCCCTCTGAGCGGACAACGGTTAAGGTAATCGCGAAGGCTGTTGGCATGCCCGAGGCCGACGTGCCGGCCATGCAAGCGGACCTCCTTAACCGCGGAGTTTGCGGAGGCCTTTCCTCTAATCGGACAGTTGGCGCTGCGGGTGTCTGGTTGGTTCTCGCGATTGGAGCCGTCCTTGCCGTCGGTCTTGTTGTGATTGCAACACTGGCGCGGTTGCCATTGATGCAGATGTGGATTTCAAGTCTTCACTCTCACGGTCTGTCGCTCGGCCTCTGCGGCTGGACAGCGCTTACGGTTTTGGGCGCGGTCTGCGTGTTTCCCGCAGTGGTAGGGGCGCAGGATCAGGGCAACGATCCGCAACGAACGAAGCTCTGCAAAATTGCCAGGGAACTTTGGGAGAGGATCGGCGAGATTTCAGGGCCTATCATCGGCATGGACGTCCAGGAAAGGACTGAGATGATCCGTCGATTTTTTCAAAATTGTCCGTGGATCGCAGAGGGGCAGAAACTTGCAGCACATATTTTTCATCGAGAGGGCCGCAGGCCGGCCATTGCTCGCGGTCCGGCGCTTGAGGACCTGGCGCGGCGTATTCACGCGCTGTTTGCAGAAGGCCGGGATTGCGCGGTTGTTCGTATCGCTGGCCGTTCAGGCACGGGCAAGACCACGATCGCCCGCTTCTTTGAACAAAGCGCCGGCGTCGCAGACTCGAAAGCGGTTCTTTTGATCAGCGTGGACGATTTGTGGAACAATGTCAGCATCATCAACAAGATGATCAAGGCGCGCCATCTCTTGCACATCCCACTCAAGGATCTGAGCGAGGCAACAGAATATCCGATTCTAGAATCGATTGCCGACGACCTCCGTATGCCGGTCAACCGTCAGAGCGCAAAGACATTCCTGGATTATTTCGGTTTATTCATGAAAGACAATCAGGGGATCGGTACGGCAACAGCCCGGTATGAACGTCAGGAGATCCAGTCGGCCAGGTCCGAGATCCTCGACAAGCCGGTGACCGAGATGGCTCCTGAGGAATACGCTGAGGCCGCGGCGCTGGCCAGCTGCCTGGGCATCCCCGAAGAGAAGCTGCGCCAATGCACGACGACTTTTTACAGCCTTTACCAGAGAGAGAAAGAACGTCGTTTCTTGAGGATGGTTGAAGAGGATAAGAATTCTTCCAGGAGAACGGCCCTCCGGCTAATTCTTGTTGAGGGAACGTATTCTTTTCAGGGGCAGGCCCTTTTTGTTCCGGAGGCGGAACAGCTGGAAAGCGATATCGATGTTTTTGTTGAGATCGATAGCGAGGTGACGCGCAGGGCCCGCATCAGGGCGCGCGCACGCGCCCTATGCGAGGAGGAGCTCGCGTTATTTGATGTTTACGGCGTGATTTATGCGGCCACGGTTGACCTTGAGCGGGAGGCGGCTGACGTTGTCCTCGATAACAGCAAGGAAACAAACGATTATCAGGTGATCGTCGCTCCGTCGGGGCGCAGGGTCCAGCTCGGCATATCGTGGGCCACGGCCAAAGACCTGGTCCAGCAGGAGATTTTCTCGGATGTTTTTGTTCTTCCGCCGGAGCTGTTCCGTTTTGGCTCCAATTTTGCGGACATCGAGTTCCCGCTGTATTATCAGTACTTTTTTCAAAAGGGCAAAAAGACCGTGGTCGTGGGCACTCCCGACCAGATCGTCCGGTTAAGAGAATATATCCAGCATTCCCTTTTCGGTCCGGCGGACCTTGGGCAATATGCGGATGCGTTCGGATCGGAAAAGATCCTGAAAGCCTCGGCCGACCATTATGCGGTCAAAGGCCGCGACGGGAGACCGGTTAATCTGGATGGGTTTGTGACGTTTGTGGAGTTTGACGCATCCGGAAAAGCCGTGGTCGCCCTTGACGGCAAGTCCCTCATTGTCCACGCTCAGGGCATGGGGCGTTTCAGCGTCGAAGAGGACGGGGTCTTTTCTGCCGAGGTTGTTGTCGATTACAGGGAACCCCGGACGCAATGGCCCCAGGGGCCGGAGATCGCACAGCGCCGCGCGCTTTTGCAGCAAGGCCTGGGTTACGACATGGCCGTGACGCCTTTGGGCACAAGCGACGGCTTTGACCCCGCCGGGAATGACACCAGCTTCATCCTCTGGCTCGCGGGGAAGGGCGTCCTGGTCGACCCCGCGCCCATCGTGCTCGACCAGCTGCGTTATCTCGGTGTTGCCTCCGACCAGATCCCTTATGTGCTGTTGACCCACGCCCACGGCGACCGCGACGGCGGGCTTTTGAAGGTTCTTCTCATGGGCGCCCGCAAGACGCTGGTGTGCTCGCGGCCGGTCAGGGACAGCGCTGTTGCCAAGATGAAGGCGTTGCTCGGACCAGGTTACGACGTCGAGAACTGGTTTGACTGGCGCGAACTGAAGCCCGGAGACAAGACGGAATTGTCGTTGTCCGATGAGCCAGGCACAATGGCCGCGGTTATCGAGCCGAGGTGCAATTTTCATTGCATTCCGGCCAATGGGTTCAAGGTTGCGTTTATGGGCCGGACGTTCGGCTACTCCGGCGACACGCAATATGATCCAGATCTTATCCGGATGCTGTCCGCCCAGGGCGACATCACCGGGAAACAGGCCGAAGACCTTCTTTTCTTCTTCTGGAACCACGACGGCGCACCGACGGTTGATCGGCTGTATCACGAATCCGGCGTATCGGCCATCCACACGACGCCGGCCAGGTTGAACGCCTTATCTGCGGCGGTCAAGGCGGTCATGAAGGTCGTGCATATTTCGGCAAAGAATGCCGAGAAAGCCGGGCTTCCTCAGCCCAAGGTTTATGAGACCGAGCTGGTTCCTGGCGCCCGACAGGTGCAGTCACCCGACGCAAGGACGATCAGGACAGCAGAGATGACGGATTTGCGCAAACAGGGCGTTGCGAACCTTGCCGTTGCCGAGCAGTTTGCCGCCAAGATCAGCCGCAGTCATTATGGGAAAGCGGGCGGAGAATTGTTGAACCGGGACGGCATAACATTCTTGGCCCAGCGCATGAAGCTCGAGAATGTCAAGGCTGGGGACGCGGTTCCCAATGTCGTTGAAGGGGAAGAGGCCAAGACGTTCTTTATTCTTGTGCAGGGAAGGGTTGGTGTATTCAAGCGGGGCGTGACGACGGACCAGGCCAAGAGCCTGCCCTCGCGTGAGCGGTCCCAGGCCGAAAATATTGAAAGAGTTCGAGGCGGCCTGGTGGCAATCCTTGATGGCCAAAATCAGGATTATTTTGGCGAAATGGCGCTCCTGGATTCTTATGGAAGGCAGGCTACGGTTGCGGCCTTGACCGACGCTCAGGTCTATGCTTTGGCGCGTGATGATTTTCAGGAAATCATCCGGCAGTTTCCGTTGTTGGCATGTGTCTTTACAAAATCAAAAGCAGTGCGCGCGGCCGGGCTTGAAGAGAATGGTTCAGGACAATCAGGATCAAGGATGCGGACCGTCCCGGTCAAGACCATGGCGATCGCAGTTGATCTTGATGCGGCGCGGATGTTCAGGCGCGAGGGGAATGTGAGCGCGGCGGAAATGTTTGAAACCATGGCAGACCACAAGCGGCAGGCGTTTGAGGCGTGGCAGAAAACCCCCCGCGCTCCTCCCATCAGGGATGTCGAGCACGAGAGGATCTCCTGGATTCAAAACAACAGGATCCGGTATCACGATGCCTTTACCCTTCTTCAAATAATGTTCCCCGAAACTGCCCGCCGGGTTCGCCGCCACGAAGAGCTTCATCTCTTGTACCCCAACGAGTCGGAAATGTCCATCTGTCGCCGGCAGGTTGCGGAAGTCCGGTCCTTGATGGCTCCCATGGTACGGCTGTACGCGCTCATTGCCGCGGTCATGCTGCCGTTGTACGCTGCTGTTAATTTCGGCTTACCACACCTTATTCACGATGAGAAATGGCTGATCTGGATCGGCTTTGTCATTCTCATCCCCGTCGGAGAGATCTGGAGTCAGATCCTCAAGGCGAGGAAGGCCGGGCAGGCGCTCGAGATCAGCTGGATGAAGGTTGCGGGAATGTTTGTCTTGACCGCGGCGTTTTTCGGCTGGTTCTGGCCGGCTACGTTTGTCCTATGGAAGGCATCGTTTGGTGCTCATCTTTATCTGGCAGGCATTGCCGACCAGGTTCTCGCGGCTTCTATATGTTTATCCATAATCGCCTGCATGCAGGTTGCTATTGAGAATATTTCGTCCAGAAACAAGACAGAAGGTTTGCGGTCCTGGATCCAAAACGCTTGCTTCACACCCATCCCGCTGGACGAGATCTGGCCGAGGGTAAGGGGTATGGCGATTTTCAATTATCTTTTGTGGGGAACGGGGCTCGCGGTTGTGTTCTGGCTTTTGCCGTTTTTTTGGCCTATTGGCTTCCGGATGCAAAATCTGATCATCGGAATCGCGCAGCTGCCGGGCATGATCACGATCCTGTATTTGGCTAAAGACAGCGGGAAGAAAAAGATGATGCCGGCGCCCTGGGCAATGGCTGTGGTTCCGGTCAACTTTTTCATTCTACTGTGGTCGCTTGCTGTTGGCCCGGAAGAGCTCATAGTTCGGTCGATCGTGATAGCAGGACTTGTGCAAGCGGCCGTGCTCCTTTTGGGCAACAGGAAAGAAATTCCGCCGGCGCAGGGACCACCTGGACCGACGGCGATGGGGCTGATCACTGAATCAGCGCGGCCGCGCGAGAATTCAGTAAAGTCGCTCTTGTCGTTCCTGCGCAAGGTTTTCGTGTCGGGTTTCTTTGTATGGGGTTGCTTGATGGCGGCGGGCATTGTCAGTGTTTTGGCAATGACCCTGAAGGATCAGCGGCCATTTACCGGAAGCGCCCATGAATGGGCTGCCGTGGTGTTTGCGTCTGTCGGCATAATTTCTGCCGTATTTGTCGTTGCGGCGATATTCAGGATCCTATCTGTTCGTTTGGGATTTGTGGAGAAATTACGTGTGGATGAGAATGCCATCCCCGACGTGGACACGGCCAAGCTTATGAAAGGGATCGTCCAGGAAAAACTTTTGAAGCCTGGGCTGGTCATTATTCGGGACGATGAGACTTTTTATCGTATCAGGGATATTTATTTGAGATGCATCAAAATGCCGGGCAGACAGCACGTCCCCGGAGGTCTTTATCTTTATCGGAATTTC
>JADFXE010000096.1 GCA_015233705.1 Candidatus Omnitrophota bacterium
CGTATCCTCGTACACATCCGTGTGCAAGAAATCCCCTTCCCACACGGCCCACAGATCGCCATTGCGGAACAAAGCATGACGCGGCACAGCCAGCGGAATCACAGAATCGATCACTTCCTTGCAATGCATCCATTCCACGCCGTTCTCATCGCGATAGGCCCTGGAATCAAAATGGCTGTAGGTAAACTCGCCGCCGCCCCAGATCATGCCCTGGATCGAATTCGGATCGACCACGCGATTGATATACATCGGGATACTGCCGCGGGAATAAAGTTTCCAGCCTGCGGTCACATAATCTTCGCAAATGATACTGTTGGAGAAATCGTAAGAAATGAAGATCTGCTCTTTTTCCGCCACATTCACGCCATGGCGAAGCTCGAAGGTCACCTTATAAATATACTTCTGCCCCTCGACGCGCTCGAACTTGGTCTCACGGACGATCCGGCGCAGGAACGGATCAACCGAGATCTCACCCAGCGAAATGCTCGGCGACATGGTCACAGGCTGACCTTCCTTCAAGCCCCGCGGATACTTCATAAAGCGCTTATTCCCGCGATCATCTTTGACATAGTCACGCGCCCACGGGTCCTGCGCGCCCATGTAACGTTTCAAGAGCGACATGCTGTTCGTTTCCGTTTCATCCAACAGCAGCCGGTGATCGATCTTGACCAGCCACTCCCTGTCCATCAGGGAGGTTTCGGTACGGATCCGCGCTTCCTCCGCAGGGCTCAACTGCAAGCCCTGCAGGATCTCCGCTGACTTGACCTTGCCTGTCGTCTTGTAAAAACCAGCATTACCTTCCAGGCTGAACAGGTACGCCAGCTCAGACTGTTGACCAATGAACTGCGAGTTCCTCACCACATCGCCCGTTGGGCCCTGAGAAACGAACCCGACAATACTGGCCAACGGATCGCCATAAATACGGTAGAAATAATATGTCCCGTCATCCATAAAGTGCACCCTGGAACGCGACAGCCTCAGCTCACCAAAATAAGCCTCCTGGACCCCATAGCTGCTGGCAACAGTCTGGACCTGCTCAGCGAAACGAGCCGCAAAGGTGTCCTGGCTCTTCTGGTCGCGACGGAACACATCGCCAGAACGGCTCCAGAGATCGGCCGCCGCTTCCGCAACGGTCATATTGTTTACCTCAACCGTGGCCTCGATGACCGCGCCCTGTTGGCCGGAAACGCCTGACACGACTGGGATGATCTCGTACGCATTGCCCGATTTACTGGCCTGGTAAGTCACGCGCGAAAGCTCACCGACATCATCGCTCAAATGGAATTCCACAACATAGGTGCCCGCGGTATCCACGTCGATACGAGCAAATTCATGATTGTCCTCATCAATGGCCACGGCCCTGATCATACGGCCGGTATAATCATTCTCCTGGGCGATAAAGTATTTCCCGGTGACCGTCAATCCCGGCACAATATCAAGATTCTTAAAGGTATCGCCCGTCTTGTCGGCAAAACCGACTGCGATCTGCGCAGTGCCGGGCATGCTGTGATCCCTCAGAACCCGCAGGTCGACCCCGGCCAGATCAACAGGATCGCCGTTACGATCAAGGATCTGATAAGAACCGCTGGCTGTCTTGTTAAAGTAGAACGTCGGACGATGCTCTTCGCCACTCCGCCCCAGCGCCACCAGGCCGCGCACCAGCTTTCCATTGTCCAGTCTCTTGGGCGTATAATAGAAAGGCGCGAAGACATTGTCCACGCCCTTCTCGCCGACAATAATACCGAATGCCTGGCCTAGCGCACCATTGCCCTCTATCCGCTCAATAGGTTGAATCTTCAGGTCCCCAACCTGGATCTGCTCGCCCGTCGCCAAAGACTTGCCCAGCGGCGCCCTGCCGAACAACTTAAACATATTAAGGTTCGTCATATCATCATCTTCCGCGGGCCCGCCGATAACTTCGCCGATCTCGGCCTTTTCCATCTTAGGTGTCAGGAAGATACGGGCCACAGTCTTCTGGTCGCGATTGATGATCTTGACGCTCTGAGCTACCGCGCGAACCGCTTCGTAGACCGCGGGATCAGACAGCCCCTTAGGCCCCTCAAGGCTCACAAACTCAGCGATCTGCTTGCCATCAAGGCCAGGATTTTCAACAACCAGCGGAGTATTGGTATAAAAATCGTCGTCTCCCTCGGCGACCGTTTTAAAATCATCATTGAACATTTTAACAACACGCCCCGCGAGAACGCCATCGTCACCGATATCCAGGATTTCGCAGGCATCTTGCAGCACCTTCGCCCGATCAGCTGCGCCAGCAGGAGTCTTGGCATTCAGCGCGCTGAGCGACATCCACTCGGAAGCCAGTTTCTTCTCCGCCTCCACAGACCGCTTCTTGTCAGGCGTTGCGGAATTCCAGCGGATCAGTTTATTCTTTGTACGGAATTCCTTATCTGTATCCGCCATTTCGGCCTTGTTGATCAAAGGCTGATATTTCGGCGCTTCCAGGAAGAAGAAGGTCTCGCTCGCCTTCAAACCGTCAAATTTTTTGCTTTCCGGCTTGAAGACTGTTTGGCCGTCAGCGCCTTCATACGGATAACCCTCGGCAGCCTTCAGATGGCGCCACTCATACTTATTCTGGGCCTGTGCCTGACACATTGCCTTTTGCGTCGCATAAACCTCAACGCCATCCTTGGCAACCATAGCCTTGAGTAATTTATTCTCAGCTCTGGGATCTGCCTTGGCGACAAAAACCATTTCACCCTTTTCATCCAGGACCGGAACGAACCCCGGCGTTGGACCCTTCAGGGCCTTGGCATCCCTGGCAACAGCAAATGTCAGCTTGCCATTCTCGTTCATGACCGGCGCCAGCCAAGTAGCCTTATTGATATCGCCGGAAATGTCTCGGAAGGAAACATCTTTGACATTCTTCAGGAATGCGGTCGTCTGACCATTCACTTGAGATAGCTCCATGAATTCAGCTGTGCCGTCCAGGTGGCCGACCAGCGGATGAGTTTTCAAGAAATGATCCAGTTTCTGATATGCCGAGCTGGTGGGATCGAACTGATATCCGCGATCCTTAAACCATTGCGGAACACCGACATTGCCTGCCGCAGTCTTCATTTCAAATTTTTCGGTCCTCTCATTCTTCACATGCTCGATCAGACGCTTGATGATCATATCAACTATTTCATCATCGGTAGCAAAGACCAGGCCGGTCCGACCATCAGCACGGGCCACAGGCACGCTAAAGAAAGTCGACAGATTAACCACTTTGCTATCCCTGCGCGTAACCGGGATCTCCCATTTGTTGGCCTTGGCTTCCTTGGACCAGAAAATGACATTGCCACTCTCGTGCATGATCTGCACAGGATCCATCGTCAAGTCAAACTTGGCCTGAAGACCCGCCGTGCCAAAGTCAATGCGAGCCGTTCGCAGGCGCATA
>JADFXE010000030.1 GCA_015233705.1 Candidatus Omnitrophota bacterium
ATTTAAGCCGCCTCCCCGGGAAAAGATTGGTCTAGACAAAGGGGTACAGCATACACATAGTTATCTTTGGATATAAAAAAGACTGGCATTAAGCTGAAAAGTTCTTTTCGAACAATTTGCATAATATGGAAAAAATTTATTAACCCGAATTTCTGGCTGAAAGACAATATCTTCCATTTATCCCCCAAAAAGTCAAGAAGAAATCATTTTGGCTTATAAAATCTTACATAATATTGGTTTATTCTCGCCTGTAAATGTCTGCATTCACTACGCTTGTGTATGTTATTAATAGAAAGGCCGCAAGTCACTGCTCCTTGACTTGCGGCCTATTCTTAATCAGCAGGATCATGCCCAAGCAACAGCAGATCACTCCTCAAATTCCCGCCCGCCGCCCTCGACCGGCAACTTCACAATAAACGTAGCACCCTCGCCAGGATTACTATGGACCGTAATTGTTCCCTTGTGCTGCTCAATGATGCTGTGGACAACAGAAAGCCCCAAACCCGTACCTTTGCCGACCGGCTTGGTGGTATAAAAAGGATCGAACACCCTGGACAGATTCTCCTGGGAAATACCTTCACCCGTATCCGTGATCTCGACAGACACGTGCTTGCCGCGGACCAAGGTCTTGATGGTCACCGTACCGTGCCCTTCAATAGCCTGCGCCGCATTAGCCAGCAGGTTAATAAAGACCTGCACCATCTGCTGTTCCTTAATACGGACCAGCGGGATCATGCCGTAATGCTTGACCACCTCGGCCCGCTCCTTGACCTCAGCGCCGATGATGGTCAGAGCGCTCTCCAGGACATGGTGAAGATCCTTGTATTCCCAGTTGCCGCGCTCGGGATGAGCAAACACCCGCAGGTCCTGCACGATCTTCTTGATCCTTTCAGCACCCTCGATTGTCTCAGCGACAATATTGGGGCAGTCCTTAAGGATGTCCGCCATCTTCAGCCTGGCGGCCAACTCCTTCAGCGGTGAGCTGTCAGCAAAGCCCGAATTCACGACTGCCTTGAAATACTCCTCCAGATTCGCCTCGTATTGTTTCAATATATCAAGATTAGCCAGAACATATCCAGCTGGATTGTTGATCTCATGGGCAATGCCGGCGACAAACTGCCCCAGGGACGCCATTTTCTCGGCGTGCACCATGCGCGCCTGGGCCGCGACCAGCTGCTCGGTCGCCCGTTTGATCTCGGAAATATCCCGGATGATGCCGACAATAAACCGGTTGCCCGCCTTGTCGGTGTACAGGGCCTTCTTGGTCATAATCGTCCGGACCACGCCCTTGCCGTCGGTAAAGAATTCCTCGTTAAGGTTCTCCCGGCCGGCATTGAACACCTCCTCGTCCTTGGCCCAGAACACATCCGCCTCTGACTTGGGGAAAAAATGATAATCACTCTTACCGAGCAGCTCCTCACGCTTCTTTCCCATAAAGTCACAAAAGACATCATTGAGCAAAACCCAGCGATGCTCTCGATCTTTAACAAAGATCGGATCGGCGAGTGAATTGATAATCTTGTCCAAATAACTCCTGGCATCCTCCAGCGCGGTCTCGGCTTTCTCATGCTCTTCGATCGCATTCATCAACCGTTCATTGGTCTGCGTCAACTCTGCTGTCCGCACACGGATCAACTCCTCCAACCGCTCACGGTATTGCCTCAACTCGCCCTCGGCCTTCTTGCGCTCGGTGATGTCATGCATAACAGCAACAGCACCCAGAACCTGGCCATTCTCCCTCTTAACAGGGCTGGCATGCGCAAGGATATCGCGTTTGGGCTGCCCTTTGGCAGCGATGACCATGCTGACATCGTGAACTCTTTCGCCACGAAACGCCCGCACCAAAGGAACAATATTGACTTCCATGGGCGTAACCCCGTCCTCCAGGTAAAGATCGTAATAACGGGCCCATTCTGACTGTGGAATATTCATCGGGTCCATCCCATGCCAATCGCGCGCCGCCCGGTTAAAAAGGACCAGCTCTCCTTTTCCATTGCAGGCAACGACACCAGCGTCCACATTCTCAAGCATGGCGGCGAGGAACGTCCGCTGGAAGGCCAACGCCATTTCTGTCTTCTTGCGCTCGGTAATGTCCTGCACGATCCCGGACATTCGCAGAAGCTTGCCTTCCAAATTTCGCTGATGACCGCCTGCCGCCCAAATCCAGCGGATCTCACCATCAGCGCGGCGGATGCGGCATTCAAAGTTCCAGTCAGACTGCGCCGCCGTTGCCTCGCGGAAACTCCGGTCCACATCCGGGCGGTCCTCTGGCAAAACGTGCTCGAGGAACATCTCGTATGTCCAGCTAGACAGCAACGTCGCATAGCCAAAAATATGATCATGGAGCAGCGTGCGATGCGCCGTGTGATTTAGCAGGTCAAGCTCCCACGCCCCGGTATGGATCGTTTGCAAGGCAAAATCCAGCCGCGACTCGCTCTCCCGCAGCTCTACCTCAGCCTTCTTGCGCTCGGTAATATCCCTGAATATCCCGACCAGACACCTCTTACCTTGTATCTCCATTATTGCCGCACTGATAGCAACAGAAATCTTCTGTCCATCCTTAGCTAAAACAAAAGTCTCAACAATCAAATCTTCCCCGGACACCAGCCTCTTGAATAACGCCATTGCCTCACTGACCGTTTCCTCCGGATGAAGTTGGCCAGCAGACATTGAAAGGATCTCTGCTTTTGTACGGCCAATCAATTCCTGCGCACTCTTATTGCAATCGATCAAGACACCTGTCTGCGGGTCCGCGACAAAGATAGCATCTCTGACTCCATCAAAGACCGTCTTGTAACGCTCCTCACTGAAGCGCAGCGCCTGCTCCACCCGCTTGCGCTCGGCGATCTCTTGTTCCAGCCTGATTGCTTCCTCCTTACCCTCTAAATTGGCATAACCAAACTCGGAAATCATCAAGGCGATCTCCCCGAGAAATCCGGTAATGCTTCTCAGTTTCTCCTCGGAAACAACGGGGATCTCTTTGAGCGCTTCCAAGTATTGCTTTTCCTCAATCCCGAACGTCCGCGCCTGCTGCCGGAACCGCTCAATATCCGGGGCCTTCAGGAGCATCTGGCCGGTCGCCAGGCTCGCGATGTGCTTTCCCTTGATAATGATCGGCATGGCGCAGTCGACCAGACCGTTTTCACACTCCTCGACAACGGTCTTGCCCGATTCGGTCAACTGATCAAGAAGATGCTTGTTGCTTTTCAGACAATTCTGGGCGGCAACAGGACAAAGACGGTGGTGTTTGGTGCAGATATCGCGCCAGCCTGTGGCGATGAGGATATTGAGGCCAGGATGGTCCAGAAATCCGATCGTAAATCCGGTCGACTTGGTGAACATCTCGAAGATCTTGCGCAGGCGATCCAGATCGACCAGATCCTTGATCGCATACCTGCCGTCCACCAGATGATCGTCTTGTTCAGGCATAGGAACTCCCTTCGGGCAAATTTATTTTAACCCAAACGCAAAATCTGCGCAATGAGGAAGAATCAGCCCCTGCGACAAAGCTCCACCGACGGGAACTACGGCCTTCTTCCAGGCGGATTCATCAAGCGGTCAAAGTATTCCGGAATTTCAGTCTCGAAGGTAAGCTGCTCGCGGGTCACGGGATGCGGAAAACTGATGGCCTGCGAATGAAGCGCAAGCCTGGGATGGCGAGTGTCGGGCCGGCCGTACTTGGCGTCTCCCGCAACCGGATGCCCGGCATCCGCGAAGTGCACGCGAATCTGGTTCTTGCGGCCGGTCAAAAGATTAATCTTGACCAAGCTGAACCTGTTGGCTTCTTTAACGACTTCGTACTTGGTCTGGGCAAATTTCCCTCGCGCGGCATCATCGATCGAATGGACAACGTATTTGTCATCCTCGAAAAGATAACTTTCAAACAATCCCTGCTTTTGGGTCAACGAGCCGTGAACCACCGCGTAATAAGTCTTTTTCGTGTTCTTCCAGTTGTCCTTGAGAAGTTCCTGCACGCGCGGGCTCTTGGCAAAAATGAGAACACCTGAGGTGTGCTGGTCAAGACGGTGGACAACAAAGACACATTTATGCGAACGGGAATTTCCCTTGCGGACATACGCATTCAGGGCATGATGGACCGTGTTCTCCCGTTCCCACGCCGCGCCGACAGTCAGGAAGCCCGCGGCCTTGTTCCCCACGATGATGTGATCATCTTCGAAAAGGATCTCAAAGCCCTTGGGCTGATATCGTCTGGGGATTTTCCGTCCCTGATGCATAAAATATTCTTCTCGCCTTCCTAACGATGCGGCGCCGCTGTCCTCGACGCCATAACAAACTTCCGCAAGCCCTGAAGGGTCTGAAAAGGAATGCTGACCACCAGCTCATTGACCACAAATTTCGGGATGAACCCTCCAGGGTCGCTGTGCTGCTGGAAGTAGACCTCCGTTCTACCGTCGGGCATCGCCGTGAAAGTCCACAGCGACTTCAGGTAAGTCATACGAATAAATCTTTTGTCAGCCGGAAGCCTGTCAGGAAGCGCCGAGAACATATAGCGCACCTCTCCGCTTTCCAGGCTACCGGACTTGACCACACGGGCCACCACATCCCGCGGCGAGACCGGCCAGGACAAGTAAATAGTCATATAGATAATCTTATCTTGGGGGCCGACGTCCTCCACCAACCGGGCGAGGCGGCAGCTGTGGAACCACAGCGGCATGCTTTTCGCATCCTCGAAGAACGGGATAACCTCGGCCAATGGGGCATCCACGATCACATGGCTCCGATACTCAAGGATAGAAGACTTGTCAACCCGGCGGGTGGCGACGGAAACGCCGTACTTATTGACCTCCAGCATCCAGGGATGCTCAACAGGCGCCGGCCCTTGAGCCGATGCGGCCGTACCGCAACAAAGTAAAATCCCCATCCCAAAGTATCGCCAAAATCGAAAGATCCTTATTCTCAATTTTTTCATGAAGCAATTTATACCAAACAAAAGCCCTTTATGGAAGGACTATCCACAAAGGGCTAATGCTTAGAATGCAGCCGATCTTATCCCTGGAAATTGGCTTTTTTGTGCGCGCCGTCACAAAAGGGTTTGCCAGCTGATTGGCCGCAGCGGCACAAGGCAAAGCCGTCCTTGGCCGGAATGACCTTCCCGTCAGCATCTTTCAATTCCACCGGACCTTTAACCAGATATGGGCCGTTCTTCAAAACCTGAATTGTAACATCTGCCATGATCTTTCCTCCTGTTTATGCCAATGTGCCTGTCTTGCAAACCTCGGCGAACTTCACAGCGCTTGGCCGGACCGTTCGCTGGTATGTCTTGTAATCCACGTCGATCAAACCAAACCTGGGGCCAAAGCCCTTGTCCCATTCAAAATTATCCAAAAGCGACCAATAAAGATAGCCGGTCACCTTGACGCCCTGGTCCATCGCCAGGCGGATGCTGCGCAAATGAGCGGACAAAAATTCCCAGCGCAGATCGTCGTCGGATGTACAGATACCATTCTCCGTGATCATGACCGGAAGATCGTAGCGCTTGAGCTTCACCAAGACCTGACCCAGGCCTTCGGGATAAATATCCCAGCCCAAAGAATTCTTTTTGACCGAATGATGCCCTTTCTGACAGGTCTCCATGAACAGCTTGTCGATCCACCAGGCACTGGTATCGACCAGGTTGCGCGAATAATAATTGACGCCGATGAAATCCAGCGTACCGGGACGCATGAGCCGGTCCAGAAATTCAAAATTATAAAAATGATCCCTCAACCGGACTGCAAGATCATTCCTGACATTTGACTGGCACGCCACAACAGCGCTCATGTGCTGGGAGATGCTGACCGCCGGCTTCGGCAGCTCTGCCGCCTTATACACCTGATGGATCAGACGGTAAGTTTCCACGTGTGCCTTGGCCAGATTGCCGTGGACCGCCTTCATCCTCCAAAAAGAGCGGCCCTGCGGAGGCCAGGCGCCAAAAAGAAAAGAATGGGAAAAATAAATCGTCGGCTCGTTGATCGTGATCCAGAAATGAACATGCGGGGACAGTTTGCGGACAACAACGTCGCAGAAACGAAGGAACCGCCCGACAGCGCGCCGGTCTTCCCACCCGCCGGACTGAGTGAACCAGATCGGATTGGTAAAGTGATGCAAGGTCACGACCGGTTCAATGCCGCGCTTCTTTAAGGCGAGAAGCACATCAACGTAATGCTGAAGTTCCTTTTCTGAAAAACATCCCTCTTCCGGCTCAATGCGCGCCCACTCGACGGAAAGACGATGGGCATTGTGGCCCAGCCCTTTGGCCAGATCGAAATCCTGCTCGTAAAGTTCGTAATGGCGGCAGGCCTGGCCAGACTGTTCCTTGCCAGCCACCTTTTCCCAGGGCCACCAGTCGGAATGGATGTTGCCGCCCTCGACCTGATAGGCGGATGTCGCTGCTCCCCAAAAAAAATCCGGCGGGAATCGTGTCATGTGAGGATTATAACATCCCCCGAACAAATCCCTGAAAAATGTTTGTTTTTAAGCGCCGGGCGTGTAGATTAAATTCATGCGCTCCCTGATCCAGATGATCACAAAAACCTACCAGATGGCGGAGCGTGATGGAAGCCGGCAGGTGATGAACAATGTCGCTTTCCTCTCGGGCCTGCAGGCCATCACCTTCCTTCTTCCCATCATCGTCATCCCCTACCTGTTCCAGGTGATCGGCCCGGAGAAATTCGGCCTTATCTCTTTTGCGCAGGCTTTTGTCCAGTATTTCATGATCCTGACCGACTATGCCTTTAACATCTCGGCGACAAAAGAGGTCTCGCTCTGCCAGAACAATCCGGAGAGGGTCAACCAGATCTTCTCCGCGGTCATGACCGCAAAGGTGGCCCTGGCCCTTATCAGCCTGCTCATCCTCGGCACTGTTGTGTATTTTGTTCCCAAATTCAGAAATGACTGGCTCATTTACGCGCTCAGCTTCGGAGCCGTGATCGGCAACACGCTTTTTCCCCTGTGGCTCTTTCAGGGGACCGAAAAAATGAAATACATCGCCAAGCTAAAAATGGTGGGAGAATTCGCCTTTGCCATCGGCATCTTTTTGTTTATCCGCGGGCCGCAGGATTACCTGAAGGTCCCGCTCATCAATTCATCGGTCCTTCTGGTGACCGGTCTTTTGGGGATCTTTATCGTCTTCTGGCGTCTAAAATTGTCGTTCAAGCTCCCGAGCCTGAAACACATCCGGCGCGAGCTCAAGGCCGGGCGCGTCCTTTTCCTGTCGATCGTTGCGATCAACGCCTACACCACGACCCGCATCTTTGCCGTCGGACTTCTGACCAACAATACGCTGACCGGATTTTATTCCATAGCTGAAAAGATCGCCGGCGTGGCCCAGACCTTCCCGCTCTCTTCGTTTTCTCAAGCGATCTTTCCACGCTTGAGCAACATCTTCCGCAAGAACAGGAAGAAGGCCTTCAAGCTCATGCAGGAGATCCAGCTCATCACGGTCTACATCTCCCTGATCTGCCTGCCGATCATTTTCTTGGCCGCACCGTTGATCATGCATCTCGTCTGCGGCAACGACTATCCGCAGGCAACCCTGACCCTGCGGCTTCTGATCATCTCGGTCTTCTTCGTCAGCAGCAATGCCTTCCGGGTGCAATTCCTGTTGGTCTGCGGCAAGACACGGACCTATTCCAGGATCCACATCACCATGGCCCTGATCGCCCTGCCGTTACTGCTCACACTGGTGCATTTCTTTTCTTATTTAGGAGCGGCGATCGCTACAGTCCTCATCGAGGCGGGAATCTTTACTGTGACCTTTGTTACGGTAAGACGGCTGCGGGGCAAATTCTAGGAATACAACTCCCGACGCTGATCCTTGATCCGCTCATCGGCCAGATATTCGTCAAAGGTCGTGCCAGCGCGGTCAATGTAGCCCTTGGGCGTGATCTCGATGATGCGGTTGGCGACCGTCTGCACAAGCGTGTGGTCGTGGGAGGAAAAAAGAACTGTCCCGCGGAACTTCTCCAGGCCCTTGTTAAGCGAGGTGATGGATTCCAGGTCCAGGTGATTGGTCGGCTCGTCTAAAATCACAACGTTCGGCTTAAGGAGCATCATCCGCGACAGCATGCAGCGGACCTTCTCTCCGCCGGACAGGACGTTCACGGTCTTCAGGGATTCCTCGCCTGAAAAAAGCATCTTCCCCAGGAATCCGCGGATGAAATTCTCACTCTTTTCATCTGAATACTGCCGAAGCCAGTCCACGATGCTCAAAGTCGATTCAAAATATTTAGTATTATCCTTCGGGAAATAGGCCCGTTTCGTCGAGACGCCCCATTTGAACATCCCGCTGTCAGTCGCAACCTCACCCATCAGAATCTGAAAGAGCGTCGTCCTCGTCAGGTCAGCCGACCCGACGAAAGCGACCTTGTCGCCCTTCTCAAGCGTCAGGCTCAGGTCCTTGAACATGACCTGACCGTCCAGGGACTTGGACAACCGCTCGATATGGAGAATATCATTACCCGCCTCGCGTTCCTGATCAAACCCGACGTAAGGATATTTCCGTGATGACGGTTGAATCTCGTCGATGGTCAGCTTCTCCAGAATCTTGCGGCGGCTGGTCGCCTGACGCGATTTGGAAAGATTCGCGCTGAACCGCGCGATGAACTCCTGCAGCTCCTTGCGCTGTTCCTCGATCTTCTTGTTCGCCTCGCTGCGCTGACGCAGCGCCAGCTGGCTCGACTCGGACCAGAACGTATAATTCCCCGAGTACAACTTGATCTTGCCGAAATCAATATCCGCGATATGCGTGCAGACATTGTCCAGAAAATGCCGGTCGTGTGAGACCACGATCGCAGTATTCTCAAAACTGGACAGAAAATCCTCAAGCCACATGCACGTCTCGACGTCCAGATGGTTCGTCGGCTCGTCCAGCAACAGGATGTCCGGATTGCCGAAAAGCGCCTGCGCCAAAAGCACACGCACCTTCTGCCCTGATTCCAGCTGCTTCATCTGCAGCGCATGCAGTTCCGTTGGGATTCCCAGATCAGTGAGCAATTTTCCCGCGTCTGAATCAGCGGTCCAGCCGTTCATCTCCGCGAACTCGCCCTCGAGCTCGGAGACGCGCATGCCGTCCGCCTCGGAAAAGTCCGGCTTGGCATAGATCACGTCCTTCTCGGTCATGACATCGTACAGCCTTTTATGCCCGATAATGACCGTCGTCAGCACGGTGTAATCATCAAAAGCAAATTGATCCTGCTTGAGGACCGAAATGCGCTTATCCGCCGGCACGACCACCTCACCGTCGGTCGAGTCGATCTCTCCGGAAAGGACCTTGAGGAATGTGGACTTGCCGGAACCGTTGGCGCCGATCAATCCATAACAATTACCGGCTGAAAAGACAATATTCACATCGGAAAAAAGTTTCCGCTGTCCGAATTGAAGCGACACCCCGTTGACTGAAATCATGGCCTTACCCTTATTGTATTATTTCTATGTTCCAGGAAAGTCCGTATTGTAGCAGAGAGTTCAGGAAAAGGAAGAGGTCACATCATCGCTCACTTTTTCAGCCTGATCACCAGGATAAAGACCCCGATAAAAGATATTTCCGCGATCATGGACGCCACGCCCAATGGTTCAAGCCAGGCTCCGGGTTCCGCCGGGATCATGGGCAGTCCGACCGTCCGACTGGCGATATAACCGGCCAGCGCTCCCACTGCCACCATAAGCCCGAGCCACCAGCCGCAGTCACACCTGCGCCAGATGGCAACCGCCGCGGCCAAAGCTCCGGCGCCGTTGGCACAAAAAAGCCAGCCCTTGTAAGCCGCTTCTTCAAAACTGTCTTGGGCATCGATCACATGGATCAGTCCGACCGCAAGGATCAAGACGATACCCGCCCACATCAAAATTTTGGAAATGTCTTTCATGGTCGCCTTTGCTTAAGAGATCACTCATACCGCAGCGCTTCGATAGGATTCAACCTGGAGGCCTGATGCGCCGGCCAAAGGCCGAACACAAGCCCGACCAGGATAGAAAATACCGTCGCCACCAGAATAGAAAAGATCGATATCTTGACCGCCCAGCCCGCCGCGAATGTGATGATAAAAGAAGCCCCAACGCCGACAATGATGCCGGCAAGCCCGCCGATCAGGGACATAAGAACAGACTCAATCAGGAACTGTATCATGATATCCTTGTTGTTCGCCCCCAGTGCCTTGCGCAGGCCGATCTCGCGCGTGCGTTCCGTGACCGAGACCAGCATGATGTTCATGATCCCGATCCCGCCGACCAGAAGCGAGATGGCCGCGATCGCGCCGAGCAGCACGCCCATGGTCTTGGTGCTGGACTCCATGGCCTGCTTGATGTCCGACATGTTGCGGATTTGAAAAGCGTCTTTGGCCTCTTTCGCGGTCAGATGATGCTGTTTTGCGATCCCATCCTGGACATCCTGCTGAGCCTGGTCAATCAGATCAGGACTTTTGGCCTCGACGTAAAGACTATCAATATACTGTTTGCCCAGCAACCGGTACATGGCCGTAGTAATGGGGGCCAGGATCGTGTCATCCTGGTCCTGAAACGTGCTGGCCCCGCGGGACGGGAGAATACCGATGACCCTGAAATTGACCAGATTGATCTTGATCACCTTGCCAATCGGGTCCTCATCCCCAAAAAGCTGGGTCACAACCGTGGTCCCCAGCAGAACCACCTTGCTTCTGGAAGCCACTTCTTCGGCCGTGAAGAATCTTCCAGCGATCGGCGTCGCGGCCCTGACCTTTTCGTAAGCTGTCCCGGCGCCTTCCACCCGGGTGTTCCAATTCTTGCTGCCATAGACCAGTTGGACCCGGCCGGTTACCGACGGGCTGAGATTGCCAACCGTCTCCAGTTTTCCAACGGCCGTCACATCCTGAAAGGTGAACCGCGTAGCGGCGCCGGCCCCTAAGGATACCCCGCCGGCCTGACTTGACCCGGGGCGCACCATCAACAAATTCGATCCCAGGGACGAAAGCTGCTGCTCGATCGACTCCTGCGCGCCACGGCCCAAGGCGATCATGGCAATGACTGCAGCCACACCAATTAATATGCCAAGAATGGAAAGAAACGCCCGCATTTTATGCGCTATCATGGCAAAGATCGCCTGGCGTGCGTAATCCAGAAACTTTATACTGCTGGGAACTTCCTGCTCAGCGGAAGCTTCGACAGGCAAGGGAAGCTTCTTGCCGGCAACGGCCGCAATCGAAGATGCTCCCTGAAGCTGATCGGAAACGATCTGGCCATCGCGCATCGTGATGACCCGGCCGGCTTGCGCCGCGATCTCAGGCTCATGCGTCACGATGATGATGGTCTTGCCCTTCTGGTTCAGGGCCTTAAAAAGGCCCATAATCTCGGCCTTGCTTTTGGAATCCAGGTTGCCGGTCGGCTCATCGGCGAGAATGATCAACGGATCATTGATCAGGGAACGTGCGATCGCCACCCGCTGCTGCTGCCCGCCGGAAAGCTCGTTGGGACAATGGCTCTCGCGGTCACCCAGACCCACATCCTTTAATCTTTGATGTGCCGCGTCCTTAGAGCGGTCATTACCGCCGTAGATCAAAGGCAGCGTGACATTCGCCAGCGCCGTCATCCGAGGAAGCAGGTGGAATTGCTGAAAGACGAATCCGATGTGCTTATTTCTCAAGCGAGCCCACTCGTCATCCGACAAGGCATTGACCGCCCGGCCGTTTAAAAAATACTCGCCGCTTTCCGGACGGTCCAAAAGTCCGATTGTATGCATGAGCGTGGATTTGCCGGAACCCGACGGGCCGATGATGGCAACGAACTCGCCCTGCCCAATAGTCAACGACACCTCGCGCAAGGCACGCACGTCGACATCGCCCATGCGGTAAGTCTTATTGATATTCTTCAGTTCGATCATGTCCGGCCTCTTAGTGCCTTCCGCTGCCGCCGCCCGCCCCACCACCCGGCCTGGCCGGCGCAAAAGGATTGGTGCCAGCCGAATTCTTGGGCAGCGAAAATTTCTTGCTTTTCACAATGACCTGATCTTCCGGCGTCAGACCGGAAACTATCTCAATGCGGGCATCATCCGTGATCCCTACGGTCACTGCACGCCTGACCGGCTTGGGCGTTTCCGCAACCTTGACCAGAACAAAAGACCCATCCTTATCTTTCTGAACTGCGCCGACGGGAAGAGTAAAGATATTTTCTTTATATTGGTCCCTGAAATCCACCGTCACGTTCATCCCCGAGCGGCAGAAGGCCGGCAGGTCATCCGTCTTAAGGTCAACATCGTAGATCGTGACATTGTTGACCGTCTTGGATTCGTAATAAACGTGCTCCACCTCAGCGTCGATCTTGGTGTCCTGGTAAGCGTCCAGGGTTGCCTCCGCCTCCTGACCTTCGGAAATCTTGCCGATATCCGTCTCATCCACCTGTGCCCGGAAGATCAACTTGTCAGACAGCACAATGACCGCGTCCGCGGTCGTCACCGTCTGTCCCGGCTGCATGGTCGCCACAATGACCTGTCCGTTGATTGGTGCGACCAGGGCAATAGGCTTGTACACGTCATTCCAATAGGCCAGAGACTCATTGCTTTTTCCACGGGCGGCATCCAAGAGCGCGGCGCGGTCCGTTGAACTCATCCAGGCCACGATCTGTCCGGTTTTGACCATATCGCCTTCCTTCACCAGGACCTGCTCGACGCGCCCATTGACCGGCGGCCGGATCTCCAGTCGGTTCTTGGGCAGCACCGTTCCCGTCGTTGAAATAAATGTTTCAATCGTCCCTTTCTTGAGATGGATCACTCTCGTGGCATCCTTGGCCGAAGCATTGTTCCGAGCCCAGTTCGCCCACCAAAATCCTGCGGCCGCAAGAACGAGAACCGCCCCTATGATGTAGAATTTATTGACTCGCATATTCTAACGTCTCTCCTTTCGCCTTGATCCATTGGGCCTCGGCAAGCAGGGCATTGGCCTGGGCATTCAAATAGGCTTTCTTGGATTGCACAATGTTATCTTCAATGATCGTCCAATTATCATAGGTAATGAATCCCGTCGAGTACTGCGCCTCGGCGATCCTGGAGCGTTCCTCATCGGCCGCCAAAGATTCCTTGGCTGACTCCACGGCCTCAACAGCCTCACGGAAGGACTCCCAGGCCTGTTCCAAATTAAGGACCGTACTATCCTCGATGCTTCTCAACTGCGCCTCGGCCTGCCTCAACACCGACGCGGCCTGGGATAACTGCGCCTTGCGCAGCCCTCCTTCAAAGAAAGGCACGCTCACGACCAGTTGTGCGTTCAGCCCCCTGTCCTCCGGCGGCCATTGATGCCCATCTTTATTTGCGCCGGCCTGTAAAGATATCTGAGGATAATAACTCCCCCGATCCGCCTTTAAAGAAAACCCGGCCGAATTCCTTTTGGCCAAGGCTTGTTTGACTGACGGATGATCGTTGGCTATTGCCTGAAAATTCGGCTTCTGATGAAATGTCTCCTGAACAGTGAGTTTCTCATTGATCTCAAATGGAGCAACTTCCTTGCGTCCCATTTCTTTGTTCAATTGCCTTTGCGCAAGATCCAAATTCCGCACAGCCTGCTCCAGGTCGAACTTCGCCTGCGTCATGCTGGCCTGGGTTGCCAGCAAGGCGCCTTTATGCTCCAGCCCAGCCTTATAACGCAAGGAGATCAGCTTCAACTCATCTTCCCTGATCTTGGCGATGTCTTGCGTGACCCGGACAAGCTCCTGTGCTTTGAGCAAATCAACAAAAGCGATCCTTAGCTGCAATCTTACATCCGCAGAGGAGAAACGGTAAGCCTCTTGCGCCGCAACAATATTCTGGACGGCAGATTTGATGTTATTACTCGACTTGAACCCGTCAAAAATCAAAAGCGACCCGGTCACGCCGTAAGAATAGCTGTCCAACGTGGTCGTTTTTTGAAAGTCAGGAGTTGTTTTGGTTTCACCGGCACTTGCGTTGGCAGTTAACTGGGGAAATACACCGCTTGTTGTGATTGCCTTTAAAGCCTGCGACTGATAAACAGCTTCTCCGGCAACGACCAGATCAGGATTGTTCTTGCTCGCCTCTTGAATACAATTTTGCCATGTCAATATCTCTTTCGCTTCGCTACCGGCACTCGCCGCCAAACCAACCAGAAGGAACAGGCTAGCAAAAATTACAAAGACAATCACTTTTCTCATGAGGACCTACTTTCCTATCTTCTCCATCACTTCACTTG
>JADFXE010000031.1 GCA_015233705.1 Candidatus Omnitrophota bacterium
CCAACGCGCTTTGCGGACAAAACGTCGGCAGCAAGCCCCTCTCAGGACTCGCCGAACACGATTCAAAACCCGATGACCAAGCGAACATTCGAACCCAAGATCATCACGGTCTTGCGCGAAGGCTACAGCCTTTCTGCTTTCGGCAAGGACCTCCTGGCCGGACTCATCGTCGGCATTGTGGCGCTGCCTTTGTCGATCGCCATTGCCATTGCCTCGGGCGCCAAACCCGAGCAGGGGCTGATCACTGCCTTTGTCGGGGGACTCGTCATTTCGCTTCTCTCCGGAAGCCGCGTGCAGATCGGCGGGCCGACCGGTGCCTTCATCATCATCGTATCCACTATCTCGGCGCAATACGGCTATGAAGGGCTGGCCGCCGCAACGCTCATGGCAGGCGTCATCCTGGTCCTCATGGGCCTTATGCGTCTGGGTGACATCATCAAATACATCCCGTACCCGGTGACCGTCGGATTCACCAGCGGCATTGCTCTGGTCATCTTCACGACCCAGATCCCGGACCTTCTGGGCCTTACCCTGGCCAAAATTCCGACGAACTTTGTCGACAAATGGGTCGCCTGCGCTCAAAATCTTCCCACCTTCAATCCCTGTGCTGTGCTGTTGGGAATCGTCACGGTCCTGATCATCCTGATCTGGCCCCGCATCGACAAACGACTGCCAGGAACACTCATCGCGATCCTGGTAACGACCGCGATCGTGGCCTGGCTCAAACTTCCAGTTGCGACGATCGGCAGCCGATTCGGGGAAGTGCCGCACACCTTTCCCCTGCCGCACCTGCCGCACCTGGACCAGGCGATCGTGACCCGCCTGATGCCGCCGGCCATGACCATCGCGCTGCTGGCGGGAATCGAATCGCTTCTGTCCGCCGTTGTCGCCGACGGCATGCTTGGCACCAGGCATCGCTCGAACATGGAACTTGTGGGACAGGGCTTGGCAAACATCCTCTCCCCGATCTTTAACGGTATTCCGGCCACCGGGGCCATTGCCCGCACGGCCACCAATATCAAGAACGGCGGACGCACGCCGATCGCCGGCATGGTCCACGCAATCATGATCCTGGTCCTGTTTTTATTCTGCGGCCAATGGGCCAGGCTCATCCCTATGCCATGCCTCGCCGGGATACTGGTCGTGATCGCCTACAACATGAGCGAATGGCGCCACTTCCGCCAGCTATTAAGCAGCCCGCAGGGCGATGTACTGGTCCTTATTCTGACTTTTGGATTAACGGTCCTGGTAGACCTGACAGTGGCGATCGAGACGGGTGTCGTGCTTGCCGCGCTGTTATTCATGCACCGTATGGCCGAGGCCACGCACATTGACCTGGTCGATGAGGATGAAAATAACGGACGGCCGCACGAATATGAAGGAGTTCCCGAAGGGGTTGAGATCTTTGAACTGCACGGGCCGTTCTTTTTCGGCGCGGTAGACAAGTTCCGCGAAGCGATCAGCTCTTTCAAAAAATTACCTAAAGTCCTGATCCTGCGCATGAGCGCAGTCCCGGCGGTCGATGCCTCGGCTGTCAGCTCGCTTGAGCGGCTCATTACCGAGGCCAAGCGCAACGGCACGCACATTGTCATCGCCGGCGTCAGCCACAAGGTCTTCAAGACCTTTCACAAGACCGGTCTCGACGAAAAGATCGGCATCGATAACATCCTCTCCGACGTTCCCCTGGCCCTGGCCCAGGCGATCACCCTGATAGAAGAAGCGAAATAAAAGCGGGGGCAGCCTCCGAACGGAAACGGTCCCCGCATATCATTCAGCCAAAAATTTACGCCTGCGCAGCCTTCTTCTTTTTGATCAGCCAGTAAACTCCGCCGATGATCCCGATCACAAGTAAAACTAAAAGGGTTGGCTTCGTGTATTGGACAACGGCCTTACCAAAATACGATAACACAACAAGCCGAGGCACAACGCCGACAATGGTTCCCAGAATAAACAATCCGAACGGCACCTTGGCCATACCCGAGGCGATCGAAAAAACCTTGAACGGCACCACCGGCAGGACCCGGCCCAAAAAAACGCCCCAGGCGCCATACTTGGCGGAAAAATTCTGCGCCTTCTCAATGTGGTGGGGCTTCAGAAGCAGGAACCTTCCGAATTTCAGGATCAACGGCAGGCCAGCGAACCGTCCGATCGCATATCCGACCATGCCGCCGAGCGTTGAGCCAAGCGATCCGTACACCACGATCGTGACCAGCGGCAACCCCATGGCGCCGGCAGCGGCGATCACGACCTCAGAGGGGATCGGGATGACGCTGGACTCCAGGAACATGGCGATAAAAAGCCCGATGTTACCGTACTGGTCGATCAGGGCCGCGATCTGGGGAGGCATATGTTCAGTCATTATTTCGGCTCCGGGTGGATAACTACATCAGCTCCGGGAGACACAGCCTCGACGGCACGCTCAATGTCTTCGGTCAGCCGATGCGCTTCGTTTAAGGTTTTATTGCCGTCCATCAGGACGTGCAGATCGATAAAAACATGCGCGCCGGAAGCACGGATGCGGACAAAATGGCAGTTCAGCACACCAGGCACGCCCTCGGTCGCGGCAATGACCTTCTTCTCCAGCCCGGCGGGAGCGGCATCCAGAAGGACGTTGATGGTGCGCGCGCCCAGCTTCCAGCTGACCTGGATCACGATCAGTCCAACGACGATGGCTGCAATCGCATCCGCATAATGCAGAAAGTCCGGCCCCTTGAACAAATCCCCCAGACCAACGCACAGCAACCCCAAAATGACGACCGCCGAACTCCAGATATCCGTCGAGAAATGCAACGCATCCGCCTCCAGCGCCTGGCTGTTGTGCTTGTGCGCCACCCGGTAAAGCATCCGCGAACGCGACACATCCACAATGATCGAAATGATCATGACCGCATACGACCAGACATTGACCTCGATCTCGACCTTGTGGGTCAAAAGCCGCTCCATCGCGGCGTAGATGATCCAAAAACAGGTCACCAAAAGAAGGAGCGTCTCGAACAAGGCGGAAAGATTTTCGTATTTGCCATGCCCATAAGGATGGACACGATCCGCCGGCTTGGAGGAAACGCGCACGGCAAACCAGGTGATGACCGCAGCCACCAGATCCAGCCCGGAATGGAGCGCCTCGGCGAGAATGCCCAAACTTCCGGTCGTGAACCCCACGACCAGCTTGAGCCCGACCAGACCGCAGGCGGCAAAGACCGAACTGCCGGCGGCCTTGCTCTTTTCCCTGTCCGCTTCAGCCATCATCTGCGGTGTCTGTCGTTTGGAAAATGAGGTCATTTCACCTTCCCCGCAAACGCCCGGCCGTAAGCAACGCACTGATCAATCGCCTCCGGCGAAGGTTCCCAGACATTGGTAATGCCATCGTCCACGACCTCATAGCCGATCTCGCGCAGAATCCCGGTCAGGCGCTTCTGCCCCTCGCCGGACCAGCCGTAACAGCCGAAGGCGGCCGCTTTTTTGCCCTTGTAGGCAAACCCGCGCAGTTCCTCGAGAACTGCGGCGACAGAACTTAACACGCACTTGTTATGCGACGGCGAACCGATCAGAACCGCCTTGGAACGGAAGACCTCGGTCGCAACATCATTCTTGTCAGCCTTGGCCAGGTTAAAAACATTGACCGCCGTACCTGGCGATGCCTCACGGATGCCGCGGGCGATCGCCTCGGCCATGATCCCGGTTCCGCCCCAGATCGTGTCGTACAGGACCGTGATGCGGTCTTCCTTATAACTCTCGGCCCACGCCTCGTAAGTGGTAAAAAGCTTATGCATATTCCCGCGCCAGGAGGCGCCGTGCGCGGTCAGGATCATTTCTATGGGCAAATTCATGGCCTCGATTTCCATCATCTTGGCGTCGACCAGCTTGCTCCAGGGAGCGATGATGTTGGCGTAATACTTGATCGCCTCGGCCCACAGGACCTCCTGATCCTCCAGGTCAGCCCAGAACTTGTCCGTCGCAAAATGCTGGCCAAAGGCGTCGCTGGAAAAAAGGATCTTGTCCTCCGTCAGATACGCGAACATCGTGTCCGGCCAGTGCAACATCGCGGCCTCGATGAAAACCAGCTTCTTGCCGTTGCCAAGATCGAGCGAATCACCGGTACGCACGGGCTTGAAATTCCAGTCCTTATGAAAATGCCCCTTGATCGATTTCACGCCGTTATGCGAACAGTAGACCGGGACGCCGGGCAGGCGCTCCATGAGTTTTGCCAGCGCACCCGAATGGTCGATCTCGGCGTGCAGGACGATCACGGCATCGATCTGCTTCAGATCCACATCTTCAGGCAGCTCGCGAAGATACTCCTCCTGAAATGGCTCCCAGACCGTGTCGATCAAGACGGTCTTCTCTTCCTTGATCAGATAGGAATTGTACGTCGAGCCGTGATGGGTGGACAATTCATCGCCGTGAAACTTGCGCAGTTTCCAGTCGATCACTCCGTTCCAATACACATTATTCTTTATTTTCTTAAGCATACGCTGTCCTGTTAAGCTCTTTTCTGCACAGTGATCTTGTCCGCCGTGATCTTGGAATTGGGCACGATCACGGTCTTGTCCTCGGCGGTGAGAAAGATCGTGTTGAACATCTGGATCTCCTGAACGACACCCAGCGCCCCGCCGGCATCAATGGTGTCGCCGATGCCAAAGGGCTGAAAGATGAGGATCATGACGCCCGCCGCAAAGTTCGACAGCGCGCCCTGGAGTGCCAGGCCGACCGCCAAACCGGCCGCGCCGACCAGCGCCACGAAGGAAGTCGTCTCAACGCCGAGCTTGTTCAGCGCCGCAATGGCGACAAAAATCCAAAGCACAAAATAGGTCATGTGCTTGCCGAAAGACACCAGCGCCGGATTAAGTTTGGCCTGTTTCATCAGGTCGCCGACGATATTGGAAGCGATCTTGGCCACCCACTGTCCGACGAAAAAAATGACAAAGGCCACGAGCAGGTTCACCAGAAACGGCTGGGCCGCATTAAAAAGCGGCAAAACGTACTTGGAAAATAACTGACTGAACGATTCACTGGTCATGAGGCACCTCCTTGTTTTAGGGACATTAAAATATCATAAAAATGAAGAAGACGAAAGAAAAAAGGCGCGTAACTACCGGCCCTCACGCGACTTTCCTCTCTTGAAAATACTTGCGCAGCACGATCATCAGCATGGAGATCGCGGCCGGCGTGACACCCGAGATCCGGTTCGCCTGTCCCAGCGTAACGGGCCGGAAATGCTCAAGCTTCTGGCGGACCTCATGCGACAGCGCCGGGACCAGGTGGTAATCAAAATCCTGCGGCACACGGATATTCTCCAGATGCCGGAACTTTTCGACCTCTTTCTTCTGCCGCTGCATGAAACCCTCGTACTTGACCTCATATTCGACCTGCTGCACGACCGCAGGCGGCAGGTCCTGCAGGCCGGCATCAAACGCGGTAATATCAGCGAAGTTGATCTGCGGACGCTTTAACAGGTCCACCAACGGCCAGCTCTGGCTGACAGACGCTGTGCCTGCTCTTTCCAGGATGGGATTTACTCCGTCAGGAGGAGCGCTCACCTCGCAGAGACGCTGGATCGTCTTTTGGATCAAATCATATTTCTGCCGGATCCTGGCATGATCCTCCGAGGACATAAGGCCCAGCCGATAAGAATGATCCGCCAAACGCAAGTCCACATTGTCCTCGCGCACCAAAAGCCGATATTCCACCCGCGAGGTAAACATCCGGTAAGGTTCATTCGTTCCTTTGGTAATAAGATCATCAATCAGGACACCGGCATAGGCCTCGTCGCGGCCGAGATGGAACGGCGCCTTGCCCTGAACCTTAAGACCCGCATTGATGCCCGCGATACTCCCCTGCACCGCCGCCTCCTCGTAACCGGTCGTGCCGTTCACCTGACCAGCGAAGAAAAGTCCGGGAACACGCCGGGACTCCAGACCATGCGTCAGCTCCTCGGCAAAAATCACGGCATGCTCGATCGAATAACCATAACGGATGAGCGCCGCCTTCTCCAGTCCCGGGATAGTCCGCACAAAAACCTCCTGAACCTCCTCCGGCAGGCCGGTCGAGATGCCGTTGGGATAAACAATATCCGTATCGATCCCGTCGGGCTCAAGAAAGACATGGTGCTCGCCGCGGTCAGGGAACTTTTTCAGCTTATCTTCGATCGACGGGCAGTAGCGGACACCGGTCGCGTCGATCTGGCCGGAATACATGGGCGAAAGATGGAAATTCGCGCGAATGATCTCGTGAGTGGCGGCCGTCGTGCGCGTGATCCAGCACGGCAGAAGTTTCTGTTCTTTGGGAATGAACGACGTCTTAAAAGAGAACGGCATAGGCGGCTCATCGGAATCCTGACGAGTGAGCTGACTGTAGTCAATCGTCTTTCCGTCAAGCCTGGGCGGCGTGCCGGTCTTGAAATTCCGCAGAACAAAGCCCAGGTTCTGGATGCTTTTGGCCAGCGCGAGCGAAGGCTGCTCGTCAATACGCCCGCCGGGAATGATCTTCCTGCCGATATGCAGGCGGCCGTTCAGGAATGTCCCCGCGGTCACGATCACATTCGCCGCGGCAAAGGCCGTACCGTCGACCAATTTCAATCCGCAGACCTTGCCATGGCTGACCAGGATCTCGGCCGCTTCGCCGGCGCAAAAATCAAGATGCGGCTGATGACGGACGGCTTCCTGCATGTAAATCCGATAGCGTACCCGGTCAGCCTGCGCGCGCGAGGAACGGACCGCCTGGCCCTTGGAGGCGTTCAGCTGACGGAACTGGATCCCGGTACGGTCGGTCGCAAGGCCCATTTCACCGCCGAGGATATCGACCTCCTTGACGAGCTGCCCCTTACCCACCCCGCCGATCGCGGGATTGCAGCTCATCTGACCAACCGTGTCCAGAGACAGGTTGACCATGAGCGTCGCGATCCCCATCCGGGCCGGGGCCAGCGCTGCCTCAATGCCGGCATGACCGCCACCAATAACAATGATGCCATATTCTTTCATATCGATCCTGGGGCTAATACAAAGCCCTGCTCCTCAAGGAAGAGCAGGGCCTAACAAGTACTATTTTAATTCTCGCCTAGACGCCTAACAGGGCTCTCAGCGTCGTCCGGGCCGTGTCCATAATCCCGTTGGACTTGGTGAAAAGCTTGTCGTATTCATTGCTGAACACGGTATATTGCGCCTCAAACTCCTTGTCGCTGACATTGTCCTTCTTCTTGGGCTGCCGGATCTCGCGCCACAATAACGAAACCATTCTTTCGATCCGCTCTATCTGGTCAACCGACGCCCTGTAACTCCTAAAAGACTTGTTGTCAGACAGCGTTCCCAGACGGGAGATGGAGATGTTATACCGCCATTTGGCTTCATCATAATTCCAGCACTTGATGAGGAAGTTCAGCGTCTGTTCATACGCAAAATTCCGGTTGTTAATGATCAGATCGCGCAGAACCGATGTCTTGATATTAATGAACTCGGACCTCGGCCGGTTCAAGGGCAGAGACTTGATGCTCCGCGAGATCTCCGGGAACCAGTTGGCCAGAAGAGAATAGGTCCCGTAAGTGTCGACCAGGCTCTTTGCGCTGTACTGGTCACCGGTCCTGAAATCCCCGATGGCGACATCCGAACTTGTCGTCTCAATGAATGTCTTGAGATTATCGTAGAACCCGACATCCTCCTCGACGAAATCGATGTCGCCCGGTATCTGGACGATCCGGTCGGCCTCAGGATAATTATCAAGGATATGCCCCCAGCCGGCAAGCCAGGTCTGGCAGGAATCCACCGACCAGGTCTGGACAACCTCGAGCGTCTTGTATCTCTCATCCTTGATGAAAGAGGCGGCATCCCCCCTGATGACCGTGTCCCTGGGCAGCACCACGATCGGTTTGGAATCGATCTGCTTGCACCGGTCAATGGTCCACCAGAAATACCACTCGCACTTCTTATTATTCTCATACCCCATGTAGGGGAAAATAATGAGTGGTTTTGAATTCACGTTCTTATTAGGTAATTTTGCCATAACTTTTCTCAGAGACGGCGAGCGCCTCGTTTACTATTTGCCCCGCTTGGCTTCCAGCTGCTTACGAATATCATACGCCTTATCTTCCGAGATATCAAAGGTCATGATGATATAGATCGCGATCACAGACGTCACGATCGGAATGCCGACGTCGCAGGCTCTCATCAAAAACAGGGTGTGTGCTGACTGATTCAGGCCCAATTTGATATCAAACCCGGTCGCGTTAAGAAGGATACCCGAAAGCAATGACGCCCCGGCCATCCCCAGTTTCTGGATCCACCAGTAGATACCGCTGAACATGCCTTCCCGGCGGGTTCCGGTCTGAAGCTCGTCAAGGTCGCAGACATCCGCGATCATGGAACAGACGATCGTAAAGAGCGACCCCAGATGGAAGGCCAAAAACGGCGCCGCGGCCAAAAGAAGATACGGATGCGCCGTGTTGTACCCGACCCACTTCAAGACATACCCAATAATCGCCAGCGTCATGGTGATCAAGAAGGTCTTGCGCTTGCCAAGCTTTGTGGAAATGAATGTCGTCAAAGGAATGGCAAAGAAGGCCGTGCAGATGGCGCTCAGCGTGCCAAAGACACCCAACAATGTGCCGCCGTTCTGATACATCTTATCCATCGTCGGCTGGTTGCCGAAAACATAAAAGAATACAACGTAGGCGGTAAAGGCTGACGCCAGCATAAAACCATTGAAGATCAAAAATGTCACGGTCACCAGCTTGACGAACGGGCCGCATTTGAAAGATGTCACACAATTGCCCCAGAGATCTTTTATGACATTCAAAGCTCCCTTTTCCTTCTCTGGCTTCGGCAGATTCCCGTACAATTCCCTGTTAAAGATAGCCGGCAGAATGCCGCACACCGTGACAAAGACCCCGACGATGATGGCAATGACCCGTGCCGCCTGGGTAATATCCGTGAACGGAGAATGAAAAGTCATGACCGTAAAGGTCCCCAGCTTAAGCGGAGCCTCTTTGGAGGTCAGGATGAGCGGGATCCAGGGCGCGATCATCCAGACCGGCTGGGCAAAGAAACTGGCGTAGGCCTGCAGACGCGTGCGCTCATGGTAATCCGGCGTCATCTCATAACCAAGCGCGAGCCAAGGAATCGAATAGCAGGCAAAAGTAACCACAAAAAGACACTGGATCCCCAGGACCCACCAAAAATAGAACATCTCACCATGCCCCTTGTGAAGCTGGAACATAAGCGCCAGCAAGGCGCCTGAAGTAAGTGCTCCGAACAGGATCCAAGGCTTGCGACGTCCCCAGCGGGTGCGCGTCTGGTCCGAGGTATATCCGATCAAAGGATCAGAAAAGGCATCCAACATGCGGGGAAACGCGCCAATGGCTCCGACCAATGCCGGATTGACACCCAGGCCCAGGTTCAAGACAAGGATGAGCTGCCCCATCGCAGCACCGGAAAACTGGTTCACAAATGACCCGATACCGTAAACCACTTTCTGCAGGAAAGGTATCTTGTCTTTTTGAACTGTTACATGATGGGTTGATTGATCCTTGGCCTGTCCCATTAACTACCTCCGTTTTAGTGTTGAGATTAAAAGATTTCTCAATCAAAGAATAAATGTGAAGGTCGTATTATAACAAAGAAACCCGACGTGAACAATACTATTTATAGGGAAACCGGGGACGTCCGAACGACGGGAAAGTTTATTCTTGAGCCAAAAGAGCGCAGGAATCACGGACCACCAGGTCAGGGTCCATCGAGGTCTTGATCTTGTCTTCACGCGCACCGGTGATCACCTCGTGAAGGAACCGTACCCCCTTCTCGGCCATCTCAAAGATCGGCTGACGAACGGTCGTAAGTCCAACAGGACCGTAAAGCGCCTGGGGATTATCATCAAACCCCATGATCGAGACATCCTCAGGGACGCGAATGCCCATCTCGTAAGCCACCGAGATCGTTTCGAGCGCCATATCGTCGCTCTGGGCAAAGATGGCGGTGGGACGTTCCTTCATGGAGAAAAAGAACTCCGCGGCCTGGCGCGCGCTGCGACGGGAATAATCACCCCGGTAGACATATTCTTTAGGAACCTCGACCTTGGCCTCATCCATGGCCCGCATAAAACCGTCAAACCGGTCAAAGCCGGCCTGGGTCTTGAGATTTCCGGTAATCGTGGCGATACGCCGGTGTCCCAGCCCGAGCAGATAGTTCGCCGCCATCTTGCCACCCTTAATATTGTTAACCGCGATATAGCTGACATCAATATCCTGGACAACATTATTGATGACCAGGCAGGGAATATGCTGGTCAACCGTCTCCTGGACTTGACGGCGGTTTTCGATGATATCGGCAAAAAGTATCCCGCCGAGATAGCTACTGTTAAAGGTATTGGTCCCGTCAGCGATGTGAAAGACCATGTCCAGCTTCAGGGATTCGCAGGCATGCCCAACGCCACGGATAATCTCAATGGCAAAAAAGGAATGAAAAATACCCGGATAGCTGGGCATGATAAGGCCAATGGTGTTATTCGAACCACTCGCCAAGCGCTGGGCGCTGATATTCGGGCGGTACTTGAGCTCAGCCACAGCCTCTTCGACCCTGGCCACGTTACGCTTGTTGACGGTGGGGAATTTGTTGATGACGCGGGATACGGTCGTAATAGAGACCTTAGCCCGGCGGGCGACATCTTTTATGCTGACGCGTTTGGTCGTAGACACGTGTCTCTATTTAACGGCATCGCCGGGTTTGAACGGCACTGTCTTCTGCTTAATATCAGCCGCGCAGATATCCTTGCGCACCTGGATCACAGAGACCGCGCCGATTGCCTTCCCGTCACGATAAACCTTATAGGCATCACCGAGCCGGACGCCATCTTTGTCGCCCAGGCTGATGATGACGAAGTTATTCTCATCATTGACGCTCACGACCGCACCATTGCGGGCCGCAGGAGCCAGTGCCACAATAGGCGCGGGTGCCGGTGCCTGTTGCACCACAGCAACGGGGGCGGACCTGACCGGCTCCACATTTGCATTGACCACGATCGGAGCCAGTTCCACGGCACCATCTTCAGACTTGCGAACATCAAAACGGTTATCCACATCCTTCTTGATCCGCCAGATCTCATCGATCCGACCCTGGACGATGTTCTCGGTCTCGATCAGCTTCTTCTCAACGGTTGTCTTATCATCAGACAGTTTTGCGATGCTCTTCTCGAGCACGATTCTGGTCGACGTCAGCTGCTTGATCTCGCCACGCAGCGCCTGGTTCTCGGAAGAAACGCGATCCGCATTGTCGCGGATGACCTTCTGCTCGTTACGGGCGCGGGCCAGCTCGACGGAAAGATTATCCGCCAGATCCTCGCCGTACTTGATCTTGCGCAGGATCTCTTCGCGCTCGTTCTTCAGGCGACCTACCTCAATATCCAAATCCGAGTTCGCCTTCTTAAGTTCATCAACCTTGAGCGCAGCTTCGCTCATCTTCTTTTTCAAATCAGAAATTTCAAGTTCCAGGGACGCCTTCTGACGCATGATCCCCGCCCAGTACTCTTCGTTCGCCTTGTTCTCGACGACAATCGTAGTAGGCCCCGCGGCAGGCTGCGACGATGAATCCGCCGGAGCCGCCTGTACTGGCGCTGCCGGAGCAGGAACAACTTTCTCGACGATCTTCTCAACAATCTTTTCCTCGACGGGACGATTCTTTAGTTTCTCCAAGAGGGAATCATTATCCCGACGGAGAGTCCTCATGCGGTCTTCCCAATCGCTCTTCTCGCGCTTGAGAGACTCAAGGTCATTGCTGATCTGACGACTGTCAGATTTGGCATCATCCAACTGCCTCTGCAGGCTGTCCTTGTCGCGGGAGCTCTGGTCAATGGTCCGATTCAGGTCTTTGGCCTGATCCTCCCTGGTCTTCAGGTCACGCAACATGTCGCGCTCTTTTGCCTGATCGCTGTCAACCTGGCCCTGGAGAACCTGTTTCTCCTTTTCAAGGCCCATGTTCTTGACAACAGCGACACCAGCAATTCCCGCAACGATGAGCAGGAACACCACAAGAATCAATAGACTCGTTTGAATCGTCTTTGGCATAAGTCTCCCTTTCTTAGGTTGGAAACAATTAAAAATATAACAAAGGATGGGGAGCAACTCAATGAAAAAAACAAAAATCTTCAAAAAGATTTCTGCGCAACGAAAACGTTTTTATCTCGTCGGAGATTTTAAAAGAAGGCGGACGGAAATTATTCAAAACGAATATTATCCAGATAAAAAGTGCAATGATGCGGATTGTCAGCCACGCTCGCGAACCAGGCAAAGCCACCGCTGATATAAGAAAGATCCTTGCCGCGCAAGTCGATCGAATATTCTTTCCACTCATTCGTCAGGATAACAGGACCGATAACGGCCGTGTCACTATCAGGAAAAAGGCGGTTAGCGCCTAATCCGCCGACCTGGAATTTGTCAATGCGCTCGCCACCCATCTCACCTTTGGCCCAGAAGACCAGACGTGTCGCGCCGGTCAAATTGTATCCGCCCTTGGTGTCGCCCCAATTGTCTGCCGGATTCTGCCAATAAACACCGGCCCACAGGCGCCCTTCCTTAGAACAGGCGATGTCGTAGACGACGCGAACACAGGTCTTGCCATCCTTGACATCGTACTGCCATCCGTCATCCTGCGTGATACATTCCCCCGTCGGCATGTAGCCGGCGGCAGTGAAACGGTTACGAAAACCCTTATCACGATAAACATAAAAAGGCTCGAACGCCGCAACCGGGCCAGCCTGCTGGGCTGCCACGGAAGGCGTCTGAGCCTTTTCAAATTTTGGCGGCTGCTTCGTACAAGCCGAAACAGCCGCCAAAACCACACACATCAAGATCAATGAAGATTTCTTATTCATGCGCCGCAAGAATTACTTCTGCGCCTCAAGCTCAATGATCTGCTGCTGAGCCGCTTCCGCCGGCTTCCAAAACCAACCCTGCGGATCCCAACACTGGGAATAACCATAATTATCAACCAACTTCTTGAAGGCAGCGATGGCCTCGGCCTTCATCCCGGCATTACGATACGTCTGGCCGAGGATGAAATTCGCAGTACCAACGTCGTTGAGCGCCCAGAAAGAATGGATCTTCTCAGTGGACTCCCAAGGAAACTCCTTAAGCGACGCCTGCATATCCTTGGCGCGCTGGCCATACAGGTCCTCGACCTTGGCCACATATACCTTCACAGCCTCGAGATCCTTCTTGGCGGAAGCAGCCCAGGCCTTGCCCACGATCTGCATCGAGGACATGTCCCCGAAATCCAGGTCCAATCCCTTTTCGATCATCATCAGTTCATCCTTGGCAGCATCTGCAGGCTTCCAGAAGATCTTCTTGCCCACATCATAGCACTGACCGAAAGGATAATTCTTCACGATCGACTCAAACGCAGCCTTGGCTTCATCTTTCTTGCCAGCCTGACGATAAGCCTTGCCCTGGATAAAGAGGCAGGTGGCTACGTCGTTAAGCGCCCAAAAAGAAAAAATCTTCTGATCATCGCCAGCCGGGAGTTCCTTCAGATCAGCCTGCATCTTGCGCGCCTGCTCGCCGTACATGTCAATGCACTTGTTGGTGTACGCCAGAACCGCATCCAGGTCCTTGGCCTCCAAAGCACCCCAGCCCTTGGTCGCCAAGGTCGCCGAGCGGAAGTCACCAAAGCTGTATGCAGCCTTGGGCGCCTGGGCGAAGACAAACTGGGGTCCGGCTGCAAAGATGACCGCCAGCGTGCAAAGTGAAATAAGTTTCTTCATTACTGCCTCCTACTGTTTTTAATTAAATAGTTTTATTATTTTTTCTCTACCCAAAAGGTGAAATAAATATATCACATCCTTTACAGTTTTGCCAACTATTATATCATTTGTGTCATTTGCGAATTAAAAGTAGACACTTTTTGCCGAATTTTTGATTTAAAAGT
>JADFXE010000097.1:0-521 GCA_015233705.1 Candidatus Omnitrophota bacterium
CTTGACCGCGCCATTGCTCATCGCGGAAAGCTTGTCAATCATGTTGGACATGTCCCCCCTGGCCAGCAGCAGAAAATTCTGCCGGGGATATACAGAGACCGGGACATACCCCTCCAATGCCAGGCCCAGCGAAAATTGCATCTGAAAACTTTCATTGACCGGGAATTCCAGCGTCCGGTCTTTCGGCACATCACGAAGGGTCTGGAACATGAATGTTCCTGGAACCCCCGCCGTCTGTCCGACAAAAAGGGTGTCCGGCTGCGCAGCCAGCCATTCCATTGTCCGTTTTAGTTCGTCAAAATATTTCACGTTTAGATCCTATTTCAGAACTTTATTAACTTTCCCAGGCCCGAATGCGGCCAGCCGTTCTTGTATCGGAAATACTCGATCTTGCTCTCAAAGCGCGTCCCCTTGAACCAGGGCACGGCCGATCCCCACGATTCGCGGGTATCGGTCATCACGCTCAATCCATTGTCGCAGACCACAAAGACTGCCGGCAGATCAAAATTCACAGCATATTT
>JADFXE010000097.1:674-1214 GCA_015233705.1 Candidatus Omnitrophota bacterium
AGCGCGATGCTGCGCTCGTCGAGAATCGCCTGCCTGACCGTATCTCGCGGCACACCCTTGAGCAGGCACAGCTCATGCGAATCCCAAAAACCAAAGACATAATCATCCGGGCCGATACCATATTGATCAAAGATCCGGATAAGCTCCGCTTCACGCCCCGCCCGTAAATGTACGGGCGCCTTGATCAATCCCCGCGAAAAGACCTCGGCGATCTCGTTCTCAAATCCCGTCAAGTCATCTTTGGTATATTGAGCCATGTTAAATATTTTCTTTGAACCACGCGCTGGTCTTCGTCAGCCCCTCGCGCAGATTGATTTTTGGTTCCCAGCCCAGCTTCTCCCGGGCCAGCGTAATATCAGGCTTGCGCTGTTTCGGATCATCCTCCGGCAAAGGCTCATAGACCAGCCTGCTTTTGGCTCCGGTCAATTCAAGAACGATCGACGCAAATTCGATCATGTTAAACTCGCGCGGATTCCCGATATTTATCCGACCACTTTCCCTGGAGAATAACAGCTTCAGGATACCGTCTGCCTCATCCTC
>JADFXE010000097.1:1242-3165 GCA_015233705.1 Candidatus Omnitrophota bacterium
GGCAGCCCTTTAAGCGCCTGATAAATAAAATTCGGCACCACGCGCCCGTCATTGATGTTCATCCTCGGACCGTACGTATTGAATATCCGCACGACACGCGTGTCGACCTTAAAGGTCCGGCGGTAGGCAAAGGTCATTGCCTCGGCATAGCGTTTGGCCTCATCATAAACGCTCCGCGGGCCGATCGGGTTGACATTCCCCCAGTACGTCTCCTGCTGGGGATGGACCTTCGGGTCGCCATACACCTCTGAAGTCGATGTTAAAAGAAAGACCGCTTTCTTTTGCTTGGCCAGCTCCACCATATTATATGTGCCGTGGGCTCCGACGAGCATGGTCTCAACGGGATGCGCATAGTAATCAACCGGACTGGCCGGAGAAGCGCAGTGCATCACATAATCGACTTTTCCCGCCAGCTTGAAGGGTACGGATACATCCTGCTTGATAAAAACAAAATCCCTGTCCCTTAACAAATGTGCAATGTTCGCTTTTTTGCCGGTAATAAAGTTATCCATGCAGATCACTCGAAAGTCGTCGCCGATCAGCCTGTCGCAGATATGACTGCCCAGGAACCCTGCGCCGCCGGAAATAAGTACGGTCTTTTTTTTCGCCATGATGGTCCTATGATTACAATCGGGTTATTTTGTTCGATCTCACGCCGCGATATATATTTTTAATGTCGAAGACGGCCCTGGCGCTCTTGAGGACCATCGCATAATTTACGTCTGAATGATCCACCGCGACCGCCACACAATCCTGAGCGGCCACCATGGCGGGAGTCAGCACCACTCCGTCGACCTTAAGCCCTTCAATGCTCAGATACGGCACCAGAGGGTCATAAAAAACAACTTCAGCACCATGCCGGCGCAGCACCTCGATCAATTTGACTGAGGGCGATTTGCGCAGGTCTTTAACATCCTTTTTATACGTGACCCCCAGGACCAGGACCCGCGCACGCGCAAGCTTGCGGCCCTGTTGATGAAGGATCGCGCCGATCCGTTCCGCCGCGTATTCAGGCATGGACGAATTGATATCCGCCGAAAGCTTGATGAACCGCGAGGCGTAGCCGTGCTGCTTGGCTTTCCAGTAAAGGTAGATCGGGTCTTCGGGGATGCAGTGCCCGCCGACCCCAAGCCCGGGATAGAACGGCATGAACCCGAACGGCTTTGTTTTCGCCGCGTCGATCGCTTCCCAAATATCAATGTTGAACTTTTTGCACATCATCGCGGCTTCATTAATCCAGCCGACATTGATCAGGCGGAACGTATTCTCCAGGAGTTTTGCCATCTCTGCCGCGCGCGGCGACGAGACCAGATGCACATTGCGAATGATACTCCCGTAAAGAGCGGCCGTTACCTCATTGCACGCCGGGGTAAGCCCCCCCACCACTTTCGGGATGCGGGTCACCGTATGGGCGGCATTACCGGGATCGATACGTTCGGGAGAAAACGCCAAAAAGAAATCCCGACCGGCGATAAGGCCGCTTTTCTCCAGCTCAGGGAGGATCAATTCTTCCGTTGTGCCGGGATACGTCGTGCTCTCAAGAACGACCAGGGCGCCTTTGGCCAGGTTCTTCGCCACTGCCCGGACCGCAGACAGCATGAATGAAATGTCCGGCGTATACCGGCGTTTGATCGGCGTCGGGACACAAATAATGATCACCTGGCAGCCGCGCAAAAGCGCAGGATCAACGGATGGGACAAAAGACCCTTTCTTCAGCTGATGCGCAACCTCCCGGTCGGAGACATCGGTTATAAAACTTTTCCCGTCAAGAAGCTTTTGGACCCGTTCAACGCTGGTATCGATCCCGAACGTTTTAAACCCTTTGGCCGCAAAACCAAGGGCCAAAGGCAGACCCACATAACCCAGGCCGATCACCGCCACCCTGGCTTTGCGCGAACGGATTTTCAGAAGCAGGGCTCGCTT
>JADFXE010000032.1:0-4095 GCA_015233705.1 Candidatus Omnitrophota bacterium
AACACGGTTCAGGTTGAGCGTAATATCAGTTCTGATCTTACCACAACGGATACGCTGCAGGTTTTCAGGGTCGCTCAAGATGGTGTTTGCAATAAAGATAAAGGGACATTGGTTGCCTTTAACGGGAACAATATCGTCGTTGTCCGCGATGCAGGTAATGGCAGCTTTGTGATCACGACGGACAAGGTCACGATGACGTCGGGCGCAACGGTTGAGGCTTCTGATGACTCAGGTCCCAAAGGATCAGCTAAGTATACAGATCAGAAAGGCGGAGGCTGGAGGATAAAGTTCGCTAATACGGTCAAGAATTCCTTTAAGAGTTTTGGTGAAAAGGTGAAGGGCGCTGCCGGTACGATAAATAGGGCTTTTGTCGGCGATCATGTGGCGGCTAAGGCGGCCCCGGGTGCTAACAATGTTCTGGTTACGATTCCTGCTGGAGCTACGTCTTCCGGCAATGTTATTTTGCGTCAGTCAAGCCTCAATGATACCTGGCACATGGTTTATCAGCTTTATCGCAATGCGGATGATGTTACTGTCACGGGTGCCCTGGCCAGTACCGGCAGGACCTATCCCGTCTCTGAATCTCGGGAGGATGAATGGAGTAATTCGCCTATTTTGCGTGTTGTGGGAGAGCAGGATGGCAGCACGCCTTTCATTTTCCGCGGTGTCAAGGGACGCCCGGCTGTTGAGCCCGGCACTCAGGTTTATTTTGACGGAAGCACGTTGCGTCTGGCGTACGATGTGACCCTGAATGACGGGACGCGTCTTCGTCAGGGAGAGCGCGTTGAGGCTGCTCCTGATAAGTTCCCGGCGATCAAGATCACGATCAAAGGCGTTGAAACAAATCATCAGTGGACCGGTGAGAGATGGAGTCCGGCTCCAGAGGCAGCTCCGCAGACAGCTCCGCAGGCTCAGACACCGGCTCCGGCAGCAGGTCAGGCTGCGGTTACGCCTGGGTTGCCTGATCTGATGGCCTTGGCTAGACGTGTGGGCGATCAGGCATTGGAGAGTTGGAAAAGGGCGCAGGAAGCGAAGATAGCTGCTGACGCTGAGAATGCCAAAGCCGATAATAAACAGGACCAGGCGCTGATCGATGAACTGCAAGGGCAGATCGCTGATTGGGAGGCGATGCGGCAATCTGATCAGCAGGAGTATCAGCGGCTTTTGCAAGAGGCAGCTAAGCAAGCGGAAGCGCAGAGGACGGCGCTTGAGGCTCAGCTCAGGGATGCTAATGAAGCCAATCGCAAGCAAGCTGAAGTCGATGCGAAAAAGCTCGAAGAACTGGGGAAAACTATTGCCGCGCAGAAGAAAGCCCTGGCAGATGCGGAAACAGCCAGAGTTAAGGCTGCTGAGAAGGCCAAGGCAGATGCCGAAGAGGCAGCGAGACTGGCTAGGATTTCTCAGCAGGCAGCAGCAGCAGCAGCGGCAGCCGAGGCCGCAGCAAAGGCCAAGAGCGGCTGGGGTGCATACATTGCGACATTTCTGGCAGGTTTGGGTCTGGGTTGGCTCATTTGGGGTCGCAAGAAGGGCGGCGCTGCCGGCACATCTGGCACAGGCATCGCGCCTGTAGGCCCTTCGCCTGATGATCTGAAGCAGGCTGATAAACAAGCCAAGGAGAGTGCAGGCGGGGAGAATGATGCAGATAAGAAGGTTGGGGACGCTTTGCAGAAAGCTGTCGCTGCCGTTGATGATAAGGCGAAGCAATTGCCTGTTCCGGCCAAGGCGGCGGCTTCTGTTCCGCTGAGCATGAGGGAGACCTTGAAAAAGTTGCAGGAAAGACTTGATCAGCTCAAAGCTGAATTGAGAAAGCTTCAGGAACAGCTGCCTGAAATCGAGAAGAATGATCCTAAAGGTGCTCCAACTTTCAGGGGCGATATCGAGAAGAAGAAAGCCCAGGTAGTAGCCCAGCAGGCTGTTGTTGATCGTGTTAATGGAATTCTTGGTGCTGGCGATGTTGAGCAGAATTATGCGGCATTGCAGGCCATGATCCAGGAAGGGGAGAAGCAGGCTGATCAGTTGCACCAGGAGATCAATCAGCGCGTGCTTAATCGGGATCGTTTTGCCAAGGATCTGGAGACTACGGAAGATATTCAAAAGAAGAAGGATTATCCGGTCTTTATTGCTACCCTTAATGGGGAGATTAGTGATAGGCAGGGAAGGCTTACGGCTCTGGAAGCTCGTTTGGAGACAGCGAGGGGTAACCTTGCTTTCCTTAAGCAGCAGATCGCTGCGGCTTCTCCTGTAGTGGCCCAGCCTAAGGCGGCAACGCCGCCTGTGACCCCGCCGCCTGCGGCAGCAACGCCTCCTGCCAAGCCAGCGGAAGTGACTGCTGAACAAGTGAAAGGCGTCCTGGATGTTGAACGCCAGGAGTTGAAACGTTTGCAGGATGAGCTGACCCTTCGTACGCAACAGGCAGAACAGGAAACAAAGGACAACGGAAAAGTTCCGCAGAGTCTGCAGAACGATATTGATAGGCTCACCACAGAGGCTCGGGCCCAGGCGGATGTTGTCAAGCGTTTGGAGAATCTCCTGGGTACAGATCCCGTGGGAGCGTATCAGGCCATGAATGATCTGTTGCTCGAGTTTGACCAGGGTGTGGCCAATTTTGAGAACCAGAAGCGTAACGCTGAGGTAGAAAGAGCAAAGTGGGCTGGCGATCTTCCGACCGCTACTCTGATGAGGCAGCGTGAGATCCAGGCCAAGATCGATGCCCTTGACAAAGTGATCAGAGAGCGTGAGGCAGACATTAAGGATCGCGAGGCTCAAATGGCGGTTACGGAAATGGTGGCTGACCGTCAGTTTGTCCGCGACCGGGCACGTAATGTCAAGGTAGCAGTGCCGACACCAGCTGCGGCACCGGAAGTCAAGACTAATACTGCGGCTTATGTCGCGCTGGCTGCTCTCATTAATGATGGTGCGGTAGATGCGAAGGCGCCTGCTGGACGTCAAAGGGCGTTTCAGGCAGCAAAAGCCGCGGTCATTCATGATTGGGATCCGTCCAAAGCTTCAGAGGAAGCGAACAAGAAAATTGTGGAAGGGCTTCTGAAATGGCTGGATTTTCAAGAAAATGAAAAGGTAAAACATGAATCTATGATCTTGAAGTATGCGGCCGCGTTGGATGATCTCAAGAAAGCTTTTGCGGATATGAGAGCGGCCGCAGAAGCGATCCTTAAGGCTCCTCCGGTGGCAACATCGGCACCGGCGCCGACGCGTAAACCGAAGGTAGAAAAGAAGAGAACCGATCTCACCAATGAACAGCTGAATTCTGTGGAAACCGCTGTGCTTAAGCTCGGGTTTGCCAAGGTCGGGGAAATCTTTGCCAGTGGCAAGCCGATGGATGCTGAGGCTATTATCGCAGAGCTGGAGAAGGGTAAAGATAGTGCTCCGCTTACTGATGATGAAAAGGCTGCTATCCGGTATCTCGCAACTCTTCCGCGGGAAAAGGTCATTGCTGCGATTTACCAGATCAATGCAGACTATCAGACCGAGATCGCGGATAAGGATACTGCAAAAGACGTCAGGGAAGATGATATTGCTCGTATGAAAGAGCTTCAGAATGTGTTGAAGGCCTTGCAGCCTGTTGAGACGGCGGCCATGCAAAAAGCCATTGATGTGATCACCCCAATGAAGGAAGCGGCCAAGAAACAGAAAGACGCTGTTGTTGCCGCCAAGGCATCCTTAGCAACGATGAATACCGCCAGAGGTCGTAGTGATGGGTTTGCGGATGCTTCCTTTTTCTTGGATGTCTTGATGAGAGAGGGGATAGTTGGACAGGAGGCTGTTGATCGTATCACTAATCGGATTGAGGAAATGCCGCTTCAAGATTCAACAGGGGTTTTCTCAGATGAACAGTTTGCTGCTAAGAAGAAAGCGGCTCAGGAGGCTTTGGATGCGGTCAAGGACATGCTCCTTACCAAGCTTGCGGTTCCGGCTCCGGCAGCTCCTGCTGCGGGAGACAGGGCTTCGGCCGCGGCGCCGATTGTACCCCTGCTGGCTATACAGAGCGCTGCTACTCCGACCTATAAACAGGTTGTTGCGGCCATCAATGAAGGGGCTGTGAAAGAAGGTGTTGGCGACCAGATCGATGGTTACCGC
>JADFXE010000032.1:4185-12712 GCA_015233705.1 Candidatus Omnitrophota bacterium
TCGCTTCAAGGGCGAATGGCTCCCCAATGCGGTGGGGAACGCCAAGAAGGAGAATGGCCCAGCAGGCAAGAATCTGGGGGTTACGTGGTTAGCAGGTTATCAGGAAGCGGTTAATAAAATGAACGAGATCGTCAATCCCGTCGGTGGTATCAACATGAGCGACGAGAACCTGATCATCAACATCAAAGTCGACGGCGCGGGTATGCCGTTGCCGGCCAGGTTCCAGGATCCGGCCATGGCCACGATCCAGGGCTTGTCGCCGATCATTCGTGAGATCGCGCCGATCACGCCCGCAGCGGTCCCGGCGTTGAGCGAGCTCTTGCAGCCGGCCGGAACTACGGCAGGATAATAAGAAGTTCACTTTGTAAAATCCAAAGCCCGGGCTACAAACCCGGGCTTTGTTGTTTAACCCGGATTTTGCAGTAGGCAAAATCCGCCCGAAGGGCCGACATTCGCAACATACTGCGAATGTCGGGGTTACCCCACGCCTTCGGCGTGGCCGGAGGCAAATTTTGCATTTCCATCTTCCTCAAATTATCGATGGGAAAAGATATGGAATGCAAAATTTGGGTTTAATGAAGCCCAACTTATGGAGCCAGCGCTTAGGCGGTGGCGACATAAGTTGTTGGCCGAATTAACCCCGCACGCAGGCGGGGTCATGATAGCGCCCCGACACGGAAGTTACGTCGGAGCTTCGTTGACAGCCGCGCTGTCACGGGTTACTATAAGTCATTTCCAAAGGCCATGACCTACAGCTTCTCGCCTCGAGAGGTACCCAGCCTCTTTCGGGTTTGGGCTTTTTCATTAGTGTGCCGGGCCAGATGTGTTTTAAAATAAATCCTTGGGAAACCGTCCTCTCGCTTATATAATAAAAAATCTTAAATAAGGAGGTTTTCGTGATTTCAGTAGGTGTGATCGGTTGCGGGCATTGGGGGCCCAACCATATCCGTGTCTTTTCCCAGCTGGCGAATTCCAAATGCACTATGGCTGCTGATCTGGATGAGGGGCGGCTTAAGGCCGTGAAGGCCCTGTATCCCTGGGTCGAGACCACGACCAAATATCAGGATATCCTTGTGAGCAAGGCAGTCGACGCTGTTTGTATCGCAGCGCCCACTAAACATCACTTCGCGATCGCCAAAGAGGCGCTGGAGAACGGCAAGCATGTCCTGTGCGAGAAGCCGCTGGCCATGACGCCGGAAGAGTGTGCCGAGCTCGGCGCGCTGGCCAAGAAAAAGGGCCTGATCCTTATGGTCGGGCACGTCTTTATCTTCAACGCCGGCATTGCCTGGGTCAAGGAATACATTGCCTCCGGCGCGATGGGCAAGGTTTATTATGCCCATTCGGAGCGCACTAACCTGGGGCCGTTCCGTTATGACGTGAACGCCCTCTGGGACCTGGCACCGCATGATATCGCGATCTTTGATCACCTCCTGGGCGGCGGGGCGCAATCAGCTTCGGCGCGCGGGCTCAAGTGCCTGGGCAACAAATTGGAAGACCTGGCCTTTGCCACGCTTGATTATCCCGGCGGGAAGATGGTGAGCGTTCATGTGAGCTGGGCGGATCCGCGCAAGGTCCGGCAGATCACGATCGTCGGCGAGAAACAGATGATCGTGTGGGACGACTTGGACCCGATGGGGGTCGTCAAGGTTTACGACAAACACGTGGAGCGGACCACGAAATTTTATGAGACCTACGGCGAGTTCCAGCTTCTGTCGCGCGAAGGGGCGATCACGATCCCCAAGATCAGCGCGCAGGAGCCTTTGAAGGCCCAGGGTCAGTATTTTGTGGACTGCGTCGAGAACAAGCGTCATCCGGCGCTGGCAGACGCGGACAAGGGCGCCGCGGTCGTCAAGGCCCTGGCCGCGATCCAGAAGTCCATGGACCAACAGGGAACGCTAGTTAACATAACATAAAACAGTCAACTGTTTTTTTCGTACCATGAATTATTTCAAACATGATACAGCGCTTGTTGCCACTGGTGCCCGCATCGGCGAAGGAACGCGGGTCTGGGCCTTTGTCAATATTCAGGACGGCGTTGTGATCGGCAGGAACGGCAATATCTGCGATTGCTGTTTTGTCGAGAAGAACGTCGTGATCGGCGACAATGTGACGGTCAAGAACGGCGTCTCGGTCTTTGAAGGCGTCACGCTGGAGGATGATGTCTTCGTCGGGCCTAACGCGACGTTCATCAACGACCGCCATCCGCGCAGCCGCCGCGCAGACTGGAAGATGGAAAAGACATTGGTTCGCAAAGGCGCCGCGATCGGCGCGAACGCGACGGTCATGTGTGGGATTACGATCGGTGCCTTTGCCGTGATCGGGGCCGGCGCCGTTGTTTTGAAAGATGTTCCGGCGCACGCGATGGTGGTCGGCAATCCTGCCCGTCAGGTCGGCTGGGTCAGCCACGACGGCGAGCGCCTGAACGGGAAACTCGAAAGCCCCTCTGGCGCGGCATACCGCAAGACTGGCAATGGTCTTGAGCGTATCTAAGGAATTTTGAATGTCAAAGATCCTCGTGGTCCCTCCGGCGTACAATGAGAACGTGAAGCTGAAGCATGCGATCGAGCGTTTTCTCAAGAGCCCGCTGGCCGGCAAGGTCGATTACCTGATCGTGGACGACTGTTCGACTGACGGCACGACCGAGATGATCAAAAGTTTTGCTGACCGCGGCGTCAGGACGGTCCGGCACGAGACCAGAAGCGGCGTGGGCGCGGCCATTCGCACCGCGATCAAATATGCTCGCGCCAACGGGTATGAAGTCATTGTTATCATGGCCGGGAACGACAAGGATAATCCCGACGAGATCCCGGCGCTGCTTCAGCCTGTCCTCAAGGACGGCTGCGAGTTTGTTCAGGGTTCGCGCTACAAGGGCAAGGTGGGTACGGGCGGCGACATGCCCTTTTATCGGAAGATCGCGACCCGGTTGCATCCGTTGCTCATGAGTCTTTTTACCGGCCGGCGCGTGACGGACAGCACCAATGGTTTTCGGGCGATGCGGCTGTCTCTGTTTGATGATGAGCGTATCAATCTTGACCAGCCGTGGCTCGACACCTACGAGCTTGAGCCGTACATCATGTTCAAGGCGCTGCGGCTCGGACACAAGTGTACCGAGGTCTTTGTGACCAAGATCTATCCGCCGAAGAAGCTTGGTTACACCAAAATGCAGCCCTTCGTCGGGTGGTGGAGCATTCTAAAGCCGATTTTTTATTTGGGCCTGGGGATCAAGAAGTAACTTTAGAACAAGCACGGAGCGCAAGACACTATGAAAATTTACGGCAAGAATCCGGTTTTGGAACGCCTGAAGTCCAATCCGCAGAGCATCAAACGCATTTTTGTGCAGGCGGGGCATCCTGAGCACAGCTATATTGCAGGCAAGGCCAAGAAGCACGGCATCCCGGTCCTGGTGAGCCACGCCCAGCATCTGATGAAGCTCGGCAAGAGCGCCAACACCCAGGGCCTGATCATGGACGTCGAGGAGTTCACGTATTTTAATTACGAGGAACTTTTGGATGTCGCGCTCCAGGAGAAGCTTACGCTCGTTTTTCTCGACGGCCTGACCGATCCGCAGAATTTCGGCGGCATCTTAAGGACGGCCGGCAGCCTCGGGGGGCTTGCCATTGTCATCCCGACGCATGATTCGGTCCAGGTGACGGACACGGTGCTGCGCGTTGCCTGCGGCGGCGAGAATTTCGTCAAGGTCGCGCGGGTCAATAATCTCGGACAGGCGATCCAGAAGGCCAAGGACCGTGATTTCACCATCGCCGGCAGCGTGGTCAAGGACGGCGAAAGTATTTATGATGTTCAATTGCCTTTTCCGCTCGGCGTGGTCATCGGCTCGGAGGATAAGGGCGTTCGCGACGTGATCCAACAGCGGCTGGATATCAAAATAACCATACCCATGGCGCAGCCCAGGATGTCCCTGAACGCGGCGCACGCAACCACGGTGTTCTGTTATGAGATCAACAAGCAAAGAAAAGCGTTCGATAAAAAAGCCTGATATCGCGGCCCTGGATTTCTTCGCCGAGGCCGGGCTCCTCAAGCGCGTCAAGCGCAGCGGCTGGTGGGTCGCCGGCATCGAGGAGCCGGAGAGTGTGGCCGACCATTGTTTCCGCTGTGCGGTCATCGGCTTTTACATGGCCCACGAGGAAGGGGCTGATCCTTACCGCGTCCTGGCCATGACGCTTTTTAACGACATTCACGAGGCGCGCATCAATGACCTGCACAAGATGGGCCATTACTACATTGATTTCAAGGCCGCCGAGAAAAAGGTGTTCAAGGACCAGGTCGCGCTGTTGAACGCCCGTGTCCGCTCGGCGCTGGAAGATATTCGCGGCGATTACGACACACAAAAGACGCCGGAAGCCCTGATCGCCCGCGACGCCGATATTTTGGAATGTCTTGTTCAGGCGAGGGAATACATGGATCACGGCCACAAGGTCGCGGTCAAGTTTCTGCGCCGAGCGCCGGGCTTCCTTAAAACCAAGACCGCGCAGAGGCTCTGGAAGGCGCTGCAGAAGTGGGATTCGACTGTCTGGTGGGAGAATGTGGTCAAGTTTGAGAGATGAGCGTGGCGGCAGGAATGCTGACGGGGCACGCGCTGTTCGAGGGAATCAAAAAAGAGGTTGAAGTCGCGCGGGCTAAATATTAGAATCCTAATGCGTCAGGGGGCAAGAGAGATATGAAGAGGATCGGTATCGCTGCCAGCAGGATCGCTAAAGACAATCTGTGGAAATATAATGCGTTTGTCATCGGGTTGTCCTTTCTTCTGTCGCTGTTAGTTTTCTTCCTGTGCGGGCTATCGCTGCTCTTGGCCTTTGCGCTCATGTCGCTGATCACCAAGGGTTTCATGGTCTTTGAGCCGGGGGCGGGCCTGTCGGCTTCGTTCACGGCCTGCATGATTGTCCTGGCGATTGTCGTCGGACTTCTGAATTTTGTGGTCATTCTAACCAACATCAAGTTGAAATAAATATGCCATTTCAGGATACAGACCTCAGGGAATTCATTGATGCGCTTAAGATCGGTATCTGCCGCACCACCTTTGGCTATAGCGCGGAGCTCGTGTTCGTCAATGCGGCCTTTGCGCAGATGCTGGGGTTCAAGAAGGCGGAGCTGATCGGCCTTAAGCTGGCAGATATCTTTGAGGACAACAAAGTTTTTCGTGCTCTTATCGGCCGGCTTAAGCGGCAGGAACCCGTGGATGGCATGGAGGTGATCCTCAAGCGCAAGAGGGAAGGCCGCGTCTGGACCTCGATTTCGATCACCTCTGAAGATGATCCGCAGGGGCGGACGCTGCACCTGAATTTTGTCGTCGAGGATATCACCCGCCAGAAGGAATTCGAGAAGGACCTGGTTCAGTCCAGGGAACTTTTCAAGGTCGTTTTTGACAATACGGCGGCCGCGATCACGGTAACCGACCAGGAAGAGAAGATCGTGGCCTGGAACCCTTTTGCCGAGCAGATGCTGGAGCTGGGCCGGGAAGACCTTTTTAATAAGCCGGTCCACGAACTTTATCCGGAGCGCGAATGGCGCAAGATGCGCAAACTCAACATCCGTGAGAAAGGCGTTCTTTCGGGGATTGTGACCCAGGTTTTCAAGAAAGACGGGACGCTTCTGGATGTGGATGCTTCGATCTCGATCCTCAAGGACAGTATGGGCAAGGTGGTTGGCTCGATCGGTATTTTGCGTGATATTTCTAAACAAAAACGCATTCAGGAGATGCTGGTGCAGGCCAAGCTGGCGGCCGAGGAAGCCAACAGCTCCAAGAGCATTTTCCTGGCCAAGATGTCGCACGAACTCCGGACGCCCATGAACGCGGTCCTGGGCATGTTGGATTTGACCCTGGACACACAATTGACCGACGAGCAGCGCGACAACCTGAAGGTCGCCAAAGAGGCCGCGGGAAATCTTCTGGGGCTTTTGAATGATATCCTGGACTTGTCCAAGGCCGAGGCCGGCAAAATTTCCATTGAATCCATTGAGATCAGTTTACGCGAGATCGTCCGCAATGTCTGCAAGGGGTTGCAGGTCCTGACCGTCAATAAAAGCATTCAGCTTGTTTACTCCGTTGCAGATGATGTGCCGCCTCTGGTGATGGGCGATCCGGTCCGCATCCGGCAGATCATCATCAACCTCGTTACCAATGCCATTAAATTCACACACAAGGGGAAGGTCGAGATCGGGCTGAAGGCCTTGTCCCGGAAGAATAAGGACTGCGAATTTCTTTTTTCGATCAAGGATTCCGGCATCGGGATTCCCCAGGACCGGATTGGTTCGCTTTTTGAGCTCTTTACTCAGGTTGACGAGAAGACCTCGCGCCGTTACGGCGGGACTGGCTTGGGGCTGGCCATTTCCAAGAAGCTGGTCGAGATGATGGGCGGGCGGATCTGGGCCGAGAGCGAGGAGGGTCAGGGGAGCACGTTCAACTTTCTTGTGACGCTGCCGGTCAGCGATAATGTGCCGCCGCCAGCAGCGGTAGAGGGCGCGCCTGTCGCGGGAGTGGCGCCGGATGGCATCGGCAAGATTCGCATTCTTTTGGCAGAGGATAATCTTGTTAATCAGAAGATCGCCGCCAGGATCCTGGAGAAGCGCGGCTGGGAGGTCGTGGTGGCCAACAATGGCCGCGAGGCCGTGGATATGCTGGGCAAGGGGCATTATGATATCATCCTCATGGATGACCATATGCCGGAAATGACCGGCGTGGAGGCGACCATCCTGATCCGCGGCGAAGAGAAGCAGACGGGTATTCACATTCCCATCGTAGCCATGACCGCCAATGCCATGACCGGGGACCGTGAGAAATATCTGGCCACCGGGATGGATGGCTATGTGTCAAAGCCGATAGACAGAGATGCGCTGTTTCGCATGATCATCAACCTCGTACAACAAAGGAAGGGTGCATGAGTAATATTATTGACTTGAAGGATGCGATGGAGCGGGTGCAGGATGACAAGGAATTGTTGCTGGAGCTTTTTGATATCTTCCAGGAGGATTTTCCCGGCAAGCGCAATACGATCAACAAGGCTTTTGAGAAGGGCGATTTGGTCTCTTTTCAGCAGATCGCGCACGGCATGAAGGGCGCGACCGGCAACATCTCGGCGAAGGACATGCACCAGACGTGTGTGGCCCTGGACGCCTTGGGCAAGGACGGCACGTTGAACGGCGCAGATGTCCCACTGGCGCTTCTTGATAAGCAATACGCGGAATTTCAGGCCGAGGCTGCCAGGCTGAAGAAAGAATTCGGCAAGTAAGTCCGGAGTGGGGGAAGATGAGCTGGAGAACGTCGTTGTTATTGGCGGGGATTCTTTTGTCAGCGCAGTGTTGTGTCGCTGTGGCAGAGACCCTTACCTTGACCACATATTATCCTGCACCAGCGGGCGCCTACAAAAGTTTACGGACGCATAACATGTGTGTCGGCGCGTCCTGCACCTCCAAGACGGTCACTGATGAGAATCTTGAGGTCAAGGGCGATATCTATGTGGACCACGGGGCTGCCCGCACCAAGGGCGCCGGATACCGTGAGGCAGTGACCTTTACCAGGCTGCATGATTTTCATCAAGGGGTCCCGTTCACCGCGCCGGATGATTCGATCTGTCTTACCGGTTTGCCTCTGATCATCTCGGCTTGCGACCGCTATTGTTCTTCGGGTTGTAGTCTGACGGATGAAGGGTGCTCGACCCCGATCGCAGGATTGGGATATCACGGCGGCACGGCCGTTCAGTGCGACATCCCTGCGCAGAAAGTGACCTGCGTGTGTTCTTGATGGCGCGTTCCGTTGCATAATGCGCCGGTATCTTTCTTAGAATAAGGAATGCCTCACAGGCTCTGTGAGGCGTTTTTGTCTAGAGGCTGATTTGTGATGATGACATTGATCAAACATTCCTGCCTGCGGGTCTTTTTGCTGCTGGTTCTCGCAGGACTGGCGGTCTACGCCAACGCGATCTTCCATCCTTTTGTCCACGATGATGTGGTCTTCATCGCGCAGAATCCCAATATCGCCCGCTGGGACAATCTATTTGAAGCGTTTTTCAGGACCGGCGTCCCGTTTCAATCACTTCAGCTGACCACGCCGTATTACCGTCCTGTGCTTGAGGTCTTTTATCGCGCCGGGTTTTCTTTGTTTGGGATGAACCCGGCCGGGTTCCATTGTCTGAACATTCTGCTGCATATCCTTAATGCTTTCCTGCTTTATCTTGTGTGCCTGGGTTTGCGTCTGAAGAGGTCCTGGGCTTTTGCGGTGGCGCTGGTCTTTCTGGTCCATCCGGTGCAGAGTGAGGCAGTGGCCTGCGTTTCAGGGATCTCGAATCTGGCGGTGACTGTTTTTTGTCTGGGCGCTTTTCTTTCTTATCTGCAGGCCCGGCGTTTTGACGGAGCCAGGGCCGCGGGCTGGTCAGCCGGCGCGCTCATTCTGTTTGTTTTGGCGCTTTTGCCCAAGGAGCAGGCCATCATTTTTCCGGCGCTGGTTTTGACATATGAATTCTTCATGCCGACCGGGATGTCCAGGCCGCTGACCGTCAGCCGATGCTCCTGG
>JADFXE010000001.1 GCA_015233705.1 Candidatus Omnitrophota bacterium
TGAGCCGTTGGACCTTCACAGTCAGGATGATATCCGTGCCCATCTGGGCTTTGAAACTCGATTTCTGGTGGCCTCTCCCTGGGATATCGAGGAGGCCCTGAAAAAGTATTATGGCTTGGCCTCGGATACGATTGATCAGATCCTGACCAAAGATCCTCAGCGGCGTTCCGGCCAATCCAAGGGAGGAAATTCGCCTATTGAAGATATCGAACGCCAGAGCGAAGATCCGTCGGTCACCAAACTTGTTAACCAGATTATCTTTGAGGCTTTTCAGAAACGCGCGACCGATATTCATATCGAGCCTTACCGCAACAAGGTTCGCTTCCGTTACCGCATCGACGGTGTTCTGATCGATGCCAATCTTCCTCCGGAAGCCAGGCATTTTTTGGCCGCGATCCTGTCCCGCATCAAGATCATGGCGAACCTGACGATCACCGAGAAGCGCCTGCCTCAGGATGGAAGCGCAGTCGTGCGGACCAAAGATCAGACGCTGGATTTGCGTGTTTCGACCATCCCGACTTTGCACGGGGAGAGCATGGTTATTCGTATCCTGCCAACGACAACAATGCTTTTGAATTTGGAGAAGCTCGGGTTTAACGCGGATAATGCGGGCAAGTTCCGTGATCTGATCCGACGTCCTCACGGTGTCATATTTGTGACTGGGCCGACGGGAAGCGGCAAGACCACGACCCTTTACGCCTGTTTGAATGAGATTAATGATCCTGCGCGCAAGATCATCACTATCGAAGACCCAATCGAATACGAGATGGAAGGCATCACGCAGATCCAGGTAAATCCCAATATTGATTTCAGTTTCGCGATGGGGCTGCGCAGCATTCTGCGTCACGATCCGGATATCCTGATGGTCGGCGAGGTGCGCGATCTGGAGACCGCGGAGATCGCGATCCGTACGGCCTTGACCGGGCACATGGTTTTCTCGAGTGTTCATACCAATGATGCGGCCAGTGCTGTCACACGTCTGGTCGACATGGGGGTTGAGGCGTATCTGGTAGCCTCCAGCGTCCAGGCGTTTGTCGCTCAGCGACTGGTTCGGGTCATTTGTCCGCATTGCAAGGAAGAGGACCATGCGCCGCTGGCCGAGGTCCGCCAGGAGATCGCCCAAAGCCTTGGCGCTTCAGCGCCGTCGGAGATCAAGATTTTCAAAGGCCGCGGCTGCGACCATTGCAGTGCCACAGGCTATTTCGGTCGGACCGCGATTTATGAGATCCTGGAGATCAATGAAAGCATCCGTGAGGTCATTCTGGAGAATCCGCGAGCAGAGCAGATCAAACGCATCGCAGTCGCAGGCGGCATGCGGACGCTCCGTCAGGACGGCTGGGTGAATGTCATCCACGGCATTACCACGCCGGCAGAGGTTATGAACGTGACCATGAAAGAAGACTTGTCCCGTATCGCCAAACACCAGGCGTAGTCTGATCTGTCCATGCCGATATTTGTCTACAAAGCCAAGAAAGATAATGCCCAGTCCGTCAGCGGAGAAGTGACGGCCCGTGACGTCGATGAGGCGATCGAGATGGTCAGCCGCCAGGGATTGGTCCCTGTGTCTGTTCAGGAAAAAGGGACCGAGGTCGGCGCTGTCGCGAGAGACCTTAAGTCGGGATCCATCAGCCTCAAAGAGCTGCATGCTTTTACCCGGCAGTTGGTCGGCCTTTTAAAGTCAGGGATTCCGCTCTTACAGGCGATAGAGATCCTGGCCCGTCAGAGCCGCAACCGTGATTTTGCCAGGACCCTTAATGAGATCGTTGCCGGCGTTCGTAACGGAAGGCCTTTCTCCGCTTGCCTGGCTGAACATCCCCAGACATTCTCTGAGCTTTATGTGGCCATGGCCCGTGCCGGTGAGGAGAGTGGGCGTCTGCGTGAACTTCTGGCTAATATCGCGGTCTATTATCGCAAGCAGGACGAGGTGGTGACCAAGATCAAGACCGCACTGACTTATCCGGCCTTTATGCTTGTCGTCGGCATTGCGACAGTTCTTTTTATTCTGACCTATGTTATGCCGCGCATCACCGTTCTTTTCCAGGGGATCAATGTGCCCTTGCCCTGGCCGACCCTGGTTGTCATGGGGTTAAGCAAGGTGTTCGTCAAGGGTTGGCCCGTTCTGTTTGTTATTGTTCTTGTTTTGGCGATCCTGTCCCGTTCGGTGGATCACGTGAGTAAGTTCAGAAGGACCATAAAACGGTTGATGTTTCATATTCCTTTGATCAAAGGATTGGTCCTGAAAGTAGATATTGAACGCTTTGCGCGGACGCTGGGGTTGCTACTGGAGAGTGGCATTCCGATCCTCAAGGCCCTGGAGATCGCAATTCCGACGCTGGATAATGAGACGATGAAGCAGGCGCTGTGGCTTTGCCAGACCAAGGTCGCTGGCGGATCCGGTTTCGGCGAGACCCTTCAGGAGTCAGGCATTGTGCCGGATATCTTTGCCCAGCTGATCATGGTCGGCGAGGAATCGGGGGATCTTTCCGAAGCCCTTAAGGATATTTCAGATTCCTATGACCAGGAAATTACGGAGACCACCAAGGCCATGACTTCTCTTTTGGAGCCGGCGATGATCTTGGGTGTTGGTCTTGTGGTTGGGTTTATCGTCTTTGCAATGCTTATGCCCATTTTTCAGATGGATATTTTTGCCCGATGAAGATACAAGTCGCGACCGGTGCTTTGTTGTTCTTTGGCTTTGTGTTCGTGGCCAATGCGTTGGCCTTTGGCGAACTGACCGGATTTCAGGAGATCAAGAGCGATCATTTTAAAGCGCAATTTCTTGTTCCTGAAGATCAGGAACTTGCTCAGAAGGCGTTGGATCGCGCTGAATATTATTACGATCGTATTGCCAGAGATATCGGCTTCAGCCGGTATCAGGGATATTGGACTTGGGAGAAACGGGCAGGCATTATTATTTTCCCTGATCAGATCTCCTTTTCAAAGTTCACCGGCCAGCCGGACTGGTCGGTTGGCTATGCTACCCGAGAATCCAAGTTCTATCATGACCGTACGATCGTTTCTTATTCGGGGCAGTTAAACTTTTTGGATGAGGTTCTGCCGCATGAGTTGGCCCATCTTATGCTTTGGGATTATTTTGATCAGCACATCGGAGTGGTCCCGGTTTGGCTGGAGGAGGGGATTGCGCAACTGGAGGAGGCAGATAAACGGGGATTGGCCCGGGAGGCACTGATACCGGTCGTGCAGGCGGGCAATCATATTCCTTTCACGGTCTTGGGAGATCTTCGTCCGCTTGACCTAAAGGACAATGGCAAAGTTGCAGTTTTTTATGCCCAAAGTCTGTCGCTGGTCGTTTTTCTTATAGAAAAGTATGGACAGGAGTCTTTTTATCGGTTATGTAAAGAGATGAGGGATGGGCAGACATTTGATACTGCCCTGGCCCGTTCTTATGGCGGGATTTTTAATTCTATGGCTGACGTGGAACGGCGTTGGGTCGAATATATTCTTGGTCAATAACAGGGAGGATCTGCGATGCTGAGTCGAATAAAGGGACAAAGAGGTTTCACGTTGGTTGAAATTATGCTGGTTGTGGTCATCATTGGAGCGTTGGCGGCAATGATCATTCCCAGATTGTCGGGCCGCTCCGAGCAGGCTAAGGCGGCGGTGGCTAAGGCTGACATTGAGGGCAATATCGCAACCGCTCTTAAGTTGTATGAGTTGGACAACGGGATGTTCCCGACTACAACTCAAGGCCTCATGGCGTTGAAAGAAAAACCGACGACCGCGCCGATCCCTAAGAACTGGCATCCTTACATTGAAAAAGACCCTGTTGACCCGTGGGGCAACATTTATGTCTATGTTTCCCCGGGGGTGCATCGCCCGGATTATGATCTCTCTTCCAAAGGCAAGGACCAAGACTCGGCCCAAGATGACATCACCAACTGGCAATAACCCATCGGGTTGTTATGCCGGCTCACAGCGCCGTCGGAGAAAGGGTCTGACCTTCATTGAAGTGATGGTGACGGTCGTTGTCCTTTCCGTCGGTCTTGTGGCGATTTACCGGTCATTCTTCATTGGGATCGATTATCTTAATCATCTGTCCTGCCGTCTTCATGCCCTCAACCTTATCGAGAGTAAGATCGCCTTTGCGGAAAAGGATTTCCAGTCGCTTAAGGACTTTGATATCGGCCCGATGTCCGAGACCGTTGTCATTAATAACCGTCCGGTTGAATTCCATTATGCGATTGATCTGAAACCGGTAGGGAAGCTTCTTTCGGTTTTTTCCCTTGATATTACCTTGTCGTGGGAGGAGCGCGGGCACGTGGTCAGCGTGAGCCGGTCAGCGTATTTTTCTGGTGTGACGAATCTTGCGAGTGGAACTTGATATGAGACGTCGGGGATTTACTTTTATTGAGATGCTTTTAGTGGCGACCCTGATCGGCACGATTTCATTGGCCGTCTTTTCCTGCCTCAGGAACGGGATTCGGCTTTGGGACCGCAGCCGCCAGGCTGTTCTGGCCGAGGACGCGTCGATTTTTTTTGACCGGTTTTCTTCGGATGTCCGCAACGCCTTTTTCTTTTCGACGCTTCCGTTCAAGGGAGAGGAATATTCCTTCGAGTTCCCAACCATTGTCTCGACTCCAGCTGACCGCCGCAGTACCCGGGCCGAGGAAGGGACGGTTGATCAGCTGGGCCGGGTCAGCTACAGTTTTGACGCGGTCAAGGGTACGGTTATCCGTCGGCAGGCGGATTATGCCGATGGTACGCGCGAGGCGTGGGGCGAACCGCGGGTCTTGTTGAGTGGGATCAAACAGATACGTTTTAAATATTATTATTCAGGGCAGAAAGATTATCAGCTGCACGCCGAGGGCAAGGATGTTCTCCCGGCGCGCGTTGAGGTGGAGCTGTCTTTCATGGACGGGCAGGAAGAGCGGATCCTGCGCCGTCTGGTGCCCGTGCCGCTGGGGATATAACATGGCAATGGGAAGATTAAGATGTCAGCACGGATTCATCCTGATCATGGCGATGTGGACGCTGGCATTTCTGGCCGTTCTTGCTGTCTCCATTGGTTTCGGGACGCGGCAGAAGGTCATTTTGTTGGGGAGGCTTGAGGACCGCAGCCGTGCCCAGCTCGCGGCGGAGGCGGGTGTCAAGAAGGCGGTGGCGGTTCTTCTGGATGATTTGGAGGAGAATCAGTTTATGTATTCCGCCAGTGCCAAAGCCCGTCGACATAATAATCCGGCGGATTTTGCTGGTATGACGATCGGAGATATTCCCGTTGAAGTGGTCTGCACATCTGTGGATGAAACAGCGGCGAAGACCACGAAATTCTATGGCATGTGCGATGAGCAGGGCAAGATCAATATCAATACCACCGACCGGGATACGCTGACACGTTTGTTCGTCCACGGGGCATCTCTGCCGGAGGATACCGCGCTCAAATTAGCTGAGGCTGTTCTGGATTGGCGCGATTATGGCAAGCATGAGGCGGAAGGTTTCTTTAGCGATGACTACTACAAGAATTTGGAACATCCCTATGCCATGAAGGAGAAGCCGTTTGAGCGCATCGATGAGCTTTTTCTGGTGCGCGGCATCACCAGAGAGATCTATGCTGCCATGAGGCCGTATGTGACCGTCTGGGGAGACGGGCATGTGAATGTGAACACGGCGCCGCGACAGGTCCTGTTGGCGATGGGGCTTGATGTGGGCGTCGCGGATAAATTGCTTCAAGTCCGTCGGGGGCCTGACGGACAGGAATTCACCGCGGATGATCATATTTTTCTGCGCACGTTCGACATTGCTGCTGAGGTCAACTCGATCGTTAAGCTTGAGACCTGGCAAACACATCAACTTGACACGCTTAACGCCCAAGGGCGATTGGGTGTCGATTCCACGCTTTATGCGATCCATGCCCGTGTCCTCTCGGAGGGAGCGGAGTCCCGGCGGACGATTGAGGCGGTCTTTAATGTGCTCTCTAATAAGTTTGAATATTGGTATGAAAAATAATCAGTTTTTTGTTGAATGTCCTTTTAGCATTAGTCTATAATAGCCCCATCAAAGGTTGGAGGATATGCCCCTGAAAAACTCGTCTCTTATTTCTGTTTCGCTCAGCCCTGTTCTGGTCAAGGTCGCTCAGATCTCTAACCGTGGCGTTGTGGAGAAGCTCGCCAAGGTGTCTGTAGAGAATGGCGCGGTTGCTTCCGCTCTACACCAGGCGCTATCCGGTTTCGACACAAAGAAGGCAAAGGTTCTCTGCACAATATCCGGCGATGTGGCAACGACCAAGAACATCGAAGTCCCCGCCGTTGATAATGACGAGATCGAATCCATCCTGGCACTCCAGGCCGCGCGCTATACTCCCTTTAACAAGGATGAGATCCTTACCGGGTTCATCAGGCTTGGCTCGCCCAAGCCGAATTTCACGCGTGTGCTTCTGGTGATCGTTAAGCGCGATACGGTCAAAGAAAAACTTTCAGCGATTAAGGCGTCGTCCCTTCATGCGGACACTGTGATCTTTGTCCCCGAGGCGATCGGGCGTTTTTATGCCAATGCCTTGCGGACAAAGAAGGGGGATGTGCCGACCGCGATCATTGATATCAACCTACAGAATACCAATTTTATTGTGACCTCTCTGGGGTCTGCTCTCATGACGCGGAGCATCCCTGTCGGCATTGAGCAGATCGCAGTTGATCCTGAGGCCGGCAAGCAGCTGATCGACGAGGTCAAGGCATCGCTGGATGTTTACGAGCAGGAAGCCATGGGCGTCAAACCCGGGAAGTTCTGTTTGACCAGCAATCATCCGGCCCTGGCAGGCATGGAGACGACTATCGGAGATGCGTTGGGCGTTAAGGTCAACGTTCTTCCTTATCAGAATTTTGTTAACGCCTCCAAGGCGGTCAAGGATGTCCTGGCCCGTGATTTTGTCGATACTGCTGTTTTAGATATCATTGCGGTAGGCACGACGGCGGTTAAGTGTCAGGCTGATCTTGTTCCGCAGGAAGTCAAAGATCAACGCTCAGTCGATGAAAAAGGACGTGAGATGGTGAAGACCGCTATCTTCATCCTTTTCAGTCTTCTTTTTGTCGGTGCTGGTTTTCTGAGCAAGGTGTATTTCAAGGATCAATTTTTACAGCAAAATTTGATCGCCAAATATGCAAATCAGCGCCAGGAAGTAAAGAGTCTGGAGAATATGATCAGCCGGACCCGGGTGCTGAAGGGTTATCTGGAGGCCCGCAATCTTCCGCTGGAGGCGGTTCGCGAACTTTATCGCATTATTCCGACGGAGATCTATCTTTCGAATATCAGTATGGATGAAACGAACACCATCTCCATCCAGGGTGTTTCTGAATCCATGTCCAAGGTCTTCAGTTTTGTGACCGCCCTTGAGGAGTCTCCGCTCTTTGAAGGGGTGAAGACCAAATCTACTGCGGCCAAGAAGGATCGCGGCAAGGATGTGGCTTCCTTTGAGATTGTCATGAAGCTTGTGACCGATGAATCTGGCGCCGCAGAAACGAAAAAGGACCAGAAGAAATAAGGAGAGACCTTTGATCAAGTTTATTGCCGGACTTTCTTTGAATGAAAAGAAGATATTGGGGATTGCCGGGATATTCATTCTGTTGGCCCTTTTTGATCGGCTTTTAATTGCACCTAGCTGGGATCGTTTGCAGGAGATCGAGGATTCCATCACCAAGGAAGAGAGTCGGGTCTCCCAGAACATGCACTTTTTGGCTTATCGGGAGCGCATTAAGAAAGAGGCGGAATCTTTTAAGGACTTTTACGCCAAGGATGTTCGCACTGAAGAGGAGATCATCGGTGATCTTCTCAAGCAAGTTGAAGGCATGGCCTCATCAGCCAAGGTGGAGCTTTCCAAAGTAACACCTGCTGGCAAGGATGAGCAGAAAGACTACATTAAATATCTTGTGACCGTGGATGCTGTCGGCAAGTTTGAAGACATTACCAGCTTTATTTATTCGATCAATAATTCCAAAGAACTCATGAAGGTCGAGAAAATGACTATCGCCGGTAATGCACGCGATGCTGAAAAGGTCCAGGTCAACATGTCTGTCTCCAAGATGATCGTCGGAGAGGATCCGTCCAAGGATGTCAAGGCGTTCGTCAAGGCCAATGAAGAGGCCAAGGACGCGGCAGATCAGAAGTCTCAGAAATAGCGCCTTTTGACCTTGAGGCCTCCTCAAGGATGTCTTATGATCCCACATCGTTCTCGTACCTTATCCGTGATAATAGTGCAATTGTTTTTCTGTTGGATGCTCACGTGCTCTTTTTCGGTCCCCGCGTCCGCTATTCAATTATCAAAGGAGCAGCTTTTCCAAGTCGGCACATTGGCTGCCCGTGATGGTGAGTTCGAGAAAGCCATTGAATTCTTCAAGAAGGCGATCGAGATCGATCCCCGCTTTGCGCCGGCTTACAATAGCCTTGGTCTTATCCATCAGACATGGGAACAGGGGAGCATAAAAGAATCTTTGAGATATTTCAAGCTGGCGACTGACGTTGATTCGAACTCTGTTGAGTCCTGGAACAATCTTGCGAGGGCGTATTACAGTCAGGGAAGTTTTGTTTTGTCTGAGAAAACTTTTGGGCATTCCCTCAAGCTTCGGCCCGAGCAGCCGGATATCGAGATCGCTATTGGATGGGTTTATCTTCTGGGAGAGTCCAGGGCCGAGGAGGCGATCGATCATTTTGAGCGTGGCCTGAAGACGGTGGATAATAACATGGCTCATTATGGTTTGGGACTTGCTTATGTTTTGCAGGGAGAGAAGTTCAAGGTTTTAGAGCAGATCACGGCATTGCGTCAAAGAAGCCTGGAGCCGGAAGCAGCCAGGTTAGAGGCAATGGTCCGCTCAGATGTCAAAATTGCCTCTCAGCCGGGCACTCCTTTGGTGGCAGGCAAAGACATTGGGGAGTCGCTGTTTGATAAGGAGCTGCAAGCATTCGGCAAGAGCAAGTTTAATCCTGATGGATCCCCCAAAGGCATCCAGGTGCGTGTGAGAGGCCCCTTGTGGTGATATGAAAGACATTCTCTCGCTTGGCAAACGGCTTTTTCGCAATGATTTTCTTATCGCTTTTCTCGTCCTTGTTGTTTTTCTTCTGACAAATCGTTACGTTTACGGCTGGGATGACCAGCATCTTGAGATCCCGCTTCTCAAACACCTGATCGACCCGCAGCTTTACGCCGGCGATTATTACGTTGAGGCTTTGTCCAGGCATTTCTCGACGTATCTCTTTCCGATTTTGGCCCGGTTCATTACCGTGGATATGATCCCAACTGTTTATTTGGGGCTCTACGTCATTGTCCGGTTCTTCTTTTTTTATTGGGTCTTTCGCCTTTGGTATTGGATCTCCAGGGACCGCATTACGGCTTTATTGGCTACGCTCAGTCTTTTTCTTTTAGGGCGGACTGAGGAGTTCATTTACCGAACGTTCTCGCATGAGGAATTTTCCTTTGCCATCATTTTCGCCGGATTCTTCTTCTTTTATCGTGAGCGATTGATCCTGGCGGCTATTCTCATGGGGATTGCCGCGAATTTTCATGCGCTTTATGCCCTTTTCCCGATGCTATTCTTGACGGCTTACGCGCTTTTCTTTGTCAGAGACAGGGGAAAGACGTTTCTGTTGACCGGTTTGGCGTTCACTATCTGTGCACTTCCTTTTATCCTTTGGCATATTCCGCAGGCCGCGAGCCTTGCCAGGATACCTGTCCCGGCGAGCGAATGGGTTCCGCTTTATCTTTTGGCCTGTCCACAGTGTTTTCCTCTGGGGAATGGGAATCCGGAAGATGTGATCAAGGGCGTGGGCGATTTGATCCAGAGGCTTTATCCGTATCTTTTTTTGATCCTTCTTTACGCCGGGCACTGTGTTTTTAATGTTGACTTCCGTCGGGACAAGAAGGCGCACGTAATCTTTTGGGTCAGCACGGTTTTTGTCGGCGCGAGCTTCTTTTTTGCCTATGTCATTCCCAATCGTTTTGTGCTGGATTTGAACCTGACGCGGTTCGCGGAGTTTTTGCATTTTTTCCTTATCGGGTACACAGTGCTTTTTCTGATGCAGGTGGCCCGTCGGAAGAATGTAGTCTGGACGCTTTTGGCCGTGATCCTTGTTGCGCTTATTGGTTGGGCTGATGCGCCGGGACTTCTGGGCAAGGTGCTGCGTTACTGGTGGATCCTGGCTGCGGCCGGGATTTCCTGCGGCCTTCTTTTCTGGCAGCGATCTTCGCCGAAAGCAGATTTGTTCAGGAAGGCGGTCTTTGCCGTTCCCTTTGCCGGGATGATCATTGTCTATTTGATCCTTCATTTCAATTATGTCCAGATCATGGAGAAGGGTGGAGGATTCTGGCAATTGCAGCGCAATTGGGAGGACATGCAGCGCTATGTTCGGGATCATACGCCCAAAGAGGCCACGATCCTGACACCGTACGATATGGAAATGGGCGGCTTCAGGATCCATTCGAACAGGAAAGTTGTTGTCTGTTACCGTGACTGTGGCGTCATTGGGTTTGATTTTAAGGCAGCCCAGGAATGGCAGCAGCGCGTGAAAGATGTGGAGGCCTTTAAGGTGATGACCCGGGGAGATATCCGTTCGGCGCTCATCAATGCGATCGGCAAATACAAGGCGGATTATATCGTCTTTATGAATTACTACGCGCCCGGAGAGGGCACGGCTTTCCTTAAGCGGGAATACGGCAACGAAGTCTTTTCTCTTTATCATGTGGCGCGCTAACACAAGGCCTTTCGGACTCGAACAATGACCAGCGGTAATAAGATCCCATCTGTGGCCGCCCGCCTCCGGGCCATATTTTCTCCTCACTGCCCGCCTTTCTGGATGGTCGTGGCGTTTTTTGTCTGGCTTCTCGCGTTTCGGGATTATTTTTCGGGACGCTTGCCGCTTTTCTCAGATGCGATCTCATATTTTGACCACACCCATTACTACCTTGAGAGTCTGAAGCACGGAGTTTTTCCGCTGTGGGACCATTTTTGGAATCAGGGCTCTCCCAACGAGTTCTTTCTCCGTCGGTTGGGTGTGTATAATCCGATCTATCTGTGGATGTTCTTCCTGAATCTTCTTGGGGCGCCATATGTCAATGCCTATCTTCTGACGCAGTCGTTGTATTTTTTGCTCGGGGCGGTGGGCTTTTATCTTTTGGTCAGGGCCATTTACCGCGATGAACGTGTCGCTTTTAGCGCGTTTCTGCTGTTCCTTTTTTCCGCGATGGGGACCCGGATCTTTGATTCGTACATGTGCCTGGTGATCGTGCCGACGGTATGGTTCTTTTATTTTGTTTATTCTTTTTTGTCTTTGCCAGGTCGGCGGTCCTTCGCAGGATTGTGCTTGAGCCTGATGATCGCGTTTAATACCTATATCCCGCTTTTCTTTTTGACGATCGTTCTGGCGGCAGGGATTTTTTGGGCGTTCCTTTTTCCACGCGAGCTTTTGGGTTCCCTGCGGCGGGTCGCTGTTTTCTGCCTGAAACAAAGATTGTTTTGTGCTTTGATGGTGTTTCTGTTGGTTTTGGCATTTATTCCGCCGATCGCTTTCTTTCTTGAGGCAGCGCGGGGAGGACTGGCCATGCCGGAGCGCCATGGAGCGTCTGGAATGGGCCATGTGCTGGGTGTGGACACGAAGCTTTTATACTGGGGCGTCATGGAGGATCTTTATTTTACGTCGTTCTTCCTGGACCTGACCAAGTTCAGGCTCGCGCTTGTGTATGTGCCTTTGTTAAGTGTTTTTTTATGGGCTGGAGGTGCGTTGTGCCGGATCAATCGTCGGATAGTCTTGTACTTTATGATTGGCATTTTTTTTCTTCTTCTGGGAACTCCGCTTGCAGCGCCGTTGTATCATTTCCTGTATCAGCATGTCTTTTATTTCAAATACATCCGTAACCTTCATTTCTTTCTGTGGTTCATTCTGTTGCCTCTTTTCATTCTGATCGCGGCTGAATTCTTGAGCCAGCTTTTGAAGTTGCGCATTGATACGACACTCCGTCGCTGGGCAGCGGTGATCGTTGTCGTTGCCTTGCACGCTGGTTGTCTGGCCTGGATCCTGGCTCGTGGCGACGGAATTCCGACGACGTTCTTTGTTATCGGAGCGTCCCTGGCCTTGGGATTGTGGTATACACTGGGGCCTGGGTCTTTAAAGGGTTGGGTGCTGTGGCTTACACTTTTGTGTGTTATTGCGCCACAGGCCGTTCAGGTCTTTTATTATGCGACGCATAATATGCCCCGGGAAATGGATTACGAGTACGAAGGGGTAAGAACGTCGTTCCAGTACGTGACACGCCCGGCAATAGACTCTGGCCAGGAAAAGGTTTGTGGTTCGCTTTATTACAGCACATCCGGCTTTTATGATCTGTGCGATAAGGTGAGCCCCCTGGCCTTTGCATCAGCCAGGACCCACAAGCTGGTGGCTTACGGCCATGTTGAACCATTCCATAATACGGCTGACGATTATGCTCATCTTAATTGGACGCTAGCCAAAGGGGCGAACATTGCGTTTGTTTCAGGCGGCAAGGATGCCGGAAGTCTGGCCCCGCAGGGAGAGGCCCTGTTCTTCGAGAAGGATTCATCGATCCTCAGCACCGCGGATTTTAATCCTAACCGTTTGAAGCTCAGGGCGAACTTTCCTCAGGAGAAGTTCCTGGTGTATTTTGATAACAATGCCCCGGGATGGCGCGCGTTTGTCGATGGAAAAAGAGTGCCGCTTTATACGGCGGATATCGCTTTTAAAGGCGTTCGGGTTCCTGCTGGCGAAAGAACGGTCGAGTTTCGTTATGGGTCGCCCTGGTGGTATGCGTTTAACTGGTTCTTGCTTCTGGCGTTTAATGGCATCTTTTATGCGGTCGTCTGGGCCTTTTGGAGAAAAGGCATGCGCTTGAAGTTGTCAGGAGGACGGTACCATGCTCATTAAAAAGATGCAATCGGTCTTTGTCTTTTGCCGGGTGGCTGTCCTGTACCTTGTTCTTGTGGCCGGTTTTCTTTACTGCACGAATTATAAAGAAGTTTTCCGCGTGGCAGGACTGCAGACGCTGAGCCGCCTGGAGCCGTCTTATAATTATCGTAAGGTCATAATGGATCATCCCGAGACGCCGGACCGTCAGGCGCTTGAAGACTGCCGTTATTATCACCGCCAGGTCGCGGATCTTGTTCCGCCTTCATCCGGCGAGGCGTGGGCCATGGTGGGGGTGTGTTCTTACGGCCTGGGCCGGGAGGATGAGGCGCTCAAGGCGTTTCAACGTTCGCTCAAAAAGACACCGGTCTTTTTTTGGACGTATTACAACCTTGGCGTTTTTTGGTTTAACAAGGGAGACTTCATGAAGGCAGGTGATTTCTTTGCCAAGGCCGGACAGCTGGATCCCAAGTATTCCATGACGGTCTTTGGCCGTTCCAAGGTTTTTGCGGACATCTATCTTTCTTTCGGCGGTCAGGATTTTGATCTTGAGCAGAGCCTGGCAGGAGGATATCGTCAGGCCGCAAACATGGTCAAGATGTGTATCGCATGTTTTCATTCGCCGCAGGCACCGTTCTGTCAGAAGAAAAGTAAACTTTATATGAGGGTTTTTTGATCCATGGAAACGCTTGATCGCATGGCTATTGTTGTTTTTCCCCGTGAACCGGTGGTGGACTGGGTCAATGAGATCACGCCTGATGAGCCGCTGTGGCTGGATGATCTGGCTATGAGGGGAAACATCTACCTTATCCCGCGCTTTGAGACGCTGGAAGAGGCGGAGATGCATGTTGAGGGGATGTTTGATGACATCTTTTGCAATGAGCTTGCGGACTGGATCGAGGATCAGAAACTTTGGCCAACGGGCCGGACGTTTGAGATGTTCTCGGAGTGGTTCGATGTGCTTTATGATGTCGTGGCGTATGACACGGTCCGCGGCGACATCGGGAAGCAGGAGGAAGATTTGCAGGATGATAGCGCTTGTTTTTTTAAAAACCTTTTGTTACTATATTTCCCCTTGGGTCGGTAGCTCAGTTGGGAGAGCGCCTCGTTCGCAATGAGGAGGCCGTGGGTTCGACTCCCATCCGATCCACCATTCTTTTTCTCTACGCAAAAAACTTCTTTCCCGTTATGGGAGGAAGTTTTTTGCTTTATGGGGAAAAAGAATGGTGTCCTGACAAGGATTCTTGTCAGGACGAGAAAAAGCAGTAGCGATTGTCCTATAAGACCATCCGCCGGGTTCCTGCGCCACCCTGAACAAAAATTTCTTTCCTGTTATGTGAGGAAGTTCTTGTCAGGGCGAGAAAGAAATGATCAGTCCCCGGCCAGCAGGTCCCTGACAACCGCTGAGGCCGCGATCATGCCGGCCACAGCAGGGATGAAGGAGATCGTTCCCGGGATGTCCCGGCGGTCAGAACACTTGCGGATACTGCTGCCTTTGGGGCAGACGCAGGAGTGGCTGCAGGAGGCATCTTCGACTTCAAAGGATTTCATGACAGGCTCGCGGGAGTAGACGACCTTGAGCCGGTCGATGCCGCGCCTGCGCAGTTCAAAGCGCATCACACGGCACAGGGGGCAGATGGACGTATCGAACAGGTCAGCGACCTCAAAGCGGGTGGGGTCGAGCTTCTTGCCTGTCCCCATGCAGCTGATGACCGGGATGCCGAGCTGTTTGGCCCGGATCACGATATCGATCTTCGCGGTCACGGTATCAAGTGCGTCCACAATATAGTCGTAATCCTGTCGCATGAGTTCTGCGCCGTTCTCGGGCAGGTAGAATTTCTGATGGATCTCAACCTTGGCTTTGGGATTGATCTCGAGGATCCGCTCGCGCATCACCTCCACCTTTGGGCGCCCGACTGTTTTGCGAGTGGCGTGCAGCTGGCGGTTGATGTTGGTCAGGCAGATGAGATCATCGTCAACGAGGACAATGTGTCCGATGCCGCAGCGCGCGAAGGCCTCGGCCGTATAACTGCCGACGCCGCCGACGCCGAAGACAGCCACGGTCGCGCGGAACAGTTTGTCCAGCGATCGTTTGCCGATCAGAAGTTCGGTTCGTGAGAATGCATTCTGCATACGAGCGGAAATTATACCAGATGATCAAAATATTGGAATGTTCTTCTGATGCCCCAACTGTGTCACTGGAAAATCTTGGTTTATATGATATATTATGCCTCAATTTGCTGAGGGCCTGCAGCGCGTGTCAGCGGGCCGATCTTTTGATTCCCCAAAAGGAGCATGACCATGGTTAAAAGAAAGACCAGGAAGAAACAGGTTGCCAAGAAGGATGCGGCTGACTGGCATTTGAAGCTTGCCTTCACTTTAGGAAAGACGGTCAAGAAGGCGTCCCAAAAGGTGGCCAAGGCCAAGAAGGCTTCCCAGGGACGGTTGAGCCGGAAGCGTACCCGTACTAAGAGCGGAGCGGTCAGCCGGATCGATGAGTTTCTGAATAATTCCGATGAGCCGATGTCGCCGATCCTCAAAGAGCTGAAGGGGATCTCTGATGTCAGCGGCCTGACAGCGGCCGTCGAGGAAATGAATGAGATCAGCCTCAAGCATTCCAGTCATCCTGTGGTCAGCCGGCTTGTTGCCAAGGTTCAGCAGCTGTCGCCAACCGAGCAGGAAATGCTTTCCAGAAAGTTCATCGACCGGCTCCATGCCAGTCCGTATTTTTCAAATGCCATGTTCATGATGCCCTTGCAGGGCAAGATGACCGAGGAGGAGTGCCAGAAGATCTCGGATGCCTTCATTGAGTGCGTCTCGCACACGCTGGAAGATATCGGCATGACGCCGGAGGAGCGGGAGTTCCTGCAGAAATTTTCCGATGACGTGACACGGCCTTTGAACGAGCTTGTGCAGTTCTATCTGCACCCCAAGACGTTTGGGCAGAAGGTCAAACGCCTGTGGCGGATGCAACGGATTATTATCAGGATGATCAAGCTCGTCAACATGAGCAATACGCTCGCCATGAAGGAGGCCCAGGCCCGAAGCACCACTATCGGTTCTGAAGGCCCGGTTCCTTCCAGCTATTGGCAGAATCTGGGTGACAAGCCGATCGTGATCAAAGAAAAGAATTTGAAGATCTGACGTAAGAATATCGTCGGAAGTTTAATTTCTTCTGCCTATAATCGCTTTTTTCTGGGCGCAAAGTCCGGAATATTTCTTGACAAAATTTCTCAAAACATATAATACCTACAGGATTACAAGGTATTCATTTTCATTGGCCGTAATAAAGTTCTTCAGGGATTAATAGGACTTCATGAAGCTCACCACGCAAAGCGAATATTCTCTGCTTGCCCTCTTGTATCTGACCCGCAACGTTGATAAAGGATATATTCCGCTCGCCACCATTGCCAAGGAACAGGAGCTGCCGTTCAAGTATCTGGAGCAGCTTATGCATACCTTAATAAGAGCAGGCGTTGTGCGCGGGCTCAAAGGACAGCACGGCGGCTATCAGCTGGCGCATAAGCCCGAGGAAATAACGATCGCCGAGATTATCCGGCTTTTTGACGGGCCTTTGGCGCCGATCGCTTCGGTGAGCCGGTATTTTTACAAGCCATCCATGATGGAAAAAGAAAAGAAGCTGAGCAAGGTTATGAAAGAAATCCGGGATTATGTTTCCGCCAAACTGGAGGCGGTCACGCTGAGGGATATGACGTGAAATTTTTTTGATAACTTTTCATAGTAGATTTCTAGGATAAGATCGTAACAGGATAAAAAGGGAAGGGCAGGAAGTGATGAGAAAACTGGGATCTGTGGTGTTGGCATTGGCTGTGTTGTTCGGCGGGAATGGGGCGCAGGCTTGGGCTGAAGGCGGTGCCTTGTCTAACGAGGAGCGTCTGCAGAAACTTGAGCAGGAGGTCGCTATTTTAAAGCGGCAGATCGAACTTGATAAGGAAGCCTCGTCTCAAAAGGCCAAGGATGTGCCGGTCGTGATTGCCAATGCCAAGGACGGATTTCAGATCAAGGCCCAGGATGACAGTTATAAGCTGAAGGTGAGTGGTTATGTCCAGGCTGATGCGCGGCTGTTCTCGGTCAATAAGAAGGACGGGACATCTGCTCCGACAGCCAGCCCGCAGGATACCTTTACTGACCGGACCGTGCGTCTGGTCTTTTCCGGTACCGTGGCCAGGGATTTTGATTTTTACATAGCGCCGGAATTTGGGTCTACTGCTGTCGCACTACCTGATGGCTACCTGGACTGGCGCATTGATCCGGCGTTCAAACTGCGCGGCGGCAAGTTCAAGGCGCCTTTTGGATATGAGCGGCTTCAGTCAACGCCGGTCACGACTTTTGCCGAACCAGGAATAGCCGAGAATCTGGCGCCCAACCGTGATGTCGGGCTTCAGGTTTCCGGCGATGTTATTGATAACACATTGAATTATGCCGTGGCGCTGACCAATGGCGTGGTGGATGCCGGAGGGAGCACTAGTAATGCGGACACCAATAATGACAAAGAGATCAGTGCACGCCTATTCGCTCAACCGTTCAGAAATTCTGACACGCTTTCACTGCGTGGCTTTGCTTTCGGCGGCGCGGTGTCGCATGGTCACCGGGAAGACACAACGCTGGCTTCCTATAAAACCGCTGGCCAGACCGAGTTCTTTAAATTGACAGGAACCTCCCAGGACGGGCCGCAGCTTCGTTACGCCCCGCAGATTGCCTATTATTACCATTCGCTGGGGCTTTACGGCGAATACATTGTTTCCCAGGAGAAACTGACCAGAACGACCAAGCGGCAGGATATCAAGAATACTGGCTGGGAAGCTGCTGGCTCCTATGTCTTGACTGGCGAGGATGCTTCGTATGCCGGGATCGTTCCTTTACGGCCTTTTGACTTGGGCAATGGCGGTTGGGGCGCTTTCGAGTTGGCCTTGCGTTACAGCACGATCGATTTTGACAACAATATCTTTGATAGCGCGCTGACAACTAACAGTATCAGTTCTTCTCCCACGGCAGCCTATGCCTGGACGCTGGGGCTTAATTGGTATCTGAACCGTAATGCGAAGCTCGTGTTTAACTGGGAGCGGACTGATTTTAAGGGAGGCGCGGGTGGCGGCACGGATCGTCCCACGGAAAATCTTTTCTTGAGCCGGCTTCAGTTAGGTTTTTAAGAGTTTTGAATTTTTTTGGAGCCAGAACTTCTATTTTGGCTGGACATGAACTTTAAATAGAATACAATTATTCCTTAATATTCAATATTGGAGGGATTTATGAAAGCAGGCAAGTTCCTTTTTTTTGTGGTAACCATTGTCCTTGGATTGGCAGTCATGCTGCCGGCTTCAGCGCAAGATAAAGCAACGCTGTTGAATGTGTCGTATGATCCGACGCGCGAGCTGTATCAGGCGTATAACAAGGCATTTGCTGACCATTGGCTCAAGGAGGCTGGAGTCGAAGTTCAGGTCAACCAGTCGCACGGCGGAAGCGGCAAGCAGGCCCGCGCGGTCATTGACGGCCTGGAGGCAGATGTGGTCACGCTGGCGCTGGCCTATGATATTGATGCAATCGCGCAGAAGACCAATCTTCTTCCCAAGAATTGGCAGACGCGGCTGCCTCATAACAGCACGCCGTACACCTCGACCATCGTCTTTCTGGTGCGAAAGGGCAATCCAAAAAACATCAAGGATTGGGATGATCTGATCAAGCCCGGCGTTTCGGTGATTACGCCGAATCCAAAGACTTCCGGCGGCGCTCGCTGGAATTATCTGGCGGCCTGGGGTTTTGCGCTCAAACATTCGAATAACGACGAGAGCAAGGCCAAAGATTTTGTGGCGTCACTTTTCAAGAACGTGCCGGTCCTGGATTCCGGCGCGCGCGGCGCGACCACGACGTTCGTTGAACGCAAGATCGGGGACGTGCTTATTGCCTGGGAGAACGAGGCGTATCTTGTGGCCAGTCAGCTGGCGCCGGGGGAATACGAGATTGTGACTCCGTCTTTGAGCATCCTGGCGGAGCCTTCAGTGGCCCTGATCGACCGCAACGTTGACCGCCACGGCACGCGTAAGGTGGCCCAGGCTTATCTGGAATATCTTTATTCTCCCGAAGGGCAGGAGATCGCGGCCAAGAATTACTACCGGCCCCGTTTGCAGGCGGTCGTGGATAAATATGCTTCGCAATTCCAGAAGGTGGAGCTGATCACGATCGATGAGGTCTTTGGCGGCTGGCAGAAGGCGCAGAAGGCGCATTTTGCGGATAACGGCACATTTGACCAGATCTATCAAGTGAAATAAGGAGCTTTCAGCCTTCAGTCATCAGCCGTTAGCTTGTCCTGCTGACTGTTGACTGCTGACCGCTGACTGCTGATAAGGCATGCAGGGACGGTTCGTCAAAAGAAGCATTTTGCCCGGCTTTTCGCTTTCTCTGGGTTTTACGATTTTTTATCTGAGCCTTATTGTTTTGATCCCGCTGTCTATGATCTTTCTTAAGACCGCATCGATGGGATTCCCTCAGTTCATTGATGTGATCACGGCTCCGCGTACCATGGCCGCTTACCGCTTGAGTTTCGGCACTGCGTTCGTGAGCGCTGGTATCAACGCTGTCTTCGGGCTTATTGTGGCCTGGGTTTTGGTCCGGTATTCTTTTCCCGGGAAAAGGATCGTGGACGCCCTGGTGGACTTCCCGTTGGCTCTTCCGACGGCAGTCGCGGGCATTGCCCTGACCGAACTGTATGCACCGACAGGATGGGTTGGTCGCTATCTGCAGGCAGTCGGGATCAAGGGCGCGTTCAGCCCTTTCGGCATCACCATTGCCTTGGTCTTCATTGGCCTGCCGTTCGTAGTCCGGACCATTCAGCCGGTTCTGGAGGATATTGATCCTCAGATCGAAGAGGCCGCCGCCTCACTGGGCGCCAACCGCTGGCAGACGCTGACCAAGGTCATTCTTCCGGTTATATTTCCGGCGCTCTTAACAGGAGCGACGCTGGCCTTTGCCAGGGCCATTGGTGAATATGGCTCGGTCATTTTTATCGCCGGCAACATGCCCATGAAGACCGAGATCGCGCCACTTCTGATCATGACCAAACTTGAGCAGTATGATTATACGGGTGCGACGGCCATTGCTATTGGCATGCTGCTCATTTCGTTCTTGCTTTTAGCTACGGCGAACTTTTTTCAGTGGTTGACGTCGAAGAATTTAGGAAAGGCGTAAAGGGATCTCATGAGCGCGCGGACAGAACCCAGGATCATAAGATATCTGCTGATCGCGATCGCGTTGGCATTTTTTGGCCTTTTTTTGGTCTTGCCTTTGGTCTGCGTTTTTCAGAATGCTTTCTCCAAAGGATGTATGTTCTATCTGAAGACTCTCCAGCATCCGGACGCGCTGGCGGCCATGAAGATGACTTTGTTTGCCGCGGCCGTGGCGGTTCCCTTGAATCTGGTCTTTGGTGTGGCCGCGTCCTGGGCCATTGCCAAGTTTGATTTTAAGGGCAAGGGACTCCTGTTGTCGCTTATTGATCTTCCGCTGTCAGTCTCGCCGGTGATCGCGGGGCTTATTTTTATTCTGCTTTTCGGGGCGCAGGGATATTGGGGCCCCTGGCTGATTGAACACAATATCCGGATCGTTTTCGCTGTGCCCGGGATCATCCTGGCGACCATCTTTGTCACTTTTCCTATGGTGGCCCGCGAGCTTATTCCGATCATGAAGTCGCAGGGGAATGAAGAAGAGGAGGCAGCCCTGACATTGGGTGCCAGCGGATGGAAGACGTTCTGGATGGTCTCGGTGCCCAACATGCGCTGGGGGATTTTGTACGGCATCATTTTGTGTAATGCGCGTGCTATGGGTGAGTTCGGCGCGGTCTCGGTCGTGTCTGGCCATATCCGCGGACTGACCAATACCCTGCCGCTTCACGTCGAGATTCTGTACAATGAATACCAGTCGGCCGCAGCGTTCGCGGCTGCGTCGGTTTTGGCACTGTTGGCCATTATCACCCTGATCGCCAAAAGCGCGCTTGAGACAACCATCCGCAAAGGACAGCGGCCGGATTGAACGGATGAGGAGTCAAGATCATGAGTATTGAATTAAAACATGTTCACAAGAAATTCGGCAATTTTAAAGCTTTGGATGATGTGACCCTTAAGGTCCAGGATGGGGAGCTGCTGGCCCTTCTGGGTCCGTCTGGGTCTGGGAAGACGACACTGCTGCGCGTTGTCGCTGGTCTTGATTTCTTTGACCAGGGACAGGTTCTTTTCAGCGGGCAGGATGCGCAGAACCAGAAGGCCCGTGAGCGCGGGGTCGGATTTGTTTTCCAGCATTATGCTCTTTTTCGGCACATGACGGTCTTTGACAATATCGCTTTTGGTCTCAATGTTCAGCCGCCGAAAATAAGGCCTTCCCGCGAGGTCATCCGGGCCAAGGTCATGGAATTGCTGCAGCTGGTTCAGCTTGAGTGGTTGGCGGAGCGTTATCCGTGGCAGTTATCCGGCGGGCAGAGGCAGAGGATCGCGCTGGCCAGGGCCCTGGCCGTTCGTCCCAAGGTCCTTCTTCTGGATGAGCCCTTCGGTTCGCTCGATGCCCAGGTGAGAAAAGAACTGCGCGCCTGGCTGAGACGTTTTCACGATGAGTTTCATATCACCACCATCTTTGTGACGCATGACCAGGAAGAGGCGCTGGAGGTTGCGGACCGGATCGTGGTCATGAATAAAGGCCGGATCGAGCAGGCCGGGACGCCGGAGGAGGTTTATCATAATCCGGTCAATGCGTTTGTTTTAAGCTTCCTTGGGAATGTGAATTTCTTTCATTGCCGTCTTGAAGAGGGGAAGGCGGTCATTGGTGGCACGGCCCTGGAGGTCCCGGGATTGTCCGTCGATAAACCGCAGCCGGCCAAGTTGTATGTGCGTCCCAACCAGTTCAAGCTTTCCCGGGTCTTTACAGGATCTGCGTTGAAGGCTGTTGTTGAGTATGTGAATCCCGCCGGAACGATCGTCAAGGTCAACTTAAAGACCGAATCAGGCGAGCGGATCCACGTTGAGATCACGCAGGAAGAATTGAAAGAACTCAAACTCAAAAAGCTGGAGAAAGTTTACGTCAGTCTCAAGGACGTCTCTTATTCGGAATATGTCAAAGACCCTTCTTAAGAGTGTATTAGGCGCTCTGGCCATCCTGGGGACGGCGGCGCTTCTTGTCGGCGGTTCCTGGTTCCATGTCTTTGAAAAGAATGAACTGGACTCGCTTGACCTCAGGTTCCGTCTGCGTCCGGCGATCGCCAGGACCGACAAGGTCGTTATCGTCGAGATCGATAATGACACGATCAGGAAGCTCGGCCAATTTCCGTTCCATCGCGGTTATCACGCCAAGCTGATCGACGCCCTTTCTGCCGCCGGTGCCAAGGCTGTTGTGTTTGATATCTTTTTCAGTGAGCCCCGCAGCGGCGACAAGGACCTTCTGGATGCCATGCGCGCGGCCGGAAATGTCTACTTGCCGTATGTTTTTGAGCTGGGTCGAGAGAACGGCCGCGAGGCGGCGCGCGCCGTTAAGTATTCCGCAGGGAATCTGCCGGAATTCGTGAGTGCGGCCAAAGGCACCGGTTATATCAATGTCATGGCTGATGCCGACGGGAAGTTCCGAAGGCTTCCACCGTATATCCAGTATGAAGGGCAGAGTTATCCGGCTATTTCTTTTCTGGTCAGTGGCGACTATCTGGGAGCTGACCTGCGCAAACGGAAAGTCCCTCTTGATGAGAATGGCGATCTGATCGTCAACTTCGCCGGGAAATGGACGGATTCGTTCCGGCATTATTCCTTCGGCGACATCCTGCAGTCTTCCGAGGCGCAGGCGCGGGGGAAGAAGGCGCTCCTGGACCTCGGTATCTTCAAAGACAGGATCTGTCTGGTCGGTTATACGGCCGACGGCACGACCGACCTTCATCCTAGCCCGCTGGAGCCGCTTTATCCATCTATCGGGATCCACGCGGACGTCATCAATTCTGTGCTGCACAAGAAGTTCATCACCAGGGCCGCGCGGTGGGTCAATCTTGTTATCCTGCTGGGATTGTCTTTTCTGATCCTGGTTTGTGCGCTTAAGGCCACGCCTCTTCAGGCGTTCGGGATCCTGGTCGAGATCAACGCTGTCTTTGCGCTTGTTGCGGTCATGCTTTTTAACCGGTTGGGCATCTGGATCGATGGTTTTTATCCATTTTTGGTCATGGTTTTGCTTTACCTTTTGTGTACCCTGTATCGATCCATTCTTCATTTTCGGGAAAGGATCACGTTGGAAAGTGAGCTCAAGATCGCCCGGCAGATCCAGGAAAGCTTTGTGCCCAAGGTTTTGCCCGAGATCAAGGGCTTTGATATCGCAGCCACCATGCTCACGGCCCGGGAGGTCGGCGGCGACCTTTACAATGTCATCAAGTTCAATGAGGACAAGGTTGGGGTCATGGCTGGAGACGTCATGGGCAAGGGGATACCGGCCAGCCTTTTTATGGCCATGGCCGCAAGTTCCTTCAAGTTCTTTGCCAAGCCAGAACTTCAGCCGGAGCAGACATTGTTTGCGCTGAATGAGAAGATCATTCAGGAAACTCCGTCGTATCGTTTCGTGACGCTTTATTATTCTGTGTTCGGCCTCAAGAGCCGCACCATGTTTTACGCCAATGGCGGTCACCTGCCGGTCCTTTATCTGGCCCGCGATCAGAAGGCCGTTGCTTTGGATGTTGATGAAGGCCTGCCCGTGGGCATGATGTCCGGCCCGTATTCAGGCCGGCAGATAAAATTTGACCGCGGGGACATCTTTATTTATTATACGGACGGCATAATTGAGGCTGTGAACGCGAAAAAGGAAATGTACGGCGTTGAGCGGCTGTCGGCCTTCGTAGAAAATAACCGCAGCCTTACGGCGCAGGAATTGTGCGACGGGATCGTCCGGGATGTGATGCTTTTTCTGGGCAAGCGCGATCAGCAGGATGACATTACGCTTGTTGTGATGAAATTTCGGGATTGATAAAGGATCTTTCATGAGCATAAAGACGATCGCTGATGAGCGTATTCTTTCCAGGCTTGATCTGGTGTCCAAGTTTGTAGACGTGCTCATTTTGAAAATGGAAACTTTACGGTTGGATGAGGAGATTGTCTTTGGCATCAAGCTCTGCCTTCATGAGGCCGTGGTCAATGCTGTCAGGCACGGCAATAAAGAGAAGCATGATCTGTCCGTTCGCGTGGTGATCAAGACGGAGGGAAAGAAGATCACGCTGGATGTGACCGATCAGGGCAGGGGATTTGATTTCAGCCAGATCCCGAACCCGACCACCGAGGAGAATATCGGCCGGTTCCACGGCCGGGGGATCTATTTGATGAAGAGCATGATGGATCGGGTGACATTCTTAAACGAAGGCCGGACCGTTCGGATGACCAAGGTTCTTAAAGGAGGACGCTGATGGATATCAAGATCGAAAAGATCAATGATGTTGCGCTCGTGATATTGGCCGGCGAGCTGAACATGGACAACTCCAATACCTTGCGGGAGGCTTTTAAGAAGATATTAAAAGAGATGACGGCCAAGGTCCTGGTGGATTTTGAGAAGGTGTCTTTTATTGACAGCTCCGGCATCGCGACGCTGATCGAGATGTTCCAGAACCTGCAGAAGATCAAGGGCCGCCTGTGCCTGTGCCGGGTCAATAAGAAGATCGTTGGCGTATTCGAGATCACGAAGGTCCACAAACTGTTTACCATGTGCGAAAGCCGTGAGGATGCTTTAGGGAGTTTCTAAGATGGCAGAAGAGCGAGGGGTTTCCCTCTTTAAGAAAGCGGAAGCGATCGGCACTCTTGTTATCGACAGCTGGAGTGTGGCTCTGGAAGGCCTGCGCCTTTTTTTCGAGACGCTGTATTGGATCTTTGTCGGTCCGTTTCGGGGCAAGCCTGTTGATGGGAAGACTCTTTTCCAGCAGATGGTCTTTATGGGCTATGAATCGATCCGGATCGTTTTCTTCGTCACGTTCTTTACCGGCATTGTTCTGGCCATGCAGTCGGCCCATCAGTTGAGCAAGATGGGCGGGACCATCTATGTTGCCAGCCTGGTAACGATCTCCTTGTGTCGCGAGCTGGGACCGGTCCTGACCGCCCTGGTCCTGGCCGGTCGTGTCGGCGCGTCGATTACCGCCGAGATTGGTTCCATGAAAGTCAATGAGCAGATCGAGGCCCTGGAGACCATGGGGATCAATCCGGTTCGCTACTTAGTTGCGCCCAAGTTTCTGGCGCTGTTGTTCATGCTGCCGATCCTGACGATCGTGGGCGATGCCTCGGGCATGTTCGGCGGTTACATGATCGGTGTTTATAATTTGAAGATCAACGCCGGGCTTTACGTCCAGACAGCATTCAAATTCTTGACGGTCAAGGATGTTTACACCGGTCTTTCCAAGAGCCTGATTTTTGCTGTCATTATCACTATGGTGGGGGTTTATCAGGGGCTTAAGACCAATGGCGGGGCGGTCGGGGTCGGCCGAGCCACCACGATCAGCGTGGTTAGCAGCTTTATTCTGATCATCCTGGCGGACTGTGTTGTGACTGGAATTTATTTCTTTGTGAAGATGTGATATGCCTGATTCATCGGATAACATTCTTTCTGTTCGCCAGATCTCCAAGGTCTACAATGGACGCCAGGTGCTGGAGAACGTGTCCTTTGATGTGCGCCGGGGCGAGGTTTTTGTCATCATGGGCGGTTCCGGCTGCGGCAAGAGCACCATGATGAGGATCATGGCAGGCGGCGTGTTGCCGACTTCCGGACAGATCCTGTTTAACGGGCAGGACCTGAGCGCGGTCAAGGGGGATGCGCGGGAGAAGATCCGCCGGCGTTTCGGTATGAGTTTTCAGTCTGCCGCGCTTCTGGATTACCTGACCGTTGAGGAAAATGTCTGCCTGCCGATCAAGGAGCACACCAAGCTTGATCCGCATATCATCAGCATCATGGCGCAGACAAAACTGAACCTGGTCGGCCTGCAGGGGTTCGCGAAGTTCCTGCCGAACGAGCTTTCCGGCGGTATGCGTAAGCGCGCCGGCCTGGCCCGGGCGATCGCCATGGACCCGGAGATCGTTTTTTATGATGAGCCGACAGCGGGCCTGGACCCGGTCGTTTGCGCGGTGGTGGATCAGCTGATCCTGGACTTGACGAAGAAGCTCCAGATCACCTCGATCGTGGTGACGCATAATATGGAAAGCGTCTTTCGCATCGCTGACCGCGTGGCCATGCTTTATCAGGGCAAGCTGCTTCAGGTTGGAACGGCGCAGGAGATCAAGAATACGGCCAACCCGGTTGTCCAGCAGTTCATTCGCGGGGAGATCGAGGGGCCGATCCAGATGTCGTAATAAACAAGAGGAAGGGATATGCAACTGAACAATGAGACAAAGATCGGTTTAATGGTCATCGCGGGTGCGATCATTTTGCTGGGCATCACGGTCAAGGCCGGGAATTTTACTCTGAAGAAAGACGGCTACCGGATCGCAGCGACCTTTAATGATATTGACGGCGTCAGTAAGAATTCGCCGGTCATGCTCAATGGCCTGGAGGTCGGGGTGGTTGAGAACATCCAGATCAAGTACGGCGATGACCAGACGGTCATGGAGCTGACGTTGTGGCTGAACAACACGGCCAAGCTGAAGCAAGGCGCCAAGGCGATCATCAAGAACCTGGGGTTTATGGGTGAGAAGTATATCGCCCTGACCGCCGGAGACCCGCACGCGGCGTATCTTCAGCCCGGGGCCACGCTTCAGGGTCAGCCACCGGCGGACATCAATCAGCTTATGAGTGACGGGCATGAGCTCTTGGGCAAGGCTAATGACATTGTGACCAACATTGATCAACGCCTGAAGACCAATGAAAAGAACATTGACGACACTTTGGCCAATCTGAATGTGACCATGACGCATATGTCGTCTCTGACCCAGCATCTGGACAAGATCGTGGGCGCCAATGAATCCAATATCAATAACATTCTGGCGAATGTCAATGCCGTGTCGTTTAATCTTAAGGATGCGTCATCCAACCTGGATGATATGTCGGCAGATCTGAAGAAAAATCCCTGGAAATTGTTCTTTCGTGCTAAGGAAAAGCACTGAGGCAGGAGGCCGTTAAGTGGATATCGCGCTGGAAAAGATCAATGATATTACGCTCGTGTCGCTCAAGGGCGAACTTAATATGGAGAACACCCACCGCTTGCGGGGGACGTTCAAGAAGATATTAAAAGAGAAGAAGGCCAAGGTCCTGATCGACTTTGACGATGTGCCTTTCATTGATAGCTCCGGGATCGCTCTTCTGATCGAGATCGTCCAGAGTTTCGGCAAGGCCAACGGGCGCATGTGCCTGTGCCATATTAACAGCAAGATCCTGTCTGTCTTTGAGATCACCAAGGTCAGCAAATTGTTCGGCATTTATGACAGCCATGAAGAGGCGTTAAGGAGCCTGGCATGACACAGGAGAAGAAATCAGCAGAACAGCAGGCCCACGACCTTCTGGCCGAGGAAAAGTATCAGGAGGCGGCTGAGTTATACCTCCAGGCGGCCAAAGGTTTCCAACGTCAGGGCAAGCGTGACCGGGCCGCGATCTGTCTGGCCGCTTCCGCCAGCAGCCGGGCGCTGATATTGGGAGAAAAGACGTTCCATCGTGTGGCTTCCCTTTATGAAGAGGCGGCCCAGGAGGCTGAGGCGGCGCGTGACCTGGAGTATGCCTCCATGCTCTACAAGTATGCCGCCATTGCCTATGAGCGGGATAATGACAACAATTCCTTTTCAGAGTGTTTCTTCAAGTCCAAAGAGGCGTACCGCAGGTTCCTGATCCAGGACCTTTTTCATATTGAAGATGCCAAAGGCAAGGACCGGATCAGGGTCAGTTTCAAGCAATTTACCAAGCGGATTGTTCCGTTGATCACATCGACCGTTGCTTCCCTTTTATGGGGCCATGGTGAGCGTCCGCACAGGATCGTACTTTTCGGCCTGGTTTTAATTCTTATTTTTGCGGCGTTTTATACTCACGGTAACCTTATGAGGGATGGCGTTGCCATGAGGCCGAATTTTATCCAGGCATGCTACTTCAGCTTTACTACTTATACCAAGGTGGGTCCTGACAGCATGACGCCTGCCGGATTTAACAAGGTTTTTGCGGTGGCAGAGTCTTTCATCGGGATTTTTACGATCCCGCTCTATTTGACAGGACTTTGCCGTAAGTATTTGAGATATTAAGGAGCTTTCAGCTTTCAGCTCTCAGCTTTCAGTGGCTGACGGCTGATGGTTGAGGGCTGATTGCTCAAGAATGCCTTCAACAAATTCAACAATTTCTCGCCCTAATCTGCCCCCAGGCCTCAAAGAATACTATGAGATCAGGTCCTATTTCGGGACCACGGTCTGGATCCACTGCTTCTACGACGATAAAGTCGATATGTCATCGGCGGCCAAGGCCTGCTGGCAAAAGGCTGATCTGATTCAGTCCTACATGAATGTGTACGCCGAGCCGCGGGAGGGGAATCTGAGTTGGCTTAATAAGGCCGGGACGCAGGGAATTCGCGTTCAGGAAGATATTTTTAAACTTCTTAAGCATGCCCTGGCGTATTGTCGATTAACCGATGGGGCATATGATGTTACGATATTTCCTCTGGTTCAGCTGTGGAAAAATGCTGCCAAGGAAGGCCGGTTGCCGGATAAGAAATTGGTCGAAAGTGTCAAAGATCAGGTTGGCTATCAGAATGTCGTTTTGCAGGGGCCGGATCTAGTCTTTTTTATGAAAAAAGGCATGATGATTGACCTAGGCTCCCCGGCGTCGGGATATTTTTGCGACGAGGTTGCCGCGATCCTTGATGCGCACGGTATCAGGCACTTCATGGTGGACGGCGGCGGCGAGCTGTTTTGCCGGGGAAAGAACAGAGGCGAGATCCCCTGGAGCGTGGGTGTCCAGGACCCGTTCAATAAGGATAAGATATTTACTGCCATAGACTTACAAGATAAAGGGATCTCCACATCCGGCAATTACGAGAAGTTCTCAACGATAGGGACAGAGAAATTCGCCCATATCATTGACCCCAGGACCGGGTATCCCCAAAAGGGTGCGGCCAGCGTGACAGTGGTGGCTGAAACGACCCAGGCAGCCAATGAATTGTCAACCGCACTTTGCGTGATGGGTGGCAGGAAGGGTTTGGAATTTATTCGCTCACTGAAAAATGTTGAAGCCCTTATCATCGAAAATCAGAATGATAAAATTGTTGAATATCGCAGCAGGGCATTTGAAAAAAATTAGCAACAGTAGTAATCAAAAAATAGAAATTCAGTTCATCAATCGCAACGTTTTAAAATCCTCGCCGGAATTCTCTTCAACAATTTCAACAATGCCTGATTTCCCATCCGCGTTAGAATAATTTCTTGACACATTTTAAGGTTGATTGGTATACTCTGCCACATTATTAGATTGTTGAAATGTTGAATCACTTGGGATGTTTTATCACGCGCTTAAGTGATTAAATCGTATAAAGATAGGCTTATGCAAGACCTTTCGAACTCAGCCCCGGTGCAGACGATCAACAGGTTTATGCCCAATCAATATTTCACAACTTCCCAGGCCGCAAAAATACTTCACGTTACCCGTTTCACTGTTCTTAATTGGATCAAGTCAGGCAAGCTTAAGGCTGTGGCAACCCTGGGTGGTCATCAGCGAATCCCCAAGCGTTCCCTTGAGGCTTTTTTGGATCAGGATCAATCATTAGGTCAGGCACCTCTTGCAGAGGCCGGCATTCAGGCACAGAAAGCTGATCATGAAGCGCCCAAGAGCGGTGTTTCCCAAAGGGCGGCTTTGGCGGCCCGCAAGGCCAATATTTCCCGCATGCTCAAAAGAAGTGCTTTCGTATCTGGAAAATATATCGCTTCGTTCAAGAACGAGGTTTCACATATTCTGGCATAACGGCAGTAACAAGCGAAAAACTAAGGTTGTTGTTAACAACGGAAGGAGAAGGTGAAATGGTTCATATTATCGGAGGTGCTATTGCAGCGTTATTGGGGCTCGTTGGCATTATCGGTTGGTGGGACAATTTCGGCGATTTTCTGCGCGGGTCTTTGCCGCTGGCGCTGTTTATCGGCGGACTCATCGCGGTCAATACCGGTTTGAAGTTCCTGAAGGACAAGAAATAAGATCCTCTGATCATAAGGTCAGCGGATCTTTTTTTCATGGGTACGGCAGCACATGTGAGGCGTCATGATTGGCAAGAAGAATCAAAAATGTTTCAGCCCCTGGTTTGGATTCCTGGTCATTCTCGCGGTTTGTATCGTGATCGCAAGCGCGATCTTTTTTGAGTCCAAGGGCAGCCGCCGGCATCGCAGGGCGGTGCACAAGACGCCGGCGCCAGTCGCCATGCAGGCCGCATTCCCGAATCCGGGTCCTGGCACAGGTGCGACGGATGAGAAATTGGCATTTTGATCCGCAATGGTTTGGTAAGTTGCCATTGAGGATTAACGAACGGTTAAAAGACGGACAGCGGAGTGGATATGCCGGAAGATAATAAGCCGCAAGATGGTAAAGACGAGTTTTGCAATCAGCCGATCGGCCCCTGGATTATCGGCGTGGTCGCTCTTTCGATCATGTCGGTTTTTTGGGTCGTGATGAAGCGCGATGATATCTTGCAGGGCGCGGCCGAGGTGGAGCCGCCTAAGGTCAAGTTACCGATTCCCGGCGAACCATCATTTCCTAAAGGCGTTATTCCGGCAGCCATGCCAGTCCAGACGGATCAGAATTACAAGGTCGCGGCCCTGACCAAGGCAACACCCAACGGCGGCATGCAGCTGGTGGCCAACCAGACCAACGTCGGTTTTCAGGATTCTTTGAAATTCGCTGTCAATGCGATCATCCCTTCGGTGTGTGACATTCATGCCCAGCGTATCGTCCGTTCTCCGGCGGGAAGGCCGGCCGTGGATGCCCAGAACATGCAGTTCGTTCCTCCGTTTAACGGCGTCATTGATAAATTTATCGAGAACAAGGGTTTTGAGAATATCGGGGCTGGCATCATTGTTGATGAACGCGGCTATGTCATGACTAATTCGCACGTGACCTTTGAGGCCACGGATATTGTCGTGACGGTCTTTGGTTCGCCGGCCAAGGATTACCATGCCGATCTTGTGGCCCAGGATCCCAAGACAGACCTGGCGCTTTTGAAGCTCAGGGCTGATGGTCCGTTTCCGGAAGCCATGATCGGCGATTCCAGTTTTACCCAGATCGGTGATTATGTGGTGGCCGTGGGCAGTCCATTCGGCATTGAGCAGACCGTGACCAGCGGGATCGTGAGCGGCATACGCAAGTCTATCGTAATCGAAGGTGTCCAGTACAAGAATCTTTTTCAGACCGACACGCCGATCAACCGCGGTTCCTCCGGCGGTCCGTTGGTCAATCTTAAGGGTGAGGTGATCGGGGTCGCGACCGCGATCTACGCACCGACCGGAGTTTTCAGCGGCACCGGCTTTGCCATCCCGATGAATGATTGTAAAGATTTTCTTTCGAGGAACCTGGGCAAGAACTATTCTTTCCCGGTCGATCAGAAAGGCATGCTGGCGGCCCAGCCGGTCGATATCCCCAATGTCAAGAAGGCCCCGGTGCCGATCCGTTTCGGGCTTGAGGTCATGCCCATGGATTCGGTCATCGCCAAGCATTTTGGGTTAAGGGATCAGCAGGGCGTCCTGGTTAACCGGGTCATGCATGGTTCACCAGCGGAGGATGCCGGTATCCAGCGCGGCGATGTCATTCTTTCGGTGGCTGGCGTCAAGATCACGGACAAAGATGAGATTCCGAAGGTCGTCGCGAATTTCAGGGCTGGCGAGAACGTCAATGTGAAGATCCAGAGGAACGGCAAGATCGACGAGATATTGGTGAGGTTGCAATGAAAACGAAAAAGAAGCCGGCGTCAGCTGTGATGTCAGATAATTTTCAGAGACAGGCCAAGGGCCTTTTCGAAAAGGTCAAGAAGTTTGCCGTGGCGCAGCCTGTGCTGTTTGCGGGGCTTCTGATCGCGGCGATCATTTTTGTTTGCTGGCTGGTGTCTTCCTGGGAACTCTGGCCTGAGGCGAAGGAGCCGCAGCCTGTGCAAAGAGGCGTTGTTATCGAAAAGGGTGACAGTGCATTGTGGCTGGGCATGGAAGTTGCGCCGGTCACAAGGACCATCAGGAAGGATTTCAAGATCCCCGGTAACATCAAGGGCATGTTCGTCATCAATGAGGGCAAAGAGCTTGCTGGGCAGTATGGCGTCAAGACGGCCGATGTTATTGTCTCCATCAGCCGCAGGGCTGTACCAACCTCGCGCGAGTTCATCAAGGTGGTCAATGGTGTTCCTTACCGCGAAGGGATCCTTCTGGAGATCTTCCGGGATGGGAAGAGTTTCTATCTGACCATTCCTTTTTCATATCAGTACGGTCCGCTCATGGGGCCTAATAAGGGAAGCTGGCAGCTCGGCTCGCCGCTTGTAGGACAGGGCATGCAGTACGGACCGGTTTTTAGATAAAGCTATCAGCGCTCAGCTATCAGCTCTGTCAGCTGCTGAAAGCTGAAAGCTCAATGGAGGAAATATGGTAAAGAAGCCGCAAGGGAAAAACCTCGAGAGATCCTTTGAGGAATTCAAGACGCAGTTTAAAAATGCCGACCTGAACACCTATTTTATTTTCGGCGCGATCATCCTGATCCTGATCGTCGGTGTCTATGCGTTATTTTCTCCCGAAGCCAAGAGCGCCAGACAGGGGAATCCTGCTTGCGGCATGATCGTGATCGCGACAAATGGGACGGCTTTGGCCTCCAGCGTGGCAGCGAGCTTAAACGAGGCGCGTTATTTTCTGGTGGTCAATCCTCTGAATGGAAAGCATGTTGAAGCGCTCAAGAATCCCTATCGCGGGCCGGATCTGAATTCGCAGCTTGTTTATCTGATCGCCAGTAAAGGTGAAGAGGCGGTTATTGTCGGGAGCATTGACAAGCAAAGTTATGACATCCTCATGCAGTTTGGCATCCGGGTGTTCGGCGGGTATCAGGGCCAGGCAATGAAGGTCGTCAAACTTTACCGTCAGGCCAGGATCGCGGCATCGCTTCAGCCAACGGATACTTTAGCTCAGCAGAACGTTGTTGTACCCCAGACGCCTCCGGTTGTTCAGCCCAATGCCCAGGTCGCTTTTGGTCCTGGGATGGGGTATGGGCGGGGCATGGGCGGCGGGAATGGTCCTTTCTGTCCCCTCCCCAATACCGTGCAGCAGGCCGGTGTCATGCAGATGAACGCGATGCAGGCCAATGCCATGCCGGCAGGAATGGGAATGAATCAGTCTTATTGTCCGCTGCCCAACCAGCCGGTGGCCATGCAAGGTGGTATGGGGATGTATCAGCAGCCGAATTGTCCGTTGCCTAACAGAATGCAGGCCATGGGGCAGGGTGTTCAGGCGGCTTTTGGCTGGGGTCAGCAGGCGTTTGTGTGCCCGGTCTGCAACTGGCGCATGAAGGCCAATCGCCAGGGGAACAGTTTCCCGAGCTGTCCGAACTGCGGGGCTCCATCCATGGCGTTGGACATGCAGAATCAGACTCAGAATAGAGAAGGGACGTTCTTTCCCGACGGGATCTTTGCGGCCAATCAGGCGCCGATGAATCAGCAATTCAATCAGATGCCTGTTCAGCAGAATTTCGGGCAGGGTGTTGATGTCAGCCGACCATTCATTTGTCCCAACTGCAACTGGCGGATGTACGCTCAACAGGGGATGAATGAATTTCCCCGCTGTCCTAATTGCGGCCAGGTCATGGCGTCAGCCGGCGGATACCCGCAAAATCAAAATTTCCAGAATCAGAATGTTCAGTACAACGCGGCGCCAAACGGATTTTACGGTAACGGGAATTTTGGCAACCAGGTTGCCATGGCACAAGCGACGCCGACGCAAGCGCCTCCGTTTGTTGAAGGCACGCCGATGCCCCACGCTTATCGCGGGACGTGCACGAATTGTCATCAGATATTGCCGGCTCCGGCGGGCATGCAGAATAATCAGGCGCAGAATGTGCCGGTGCAACAGGATCCGAATTCAGCACGCATCGTCATTGGTGGGAAATAAGTTTGGAGCTGCCAGCTCGCAGACTTCAGCTGACAGCTGATGACTGAAAGCTGATAGCGGATAGAAAAAGAAAGGGGTTCATATGGGCAAGCCGATCATTTGCACACATTGTAACGGTGAGATGCAGCAGTATTCAGGTCCTCGCTATAACCGCAGGGTCGCCGGGTTCTTTATCATCGGCGGTATTGTGGCAACGCTTTTTTGGATCGGCGCGGTTCTGGGCATTCCGCTGATCATTATTGGTCTTTATATGCTGGGAGCCAAGAGGGACCTGTGGGTTTGCAAAGAGTGCAATACCGCGATCGAACGGTTCAACATCGATTCTGACAAGTTAGGGAAATAGCGGAGTCTTATGCCCATTGAACTAGAAAAATTCCGTCAGATCAAGCGACAAAAGACACTGCTTGTGGTTGTCCTTGTGGCCTTGGCTCTGTTCATCATCGCAGCGCTCATGCATATCGGCGCTGGCGACGCTGAATGGGGCGGGATGTCGGTCTCCAATCCCACACCGTCACTCAGGATGGAATTCAGCATCCCTAAAGATGAACAGGGTGTGGTTGTCGACTGGGCCGAGGACCCGGCGTATTCTGCCGGCGTGCGCAGCGGCGACCTTATCAAGGCGATCAACAATCAGCCCATCACCGGTCTTCCGGATTTTCTGAAGGTCACCAACAAGACCAGCCTGCAGCCCGGCGTCCTTTTGGATATTCTTCGCAATGGCCAGCCGCTGTATATCACCATGGAGTACAAGGTCGGCATTCATGACAAATTGAAACAAGCTCTGAATATTGATCCGGGAACAACAGGCAAAAAGAACGCGGTTGAGCCTGCTGGCAATGGCCAGGCTGGCGCAGCTGCTGCTGAAACACCGGGAATGGTTCCTGTGGCATTCGCCAACCGTTTACCTGCTGAAACAGCCGAGGCCGGGGCCGCGCCTGTGACGGCAGCTCCGAATGTGCCTGCGGTCCAACTTCCGACCCCAAAAGAACAGGGTGCGGCGCAAAAAGAACTTGTGGAAGGTCACTGGCTGGGGATGGAGCTTATTCCGCTTGTGCCGGAACTGGCCAAGGAGTATAAAGTCCCGCCGGATACCAAGGGTCTTCTGATCGATGAAATATGTCTTGAGGCAGCCGAATCCGGAGTGTTGGCCGGAGACATGGTTGTCGGTGTTAATGGCTATGCCACGCCTGACCTGGTTGCTTTTACGGAAGCCACCAGACGGGTCAAGAACCGGCATCAGGCGCAGATACTTGTTTCCCGGCGCGGACAGTTGATGGAGTTCACTATTTCTTCCGTTAGGACCATGGGTTTCTCGCAGAACGAGGCGGCCCAGCCGATCACGCCAGGTGCGCTGAGCCCTCACCGCAGCAGGAACAAGCCGTGCACGACCTGTCATATCATCATGATCACCGGCGGACAGCTTCCGACCGATGCGGGCGATATATTGCCCAGCCCGCCGCCGATCACCAAGGGCGCGGTCGCTCCGCATGAGTACCGCGGTCAGTGCAAGAACTGCCACTTTATTCTGAAGAAATAGCAGTGAAAATTCTTGGAAGACTTGTAAGGATGAGGACAATCTGATGAAGGTCGCAACAGTATTAAAGATAATAGCAGGACTCTTGGTCGTTGTTTTTTTTGGGTTCTTTGTCTTTGAGAATCTTGATCCTGTGCGCATTTGGCTTCCGCTGATCAAGAACCGCCAGTGCGGTTTGATCTATATTATCGCGATCTCCTATATTATCGGCTTGTCGAACATGTTTTGGCTGATGGTCCATTTTGGCGCCCGGATGAAGAGAAAACAGCAGGAAGGCGCGGCAGTGGAAGAGGGTCAGGAGTTATTCGAAGATGAAGCTTGAGAGCAAGAAAGATCCCAAGAAGTGCGAGTCCTGCGCGCGCAAGACGATCCTGCTGGGGATCGTGGCGAACATCTTTCTTGCGGCGTTTAAGCTCTTTGTCGGTTTCTTAGGACGCAGCCGTGCCTTGGTCGGCAGCGGGTTGTGCAACCTGAGCGATGTCGGCGCCTCGATCGTCGTTATTCTCGGTGTGCGTTATTCCAAAAAGCCAGCGGATGAGAAGTATCCTTACGGTTACGGCAAGATCGAGTTTATTGCCCAGGTCGGGATGAGCGCTTTGATGATCCTGGGTACGCTCGCGCTGATCCTAAGTTCGTTCATTGTCATTGCGAAGAAGGTCATTATTATCCAGCACACGGTCGTCTTTTTTGTGGCGATCCTGAGCGCGATCATCAGCGGCCTTCTCTATAAGTTTTCCCATTGCGGCGGCAAGGAATTGAACAGCCCTTCCTTGAAGGCCCACGCGGAGCACAACAAGATCGACGTTGTCTCAGCGCTTTTGGTCGCTGTCGGTGTGGTCCTGACGCGTTTTGGCTTGCACTGGATCGATCCTTTGATCGCTATCCTCGAGTGCGCACACGTCCTTCATGCCAGTTTCGGCATCCTCAAAGATGGGCTTAAGGGCATCATGGATACAAACCTGCCGGACACCTATCTTGAGAATATCAAGAACCGGGTCCTGTCGGTGAAGGGGATTAAGAAGGTGGGCCAGGTGCGCGCGCGCCAGACAGGACGGAAGATCGTTCTGGATGTCACTATGCAGATGGATCCGAACATCAGTGTTGTTGAGGCCAAGAGCATCAATCAGGCGGTCCGCGCTCTGTTGCGCAGCGAGGACAGGTATATCGGCAATATCGCCATACAGGTCGTTCCGGCGGAATAAGGTAGGTTATGCAGGATAAATGTATCCGTTGCGGCAAGATCGTTCCCTGGGTCGTTCTCATGGGGAACCTGACGCTCGCGATCTTTCAGATCTACGTCGGATATGTCGCCAAGTCCAAGGGGCTTGTGGCTGACGGTATCCATTCCGGGACCGACGTGGTCACGACCATGATGGTTATCGTCACGGTCGCGCTTTCCAGTCACAAGGATGACAAGAAATATCCCTGGGGTTTGGGTAAATCTGAGTTTTTAGGCGCGGTTTTTGCTTACGTTCTGCTCTTTGGTATCTCAGTAATGATCCTGGTCGACGCGCTCGCAGTGATCACCAGCGGTGTCATTCGTCCGCCGCACATGGCCGCGTTTTTTGCCGCCGGTGTGGCGATCCTGGCGAATTTCATTTTGTCGTCTTACGGGTTTTGCGCCGGAAAGAAATTGAATTCGCCGGCCATGATCGCCAATGCCCAGGAAAACCGTTCGGACATGCTTTCCAGCATCGCAGTTCTGGTTGGTGTTTTCGCGGCGAACGTCGGTTTTCCGATCGTTGACGCGCTAGCCGCTATCTTTGTTGGTCTTATGATCATGAAGTCGGCCGTCACGCTGGGGCTGCAGGCCTTCAAGAATCTTATTGATGAAGCGCTGCCGGGTGATCGGGAGAAACTTATCACCGAAGAAGCGATGCAATATAGGGAAGTGAGAGGCGTCAATTATGTCCACGCCCGTCGGGTGGGGCAAAAGGCCTGGATCGACATAGAGATCATCATTGACCCGAAAAGGACGGTCAAGGAAGGGCATGCGATCTGCCGCGAAGTGCGTGCCGCCTTGATGCGCCGTTTTGTTCAGATCAAGGATGTGACCATTTCTTTCACCTGTAAGGAAAATCTGGTCGTGAAGCCGAATGCGCCGCTTGCGGCGAAAAAGTAGTTCAAAAAGGTTGTTCAAAAAAGTTTAATAACGTACGGAGGAAGTCATGGAAGAGCTCAAGAAACATAAAAGACACGAAGACGCAGAAGAAAAGAAGGGCCTGTTCGACGCCCCGGAAGCGACCGCCACGGTCGATGAGGTTGCGGAGCCTGAAGAGGCGACCATGGAAGAAAAGAAGTCGGTTATCAAGCGCCATGTGAAAGCGAAGAGGGCCAAGAAGGAAGAGCAGAAGCCCGCGATCACCGAGAAATTCAAGGTCGCGGCCAGTGTGTCCTTATCTGCTGCCGAGCGGATCATCAATGGTCTTTCTCAGGCTTATCAGAACGTCTTTGTCGCGCCGCCTGAGACCAAGGTCAACTTTAACGAGGAGCAGGGGTTTAAGTATTTTGAGAAGGGTGACTACGAGAAGGCCAAGGATTTCTTCCTGTCCTACTTTGAGGAGAGCGGTAAAGAGACCGACGCCGAGGTCATTTACATGATCGCCATGTGCCACAAGAACATGGATGAGTATAAAGAGGCGATCGAGTATCTGCGCAAGGCCGACAAGCTGGAGCAGGATGATCCGAACATCATCACCGAGCTCGGCGATTGTCTGGTCGCGATCGAGGAGTACTCGGAGGCGATCACTTATCTGAAGAAGGCGGCCGAGATCCATCCGGACCACGCCGACATTTATTATCATCTTGGCACCTGCTATGAGAAGACCGAGCAGATCGAAGAGGCCAAGAAATTTTACAAGAAGGCCATTGACCTTGAGCCGCGCGAGGCCGTATATTACCAGGCTTTGGGGTTTGTCTACGAGAGTTCCGGCAATCATAAGGATGCCATCGTGTGTTTCAAGAAGGCTATGGAAGTCGAGAAAGGCCAGAAACGGGCAGGGAATTAAAAGAGCTTTCAGCCATCAGCGATCAGCTGTCAGCAGCTGAAAGCTGACAGCTGAAGGCTGTAAGCTTAAAAAAGGATGTGCGGGCATGAGAATATCGGATACGGTCAAAAGGATGTTCCCCAGCGATTTTCAGGAGCTGCGGCCGGTTAAGAAACATTGGTGGAACAAGATCGACTTCAGCAAGCTGGAGAACAAGTATATTGTCCTTGGCCTTGCCGCGGTCCTTTTGATCCTCGGATCAGGTATTTATTACTACAATCATTTTGTCAACCTTTCGCGGTTCACGGAAATGGAACAGCACCAGATTGAGGTGCAGATGCAGCGCAAGAGGAATTTGGCTGTCGGCCTGGCCAGGATGGTCATTGCTTACGCCGAGCACGAACGCACCATGTATGAGTACATGGCTGACAAACGCGCCGAGAATATCGGCAAGACCGAGCAGCTCATGGAAACGCTCAAGCAGGGCGGGCTTTTGGACCTGGCCAAGACGAACGGCGGGAATATAGAGAATGCCATGGCCAAGTTCATGGCTGTTGCCGAGGCATATCCGCAGCTTAAGTTGAGCGAGAATTTCCAGAAGCTGATGGACGCGCTGGTCATCAGTGAAGACCGCATTGCCGAGAGCCGCATGGAGTACAACAAGGCGGCCAGTATTTTTCATACGGCGGTGCGCAACTTCCCTGGATGCATTTACGCGTGGGCCTTCGGATATAAGGAAAGAATGTTCCATTATGCGCAGGTGGATCAGGATGTCACCAGGGCCAATATTATTCCTTATCGGGTGACTGGCAATCCTGACTCCCAGGATTATCTGAATCCCAGGAAGGCTGATGAGAATTTGACTCCTGATGCCGTTACTGCGACGACGTCCAATAGTGTTCCGGCAGCCCAAACGCCAACGAAATAATAAGAGGATAATGCGATGCCTTTAGATATCCGACGTTCTCTGCAGGAAGACAAGCTGAGCCATTTTAAGAAATTTCCGTTCATGGAGGCGGCAATCGCCCTGGTGGTGATTGTTGTCTTGGCTGCGCTTTTCATGGATACCCGCAGCATGCCGCAGCGGGGCATGCCGCGTCTGGCTCAGTCAGGCGGCACGAACGCCATCGAGTTTGACGGCATTACGGTGAATCCTGTCATTGCCAAGGACTTTAACCTGCCGCAGGTGGCGGGCGTTTTGGTTAACGATGTTCCCAAAGGTTCGGCCCGGCGCTTGATCGATATCCGCCGCGGTGACGTTATCCTCAAATGCAACAATGTGGATGTCCAGTCAGCCAATCACCTGGCGTATCTGATGTCGCTGAGCAAGCCGGGGGACAAGATCAGCTTTTCCATTTCGCGTAACGGCCGGACCCTGAGCATGAGCGACACGATCCCGGTCAATGCCGGTCTTGATATTTTCGGGGCCAATGGCCGGGACATTATTGTTGTTCTGGTCATTATCGCGGTTACCTTTACCATGCTGTTCCTGAACCTCTTCAACCGCACGGTGTGCGTCACGCTCGGAGCGGTCCTCATGCTGGTCGCGGGTTCGGTCTTTGGGTTTTACAATCAGTCGGAAGCCTTCGATGCCATCCGGATGAGCCCCATCTTCATCTTTATCGGGATGAGCATCTTTTCTATTTTCCTGGAGGACCTTAGGGTTTTCGAATATGTGTCCAAGCGCGGCATTGTTTTCTTCAAGGCTGACACGGTCAAGGTGATCATGGCCATGTGCGTCATGACCTTTATCGCCTCGGCGTTCGTTAATAATATGGTGATCATCCTGGCGGTCATCCCGATCACCATTTACGCGGCCAAGGGTATGGATTTTGACCCGATCCCGGTCATTGTGGCGGAGATCATTTCCTCTGTTATGGGCGGGAACATCACGCCAATCGGGGACTTTTCAAACATGTTGATGGCGTCATCCGCCGGGCTTTCGTTCCTGGACTTTCTGATCGTCATGGGGCCGATTTGCTGTATTTTCCTGGGCGCTTTCCTCTGGTATCTGTGGTATTTCGAATTGCGCCACAAGGAGAAGGTTAAGTCCGTGAAACTTCAGAAGGCCTTCTTGAGCAAGGTCGAGAAAGAAGTGGAAACCATGCACATGGATTGGCCTCGGATCAAGCGGGTCCTGTTTATCCTCGGCTGTGTGCTGGTGGCTTTCATGGTCCTGCCGGCGTTCCGGGTCCGCTTGGCGCCGATCGCCATGGGCGGCGGGTTCTTGCTTCTTGCTATTGAGAACCACAAGGCCAAAGAAGTCCTCAAGAAGATCAGCCTGACTGACATCCTGTTCTTTGTCGCGCTGTTTCTGATCGTCGGCGGCGCGCTGTACGCCGGGCTTTTGAAGGTCATTTCGAATTCCCTTCTGACCATGGCCATGGGCAATAAGATCCTGTATCCGATCCTGCTCATGCTGATGGCGACCATTTTGACCGCGCTTCTGAATTCCGGGCCGGCGACCGCGTTTCTCGTGCCGGTGGTCATGTCGTCAGGGTTTGCTGATTTTACGGATGTGGTTTGGTGGGCCTTGAATCTGGGTTCGATCGCCGGAGCATGTCTGTGTATTTCGGGCGCCAGTGCCGGGATCATCTCCCAGACCATGGTCGAGGAACTGGGAGGCGGTCTCAGGAAAAATGAAGGCCTGACCTTTGCCACTTACAGCCGTCGGGGGATCCCGGCGGCCATCATGGTCCTGGGGATCGGGACCATTTATCTGATCTTTTTAAGCATGCTTCCATAACAAGGATACTCCATGTCTGACAAGAATGAAGCAGTTTACGATTGGACGAGTTATGTCAAGATAGGCCTGGTTGTGGCCGTTGTTCTTCTGGCGTTTGTGGCCATGTTCAGCCCGTCTAAGACCGCGGCCCCGGCGGCGCAGTCGATGCAGCTTTCGTTGGGTGGGCAGCAATCGATCCTGGCCGCGCTGCCGCAGGCGATAGGTCAGCCTGCTGCCGGCCCGACTGTCATTCCGGATCAGCCGTTCTGGATCCTGGTCGCGACCGGTTTTCTGATCGGATGTTACGGGACCATTGTCGGTATTGGCGGCGGTCCGATCATCCTGCCGCTGCTGGTATTTTTTTACGGTTGGGAGAATGAACTTCTGGTGGCCACGTCACTTTTTATCGTCTTTTTGAATGCCGGCTCTGGCTGTCTCGGTTATTCCATGCAAAAGCGAATCGACTATAAGGGCGGTCTGCAGTTCACGCTGGCGGCTATGCCCGGTGCTCTGATATCAAGTTTCACGCATCATCTGGTTAACCTGAGTTTCTTCAATGTCATCTTTGGTGTCTTTCTGATCTTCCTTTCTGTTTATACGATCTTCAGCGTCGGTCGGGTGGACAAAACCGATGCTCAGGAACAGGAACTTCTCAAGGTGGCCAAGGCCGAAGGATACCGCCGGGTCAGGTTTACGGACAGCTTTGGCGTTAAGTATGATTTTTATTCGAACGACAAGCTTGGTATCGCGATGAACCTGCTGTTGGGATTCTTTTGCGGATTTCTTGGTATCGGCGGCGGCGTGTTCCAGGTGCCGATCCTGATATTCCTCTTGAGATATCCGTCGCATATTGCGACCGCGACGAGCCACTTTGTCACGCTTTTGACCTGCGCGATCGCGCTGTTGCCGCACGTCTTTTTGGGCAATGTCTGTTATGGTGAAGCCATGTGGATGGGTGTTGGCGTCATCGCCGGCGCTCAGCTTGGCGCGCGTATCGCGCCCAAGCTGAACACCAAGGTCACGCTGTATCTGTTCGTGGTCATTCTGGTGGTCCTGGCGATCAAATTATTCTTTGTGTAATCGGAGCCAGCAGCTACCAGCCGTCAGCTATCAGAAGCTGACAGCTGCTGAGGGCTGAAGCTTGATAGCTGAAAGCTCAGAAGGAGATCGGAATGAAAAAAATTCTGTTGGCAGCGACGTTGGCTCTTGTGTCGTCGGGTTGCTGCAGTCTGTCCCCGCTCCCGAGCAATGACGCATCCCATCTTACTCCGAGAATTGAGACGGCACTCGCTGGCAAGGGGAGTATCAAGGAAATGGTTGTCCTTAATTTGGGCAATGCGCGCACACTCATTATTAAGCTGAACCTAGACCCGGCTATTGAGGAAGAGTATGCTCTCAATGCCATGCGCGCTTTGGAGCGTGATCCTGCGATCCCCATGGTTGACGATGTGTCCGTTGTGGTGGAACAGACTAAAAAGGTTGCTTTATCAAGGCAGATGCTCAGTGGGGCTGCCCAGGGATTTGTGCAGGGACTGGCCGGTGTTTCCGGGCCAGTAAGCACTGATTCAACGGATGATGTGACCACGTTCTCCTGTTACAGCACCAGGGAAGATCTGTTGAATGGTAAGGAGCCTATAGTGAAGGTCCGCCATGCAGTTTACGTTTCAGGGCGGTATGAGGGGCAGAGCACAGATTCCCTCTGGTTGACTGAGAAGAAAGAGAATAAAGATAACAAAACTCCCGGGGCGAAAGAGTAGGCTCGGGATACTTGGCGCTGGCATGCGTCTTAGAAAGGGATCCTATGAAGAAAGAATATATCATCGGCTTATTTGGCATCGGATTTCTTATTGTTCTCCTGATTGCGATCTTCTCTAATAATACCGTGCAGGATGTGTCCCAGGATGCTTTGCATGAGATCAGGACCGCTGACATGTTCAAGCAAGCGGCCTATCCGGGTGGCGCGAACTGTCCGTTGCCGCAGGCAGGGGCGCAGGGATATTATCCTTACCAGGGCCAGGCCGGGATGCAGCAGGCAGCCATGGCCGGCGCTCCGCCGATCACGGCAGGTCAGGATGTTCCGGTGCTCATCAAGATTATGGGCGTTGAGGCGATTCAGGTTGGCGGCGGCAAGGTCAAGATTACAGGTGTGATGGGCAGTTCCTGGGCTGAAAAAGCTGGTTTGCAGGAGGGAGATATCCTTCTTTCGTTCAATACTAAAGATATTACTAGTTTGCAGCAGTTCCAGGACCTTTTGGCCAAGGCGCCGCCGGAGAAAGATGCGAAGATCGTTTATATGCGCGGACTGAGGAAGAAGAAGGGCATTATCTTTATTGGCGAAGGTGAGATGGAAGGGTTTTTGCCGATCAAGCGCTAGGCCGCTGGATTGGATCGATCGAAGTTGCATTTTATACCGCACCTTAGCAAATTTTTCAAAAAAGACTTTGGAAAATCCGGCATCCGGATATGATGATAAAACAATTCAAGAAGCAGATGGCTTCCTTTCTGAACGATACTGCCCGCGAGGGCATCAGGAAGCTGGACAAGAATTCGCCGCTGACCCGCGAACTGAGTGCGCTTGATGTTGATGCTATCCTGAAAGAGGACATTCATCAGATCTGCGAGGAAGTGACTTTTCCCGAGATGGTCAAGATCATGTCCCTGGGGGCCAAGTACAAGCTTGGTTCCGGCGATGGGAAACGTATTAAAGAAGATCTCAAGACAATGGCCAAGGCCATCGAAGAAAGGATCGAGCGGAAGAAGGGAAAACTGAAGACCCCTGTTTCCTGTCGCGATCTGCTTTTTAATCTCTAGGAGGACGGTGTTTCGATGAAATCATTGCTGATCAAGGTTTTTATGATGGTCGCTTCCGCGTTTTGCATGCTGGAAGGACTTGTGCTTGTTGCGGTCGGATTGGGGCGGCTTCCTTCGGACAGGCTGCTGGCCGCATATAACACTTTAATGGCTACGCCCAAGGCGCTTACATCCATTTTGGGTGTGGGCGCTTTCTTTGTCACGCTGGGATTCATTCTTCTGGTTTTATCTTCCCGCACCAGGCCGGCGCCGCATGTCATTGATGTTGAGAAAGACGGCAAGCCGCTGAGCATTCCGGAGAAGGCGGTCAGGAATTTTATTCTGCAGATCATTGAGCAGAATCCCTGCGCGTCAGATGTCAGCGTGGAATTTGAACATACGGGCAAGAAGGATGTCGAGATTCTTATTGCCATTGGTTTGGATGGCGTTTCATCGATTTACGAAGAACTGAACGAGATCGAGAAGGTGCTCGAGGCTGAACTGGGACGCGTTTTTGAGTGGAAAGGTTTCAAGATCACGTTCCACCTGCGCGGGGTCGGCGTTGACAAGAAGAAGAAATATTTTGCGGCCGCTGTTGTTGCGCCTTCTGCGCCTGCGGTTGAGAACAAGGCTGAGCCGGTGAATAATGAACAGCCGGTTGCGGTTGATGAAGTCGTTAAGTCAGAAGCGACCGAGGAATCGGTGCCTGTTGAAATGATCGATCAGGTCGCGGAGCCGCAGGCCGAGGAGTCGTCGTCAAAACGAAAAGCAAAAGAGCAGCACCCGTCGCTGTTTTCAAAGATGCTTTTTGGGGAACACAATGCCCGTTAGTCGAACGGAAAATCAGCAGAATCTTGTTAGTAGTTTGCCCGACATGGCGAAGATGAGAAAAGTCGCTATTGTCGGCCTTCCTAATACTGGAAAAACCCAGATCTTCAATAACCTTACCGGCGAATACAACATTGTCGCCAATTATCCCGGCACCACCATCGAGATGAAACGGACGGTCACTCGGATCAAGGATCATCTTTACGAGATCATTGATACGCCGGGCCTGCACTGCCTGTATATTCATTCCGAGGAAGAGATCGCGGTCCGTGACATGATCCTGGCGGAAGCGCCGGATGTCATTGTTCAGTGCATTGACGCCAGCCAGCATAAACAATCGTTTTTGCTTACCGCCGAGCTTCTGGAGTTGGAGATACCGATGGTCGTGGTCCTTAATTCCATGGACGAAACGGCGCGCAAGGGGATTTGGATCGATTCCGCCCAGCTGGAGCGGACGCTCGGCGTTCCGGTCGTTGAGTCGATCGCCCTGCGCGGTCTGGGCAAGGAAGAGCTGAAAGATGCGATCATTAAGGCGCGCCGGAGCACTCTGAATGTCAAGTACGGTTATCGCATCGAAAGCTGCATTACGGAACTTGCGGCGGAATTGCCGTTCGACTTGGAATTCAAGCACAAGATTGCGCTCCTTCTTTTGTCGGGCGATTCTTTCGTGGAGAAGTATCTAGAGAGGAGATTTGGCAAGGAGCGAACGGCTCTTGTGCGCATGGAGGTCAACAAGTCCCGTCGTCAGATCAAAGGGAACATGCGCCAGGTGCTTGTCGACAGGCGCAGCCGCTGGGTTGATCAACTGACGGCCGCGGTCGTCAGGAAGCAAAAGATAACCTACCAGGGGTTTTCTCACCATATTACCCAGGCCAGCCGGGATCCTTTTTTGGGGATACCAATCTTCTTGTCGCTCATGGCGGTTGTGTATTTAGGCGTGGTGTACGTCTCGGGCGCTTTGGACACCTTTATCAACTTCCTTATCGTGAAGCCTGTGACCGGGGCGATCAGCGCCTTGGCGCTGCCGCTATTCTGGAATGATCTTTTGATCGGCAATCACGGCATTCTGACGATCGGTATCTTTAACGCGATATGTACGGTTCTTCCGATCCTGTCTGTTTTCTTTTTTATCTTCGGCTGTTTTGAGGACAGCGGGTACATCACGAATTTCACGGTTTTTTCCAAACGGCTTTTTAAAAAGATCGGGATCCCGGGCAACGCGATCACCTCTCTTGTTTTGGGATTCGGCTGCAAGACCATGGCCACCCTGACCACCCGGGGGCTCACGGTGCCCAAGGAAAAGTTCATTGCAACATTCCTGATCGCCTTTGCTATTCCCTGTTCTGCCCAGCTCGGCATTTCTATGGCTATTCTGGCGCGCGTTGGCTTGAGCGCTTTTCTGATCGTCTTCGGGGTTCTGGTCCTTTGCGAGGTAGGGGCGGGGATGCTCCTTAACATGATGATCAAAGGCAAAGAAGAAAGCTATTTCATCCAGGTGATCCCGCCCATGCGTTTTCCGAGCATGAGGGCGGTCTTTCGCAAGACCTATCACCGCATCGTGGATTTTCTCAAGGAGGCGTTCCCGATCTTTTTGTTGTCAGCGATCGGCCTGTTCGCCTTTGACAAAAGCGGTCTTTTGTCCCTGACCAAACAGGCCATGACCCCCATGGTCGTGGGCTGGATGGGATTGCCCAAGGATATCATTGATGTTTTTCTTCTCGCACTTGCACGACGTGAAGCGGCCGCCGGTCTTATCCTCAAGATGGTGGACGCAGGATCACTCAGTTATGTTCAATCCATTGTCGCGGTGGTTGTCACGACGATCTCTTTTCCCTGTGTGGCCAATGTCATTGCCATTGGCCGGGAAATGGGCTGGAAGACCGCGGTCTCGATGACTGTGCTGATCTTTCTTTCGTCGTTTCTCCTGGTCGGGGCATTGAATTGGGCCTTGGTCCTGATTTTTCACGCTTGATTTTCTAGTAGACGATCATTCGAAGGAAACACTCCATGCAACATCCGGCCACTACCGGAAACTGGTTCGCGGACAGGCAGTCCCTTGTCCTTATGATCGGGGGCGCACTCTTGGCGATCCTTTTGGCAGCCAATTTTTTGACCAATGACTCGCCGGACCGTGCGCGCATCGTGCGTCTGCAGGGGCATGTCACCATCGAGCGCGGCAGCGAGACTATGGACGCCAGCGTGGGCGCTCTGCTGAATCCCAAGGATAAGATCATTACCAGTGAAGGCGCTTTTGTCGAAGTAGCTTATGATGATATCTTGAAGGATGTCATGCGGATCGGCGCTAACTCCAGGGTCGTCTTTGAAAGCGCCCGCATCGAGAAGAAGACAACGCTGTTCATGGACAAAGGCGAGATCAAGCTCAAGCTGGACAGTCTGGAGAAAGGTTCGGCCTTCAATATCCGCACGCCGGTGGCGATCGCCGGTGTCCGGGGCACGGCTTTTGGCATCCAGCTCAATGACAAGGAAGCTCAGATCACGGATTATGAGAGCCGGATATTTGTCAAAGGCCTGACCGAGGATCACCTGGAGATGCAGGATGAGCTGCTTCTTAACAGCGGATGGAAGGTCCAGGTAGCGCAGTTCGAGCGGCCGTCGCATGTCCAGATGTTGAGCGACAGGGATCGGACCGAGTGGAAATCCTGGCTGGTTGAGATCGGCGCCTTGTCGAGTGCAGCTGCGGCGAGCAATGTCGCGTCGGCCGGTGTCAGTGATATTCAAGACGAAATATGGCGCAGGCCGGTAGCGTTCCTGGCTGCGGTTAGAACAAAAGTTTCATCGTCTCCATCGGCTTTGGCCTTGATGCTGTTTGCGGTCTTGGCCCTGGGGACAGGAAAGGTTGTGGAGCGGGTATGGCTATAAAAAGGAATGAAGAGCAGGATGAACACATCGAACAGCTCTGGTATATGAAAGAGCAGAGCGAGACTTCGATCGATTTTTTGAAGAAGGCTATGAAGCGGGCTTTTGATTCCAAGGTCATTGAGGAGCTCTCTTGCCTTGGCCTGATCGAGCGTATCCCGGAGACGGGTAGCATCAAATTGACCGCCGATGGTGAAGTCAGGGCTACTCAGTTAATTCGGGCGCACCGGCTGGCCGAGCGCCTGGTGGTTGATGTTTTGGGCGGCGGCGAGGTCGAGGACATTGCCTGTGAATTCGAGCATACGGTTTCACTTGAGCTTGTTAACGGCATTTGTACGCTTC
>JADFXE010000033.1:0-11309 GCA_015233705.1 Candidatus Omnitrophota bacterium
AATCTTCCAGGAAATGGGCGGGCGATTTGAGCGAATAAGCCGTCCCAGCCGCTGAAAGCATTAACCCAAATTGTCTTCTTATTTTCTGCTGACAGCTGACTGCTGACCGCTGACTCCAGACTGCCGATTCACTTTCAAGCACCCCTCCAGCCTCCGCCACTTTCCTTTGGATATGCCGGCAGCTATGCGCACGTCTTCCAGCGTCTTGAACGGTCCGTTCGCTTTACGATAATCAATAATCGCATGCGCCGTCGTTGGATTCATCCGCGGCAGCGCAACGAGATCCTCGAAAGATGCTGTATTGACATTCACGCGGGGAAAAAAGGATGGATCATCGAGGATGTGAAGGACCCTGACCCGGTCCCCATGGCCTTTCAGGGACAGGTCAAGGCCCAATCCGGCAACAATGACCAGGCCGACAAAAAGAAAGACCTGACGCTCCTGCTGAGTAAGGTGGATCATACAACCCCGGGCAATGCTCCTGACGGGGCGGGAAAGGCATGGAAGGTGTCAGAATAATATCAAGGAAACGGCGGGTTGTCAAAAGATCAAAACAACTTCATCTGATCCCGCTCCGGATCGCGGTGGAACTTGCGGGCCTTTTCTTGCTCGTAGGCCTTGAGTTCCTCCTCGATATCGGCGAGAAAGCGCGACGGCGCCAGCTCAGCGGTCTGGCCGTAAATGAGGCGCCTGTGCGCACGAACCAAGTACAGCTCCTCCCTGGCCCGCGTCATGCCGACGTAAAACAGCCGGCGTTCCTCCTCAAGGTCCGAGGAAAAGAATTCCAGGTCCAGCGGCAGAAGCCCTTCCTCGCAACCGACGATAAAGATGACCGGGAACTCCAGGCCCTTGGCCGCGTGAAGCGTCATCAGCGAAACCTTTTCGGCCCTGGCCAAATAACAATCCTCCGGCGTCTGCAGCGCCAGGACGTCGAGGAATTCAGCGACAGTCGCCGCCTCTTTGGCGATCGCCTGAAAATACTCCCAATGTTCGTTCAGTGCAGCGTCTTTCTTCCTGAGCGCCATGAGCGCCGCCAGCGGACCAGCGGCGGACGCGGACGATTTGAGCGCTGCGCGGGTTTCCGAACTCAGCTTCAGCGCCTTGTCGCCGGAAACCTGATACGGCACGCCCAGCCGGGACAGCGCCTCGGCGATCGAGCGGCCCTGCGCGTTCAACCGGTAGAGGACCGCGATATCGGCGAACGACCGCACCGCCGCCTCTTCCGTCACGCGGCCGGAGTTACGCGAAAAGTTGCTTGTGCCGCCGACGATCTTTTCGATCGAGTGTGCGATATATTCGGCCTCCGCCCTGTCCGTGACGCAGGCGTGGATCTTCAACAGCCCTTTGGCATGGATCTCGGCTATCAATTCCGAGACCGGAAAACGGGCGCCCTTCCCAATCACCTGACCAGTCGCCTCCAGAAGATTGCCGCAGGAGCGGTAATTGCGGGACAGCTCAAGGACTTTTGCCAGCGAGAATGTGCGGACGAACGAATGAAAAAATCCCACGTCACTCCCGCGAAAGCCGTAGATCGCCTGGTTAGGGTCACCGATCGCGGTCAGCTGAACGCCGTCGCCGACAAGTTCCCGCAGAAGCGACTCCTGGACCGCGCTCACATCCTGAAACTCATCAACCAGGATAAAACGGTACATCCGGCGGACCTGTGCGCGAATATCCGCCTCATCCCGCAGCAGGAGAACCGCATCGCGCAGGATATCATCGAAATCGACCAAGGACTTGTCGCGCAACATCTGGCGAAAAGCACTGATCTGGGGATCAGCCGTCTCTGTGTCAGCAGTCGCTTTCCAGTCAGCGATCTTTTTGAGGATGCGGCCGCGCTCAGCCCGGGAACGCTCAGGCCAGAAATCTTTCGCCAGCGTCTCGATCTCGTCTGGCGAGACAATGGAAAAGGTCAGCGGGAATTTCAAACGGTCGGCATAACAACGGAGAAGACGCAAACTGAAGGCATGGAACGTCCCGACCTCGACCTGCGACTTGAGATCAACACCCAGCTCGCGCAGGCGCCGGGACATCTCATCAGCTGCCTTGTTGGTAAAGGTAATGGCCAGGATCTTTTCTGTGGGCTGGAGATCCTGCGTCAGGCGTTGGATGCGATGCGTCAGGGTCTTGGTCTTGCCGGTGCCGGGTCCGGCGACGATAAGAAGATGCGAGCCGTCATGATCAACGGCCGAACGCTGCTCGACATTAAGTGCCGCTGGCGCTGAAGCCATCACTTCCTCTTGAAGAAAGTGAGCGAACGGCGCTGTTGCGATGCCGGGAAGAAACCGCCGCCGACCTCGCGGATATCCTCGAGTGTATAAAAGGCATCGGACCGCACGCTCTTAATAAGATTGATGACCGACTTGGCGTCCCTGCGCTTGACGATCGAAAAGATGATGTCAGCCGCGCCTTCAACGCCGTGGCCGGACATGATGGTGGCGCCGTTGCCGTTCTTCTGCAGGGCCGCGACGATCTCCCTGCCGTTCTTGTTGACCATGATACGGATGATCTGCGCGCCGGAGGCCATCCGCTCCTCGATCCACATCCCGACGTAATTTCCGGTCGCGAACCCGCCGGCATAGGCAAAGAAGCAAGCGACGTTGGGCAGATGTGCAATGACCTGGCGTGCGACCAGAAGCCAGATCGATACTTCAAAAAACCCCAGAACGGAGGCCGTGAACTTGCGGCCCCGGCCGATCATCATGATGCGCAGGGTGTCGAGCGACATGTCCAGGATCCGCGCCGCAAATATCAGCGCCGGAAGGATGCCGTAGGTGAACAAATTGGAATCAAGAAAACTGTGCACGGAAACTCCTGAAGTCAGCTGTCAACAGTCAGCCGTCAGCAGATTTGTCAGCTGACTGCTGACTTTCTAAAATAATTCAATCTGCCCCTCGATCTGCTTGCGCTCACCTTCGCCGAAGATCTTGACCGTGCCAAACTCGCCGTCATAGCCGGCCGCGATCGACACTTTCCCGGCACGCATCCGCTTGATCCCTTCGGCCAGAACATCCCCGCCGACGGCCTGGATCTCTTTCAACGGAAAATCCATGAGGATCTTCAGCTCCGGCCCCAGACGGGTGAGCATGTCAAGATACACGGCCTGGACCTGCTTGGAGGCCTTGCCCACGTCCCTGGCCTCGGCAATGACCTCCTCCAGGGGGATCAGACTGAAAAACGGCCGCGAACGCGGTGCCTTCTCGCCTTCAGGCCTCACCGCCAGTTCCTCGACGCGCGCCATGACGCCGACCGTCACCGGCTTGCCGCACGAGGGGCACAGACCCTTGTTCTTGATCGTCTCTTTGGGATGGAGCCTGACTTTGCAGGCCGCGTGTCCGTCGAAATGGTACTTGCCTTCCTCTGGGAAGAATTCGATCGTGGATTTGAATCCCTGGTCTTTCTTCTCCGACAGCGCGCGAAAAATACCGTCGTAGGAGAAATCACAATCAAAGATGTTCGCCTCGCGCGCCAGCTTGGAGGCTGAATGCGCGTCGGAGTTAGACACGAGAACGAACGGGTCGAGTTCCTTCAGGCGCCAGTTCATGACCGGATCCGACGACAAGCCGGTCTCGAGCGCATAAATATGTTTGGTCAGGTCCTCGTAACACTCCTCGATCGAATCAAAACCGCTTTTGGAACCCAGGACCGAGAACCACGGCGTCCAGATATGCGCCGGAATGAAAAGCGTCTTGGGATCGCACTCCAGGCTGATCGCCAGAAGGTCTTTGGCATCCAGTCCCAGGATCGGCCGGCCGTCGGACTTGATATTGCCGATAGCATCGATCTTCTTCTGGAACTTGCGGGCCGCCTCCAGGCTGGAGAAAATGACGACGTTGTGAACCTTGCGGACCTTGTCGCCTTTCTTGTAAATGCAGGAGATCTCGGTCGACAGGATGAAACGCACCTCACCCTTACAGGAGGCAGGAACCTCCCGGGCCGGTACGCCGGTAAACTTGTCTTTCAGACGAAAGAATCCGGCCTCGGCCGGTTCCAGTTTTTCTGCGATTTCATCGAGCCACTGCGGATGGATGCAGTCGCCGGTGCCCACGACCTGCAGGCCCTTGCGCTGGGCCCACAGCCAAAGGTTCTCCGGCGACAGGTCGCTGGACGTGGCGCGAGAGTAACGGGAATGGATATGCAAGTCAGCAATGAATTTCATGGTCAGACCAGAAAAGAATGCTTAAAGATATCTTTGGCGCAGGACATCAATTTCTTGTCCGCTGTCAGGAACCCATCAGCGTCCCACAACACAGCGGCTCCCACATGAATGGCATCCAGGGACCGCAAGGTAAACCGGTCAAGGACCCTGATCGATTCGGCTTCCACATCGGCACTCCACGGAACAATATGCGCTGCCCGCAGATCCTGCTCGATCTGCGGCCAAATAAGACGGAACGCCGCAAGCGTCAGCCTTCCTTCCAGACGGTGGCGACGCAAAACATGAAAAACCTCGACACGCACAAGCGGAGAAAAGGCCACATCACCGGCATCGCCCAAAAGACGCTCAACCTCTGCTGTTCCGGTCTCTTCAATATATCTTTTGACGAACGCGGACGTGTCGACGAACAATCTCAAAACCGTTCCTCCTGGCGCAGCTTGATGACCATTTCTGAGGCCGAAAGCCCGGGACCCTTCAATTTCACACGCTTGATCTTCCGTTTCCAACCCTGCGTCTTTTCCGCTCCCCAGTGGGGAATGATCTCAGCCACCGGCTTGTCGCGCTCCATGATCACAAAACGCTCGCCCTTCTTAACGCTCCCCAGATACTTCGCGAAATGATGCGTCAACTCCCTGACATTGATGGCAACCATATTGTCATCCTCCTAGCGAAAAGCATAACATATGTTAGACAACTTGTCTAACATTCTGCGCGCCGGCGGCGGCACTCTTCCATAGCCGCGTCCTTCGCCAGAGTACTGGCGGATCACCGCCTCACTGCGCTGCCGGGTCCGTGACGCGGCCCATGAACAGGATCTGGCCGGAACGGCGGTCCTGGATCATAAAAATGAACGGCCGGTCCGCGTAAAAGACCTTGGGTGGAGCCTCTTCTAAAAACACCGCCTTATCTTCCATCGTTACCGCTGTCGCGGCGGCAGCCTCGGTTCCCTCTTCATTGACCTTGATCCACGCCTTATGGTACACCGCTCCGATATATAGATCCGGCTTGCCGGTCATTCCGGAAAAGTCGGCTCCCTGACCAAAAGCACTCGCCATGCCCAAAGCTTTCAGATCATCGCTCAGCTCTGATCCTTCTCCAAATTCAAAACTTGGCAAAGATACGCTCACCTTCTCCGGCGCCATCTTGACCTGCCAGGCCCCGGCCGCAAGCGCGGCCGCCGTCCTGTCTTTGGGAAGAATGACGATCATGGACAGCTCATCACCCTTATAAGGAAGCTCCAGGAACTGCGCCGCATCATTCTCACCGTACGCGAAGCTATCGAGCTTATGCATCATGGCCACGTCCTTGAAAGTCTCCGGCGAGAGCCAAAATGCGCTTAGGGTGGTCTGGGACTTGTCAAAGGCCGTCTGCCACTGCCCCTTAAAATACACCGCGTTCGTCAGCACCAGACGCGTTGAGGAATTCAGACTGCGTTCAGGCAGAAGATCCTTAATGCGGTCCCGGGTCTGTTCGGCAACCCAACTGTTGATCGTGATCCGTGAATTCTCGGCATCAGCAAAAAAATCCAAGCTGCGCGCCTCGCCACCGTAAACCGTCTTGACCATCTTCAGATAATCCGGCAGGAACGAAAAACCTTTCTGCGCCCACAGGGCATTGGCCATCGTCAGCTCGAACAGCGGATCCTCGACGTTCAGCCGTCCGATCATCTCCGATGTCGCAGCACGACGCGCCGCATCATCAGCGGAAAAACCCAGGACAGTGCGCATCTCATCCGCCGTCTTACCGCGCGCGCCTTCGTATGTCATGCCCAGCGCCGTTGCCAGGCTGTACGGCGAGAAAAAGACATTGCCGCCCCTGGCCGCATAACGCTGATAAAGATTAAAGGCAAACTGGTTATTGGACTCCGACAGCGTTGCCAACGTCTGCGCCGATACATTCCCGCCGACGCCCGCCAAGGCCACGATCACAACACAAAAGGCCCAAAACTTTCTCATGCCATTCCCCGTTTTTTCGCCTCGTTCATGATCGCTTCCGTCGACCAAGCATTGGCGAATCCCAATCCATCAAAGATTAACGGCCTCAACGTAAACACTCCCAGGAGAACGCTCAGAAAGATCTAATGCTCCCGGATTAGAAATCCTCGTTGTCCCGGCCTCCATAACCCGAGGATCAGAAAAACTAGCCGTGGCCAAAACACGACATAACGATGTGCTGTCGTACATCCATTGATGATTCCTCTGCCCAGCGAGAAAGTATTTTATCCGCGCCAAGAAAGATCGCGGCATTGGCGCAGACAATAAAGTCTCTCGAATAAATTCATCCGCATCTCCAGATGTCACGTACTGTTCAACGAGCCATTTTAAGTCAGGAACAACAATTCTTATTATCCCTCCCGGACATAATACCCGCTGGCTTTCTCTCAAGAAGACACCAACTTCTGCTTCAGAAAGATGCTCCAACATATGTGACGTGTACAACACTTCAACAGATTGGTCTCTTAACGGAATATGTCTAACGGCATCCGCATAGCCAATCTGATGCTTTTCTGCAAACCCTATAAATTCCTGTTGCCCCTTATTCAGCCCCCTCATTTTCTTAAGAGCCGACACCAATAAGGGCCATTGAGCAAGTCGAACGCTTAATGAATTATCAAAATTCTTCCAACCCGCCGTCGGCGTCTGACCACAGCCAATATTGACCCTGTCCATAAATCCTCCTTTTAGCCCAGCCTAAGCATGAGTCGCCTATGTTAAAATCCTCTTTTCTTCGCCTCTTCCATGATCGCTTCCGTCGCGGTTGCGCCAATCCGTGTGCAGCCGAGCTCGCGGAATTTCAAAAGATCATCCAGCGTGCGAATGCCACCGGCTGCCTTGATCCTGATAAACGCCGCGCAATGCTGGCGCATCAGTCGCACCTGCGCTTCAGTCGCGCCCTTGTAGTTGTAGTCACCGCTCGGGAGTTTCACAAAACCGTAACCGGAGGAAGTCTTCACAAAAGCCGGACGAACATCGTTACAGATCTCACACAACTTGATGATTTCAGCGTCAGTCAGAAAATCATTCTCAAAGATAACTTTCAGCGCCGCGCTCTTCCTGGCGCAGGCCTTCTGAAGAAACTCGATCTCGGCTTTAACATAATCCCACGCGCCGCTCTTGACCTTGCCGATATTGACAACCATATCGATCTCGGCGGCACCGGCCTCAAGCGCCTCCTGCGTCTCGCGAAGCTTCACCGAGGTCATGCTGTTGCCGTGCGGAAAACCCACGACCGCGCAGATCAGGACCGATGATCCCTTGAGCAAGGGCTTAACCTGGGGGATCGAATATGGCTTCACGCACACGGTCGCAACGCCGTGCTTTACGGCAATTTGGCAGCCGGCTGCTATTTCCGCATCCGTCATCGTCGGATGCAAGAGCGAATGATCGATCATTTGAGCAATGTCACGCAAACTTACAACCATAAGCACCTCCCGTAAAAAGTGAAGACCAAAAACTCTTTTAACCCAGATTTTTCAGTAGCACAATTTTGTCGACGATGCCGCTTGCACAAAATTGTGCGGATGAAAAATCGTCGGCTTCCACAGTGTTCTCGTCAAGAAAAGCCGGGGTTATCCCGCATGCCATAATTCCTATTGAGAAATGCGGGTTCAAAACCGTCAAAGCAAAGCCCCGACTTCAACTATTTTGCTAAACAACAATGCTCACAAGTTTGTTCGGCACGACGATGAATTTGCGGATCTCTTTGCCAGCGATATGGCGCTGGACCGATTCATCAGCGAGCACGATCGGACGCAGGAGCGCCTCATTGGCATCGCGCGGGACCGTGAACTCACCCCTCACCTTGCCGTTAACCTGAGCCACGATCTTGACCGTGTCAGTCTTGAGCGCTGACTCATCAAATTTCGGCCAGGGCTCGAAGGCCGCGCTCGGCTGACGGCTGACGGCTGACAGCTGACCTTCAGTCTTTCCCATCATCTCCCACAGCTCCTCGGCAAAATGCGGCACGAACGGCGCCATGAGAAGAAGAACCGTCTCAAGCGATTTATTCAAGAGCGCCTGCTTAGCCTGCGCACCCTCGGGGACCTGATACTTGTCCACCGCATTCATGAGCACCATGACCGCGGAAAGCGCTGTGTTGAACTTGAACCCGCCCTCCATGCTCTCGGTGACCTTCTTGATCGCGGCGTTACGTTCAAACTCAAGTTTCTTATCCTCATCGTCTGCTGACAGCTGACTGCTGCCCGCTGACTTATATCTGTTCTCCAGCGCGCAAAAGACACGGTTCAGAAAACGCCAGTTACCCTCGAGCCCGGCCGGGTTCCATTCCAGCTGATCCTCCGGCGGAGCGGCAAAGAGGATGAACATCCTAAGCGTGTCCGCGCCGAACCGGCTGATGACCTCATCCGGGTCAACAACATTGCCCTTGGACTTGGACATGACCTCGCCTTCCTTGAGCACCATGCCCTGCGTGAGCAGCCGCGTGAACGGCTCATCGCAACTGACCAGCCCCAGGTCCTTGAGGAACTTGGTGAAAAAGCGCGAATACAGCAAATGCAGGATCGCGTGCTCGATCCCGCCAATATACTGATCGACCGGCATCCAATAGGCGGCCTTGCCCTGATCAAAGATCTTCTGGTCATTGTGGGCGTCGCAATAGCGCAGGAAATACCACGACGAATCGAAGAAAGTCGCCATGGTATCCGTCTCCCGACGGGCATCAGCGCCGCACTCGGGGCACTTGACCTCAACAAAGGCCTTGACCTTGGCCAGCGGACTGCCGCCTTCACCGGTAATCGGCGCGTCCTTGGGAAGCTCGACCGGCAGATCCTTCTCCGGCACCGGAACGATGCCGCAGGTCTTGCAATAGATCATGGGGATCGGCGCGCCCCAGTAACGCTGACGGGAAATGAGCCAGTCGCGCAGACGCCAGTGGACCGACACGCGGCCCATCTTGTTGGCCTCCATCCACTCGGAGATCTTCTTCTTGGCCTCTTCGCTCGGCAGGCCGTCAAATTGTTTGGAATTCACAAGCGCGCCGGTTTCCTCAAAAGCCTTGGTCATGGTCTCCGGTGTTGCCCCCGCGCTTGCTGGGTCTTGAATGACCACGCGCATCAGCAGTTTGTGCTCGCGGGCGAACTCGAAGTCACGCTGATCGTGCGTCGGCACCGCCATGATCGCGCCAGTGCCATACTCCATAAGAACATAATCGCCGATCCAGACCGGAATGGTCTCGCCGTTAACAGGATTTACCGCATATCCGCCGGTAAAAACGCCTTCCTTGCGATCCTCACCCGACATGCGCAGCGACTTGGAGGTATTGGCCGCCTTCTCAACGAACGCCGCGACCGCCTTTTCCTGCGGCGTGCCTTTGGACAGCTTCGCAACCAGAGGATGCTCGGGCGCCAGCGTCACATAGGTCGCACCGAAAATGGTGTCAGGCCTCGTCGTGAAGACCGTGATCACATCCCCCGAACCTTTGACCTTGAAATAAATATCCGCGCCAAAACTCTTGCCGATCCAGTTCTCCTGCATGGCCACGACCCGCGACGGCCAGTCATTGAGCTTCTTCAGGTCCGCCAACAGCGGCTCGGAATAATGCGTGATCTTCAGATACCACTGCTCAAGATCCTTCTGCACCACCTCGTTCTTACAGCGCCAGCAGGCATTGTTGATGACCTCTTCGTTGGCAAGCGTGGTCTGACACGACGGGCACCAGTTGACCGGCGAGCCCTTCTTGTAGGCCAGGCCCTTCTCGAACATCTTGATGAAGATCCACTGGTTCCACTTGTAGTAGGAGGCATCGCACGTCGCCAGCTCCCGGTCCCAATCGTAGGAAAAACCCATCTTGCGCAGGCCGGAACGCATGTCGTCGATGCACTTGTAAGTCCATTCGCCGGGCGACACGCCGCGCTTGATCGCCGCGTTCTCCGCCGGCTGGCCAAAGGCGTCGTAGCCCATGGGATGCAGGACATTATAACCGCGCATCATCTTGTAACGGGCGATCACATCCGCGATGGTGTAGTTGCGAACGTGACCCATGTGGATCTTGCCCGACGGATAAGGGAACATCTCAAGGACGTAATACTTCTCCTTTTTGCCATCCGCCTCGGCGCGAAAAATCTTCTTCTCTGCCCAGTATTTCTGCCACTTGTCCTCGATCCGCTTGATGTCATTGGTTGTGTACGGCATATCTTTCCTTTTAGAACATACTGATAATAAAACTGATCGCGAGCACAAGCGCGATGCTTATCCAGATCCATTTCCCCACCGGCCCGCGCATCCTGCCCAGAAATCCGGAACTCGAACGATTCAGGGAATTGCCGCAAAAATGGCACAACAGCGCCTCTTCATCATAGATAAGGTTCCTGCAATGCGGGCACATCATTTCTGACATGGCCGATATATTATCATAAAAATAAAACTTCTATAATATTAAAGTGCCGCAAACAAAATATTCTTTCTTCGCGACCTTAAGTCATTGGTAGCAAACGCTTTAAAATCAAGGCGCCTTGCCCCGGCCCATTGGCACGGCCAGCAGCCATGTTTTATACTTACTCCACGTATGATCCCGTATAAAAATCAGACCTTTAAGCGCATAGCAGCAATGGTGCTTCTCCTGGCCTTTCTGGCGAACACCCTTTTGCCCGCGCCGGCCCTGGCCCAGGTCATCGTGCCGGCCCTGCCTGCGCTTGCCAGCCCGAACTTTGCCCCCACGCTTCTTAAGGGTGTGATTGTGGACGCGAAGGATCCGTACCGGTTTGAGTTTATTGTAGATAAAGGAAGTGCCGAAAAGTCCGCGGTCAGCAGTCAGCAGTCAGCAGATTTGAAATCAATTTCCCAGCGCCTAATTAAGTATTTTCTCGCCGCGCTGACAACGCCTGAGAACGACCTGTGGGTCAACCTTTCACCGCTGGAGAAAGACCGCATCGTGGCGCCGGCCTTTGGCCAGACCACGATGGGCCGCGACCTGCTGGCGCAGGACTATCTACTCAAGCAGATCACGGCATCCCTCCTCCATCCGGACAGCGACACCGGCAAAAAATTCTGGGCCGAGGTCTACCAGAAGGCCCACGAAAAGTTCGGGACCATCGACATTCCCGTTGACGCCTTCAACAAGGTCTGGATCTCGCCGGACAAGGCCCGGATCTACACCAACGGCAATAAGGCCTACATCGTCAGCTGCCGGATGA
>JADFXE010000033.1:11392-11813 GCA_015233705.1 Candidatus Omnitrophota bacterium
GAGATTCCTCGCCCAGAAGGGGCTCGGAATGACAACGAAACCCAAGGCCTCGCCCGAGATATCCTGCGCGAGATCGTGATCCCCGTCCTGGAGAAGGAAGTCAACGACGGCGCCAGCTTTGCCGGCTTAAGGCAGATCTACCACTCGCTCATCCTCGCGGCCTGGTTCAAGCGCAAGATGAAGGCCAGCCTGCTGGCCAGGGCGTACGTGAATAAAAAGAGCGTGAAAGGACTGGGATGGTCAACAGACAATAGTCAGCAGTCAGCAGTCAGCGGTCAGCAGTCCGAAAAGAACAGCGCGATCCTGGCCTCTTCTGCTGACAGCCGACAGCTGACAGCTGACTTGAATCCCGAACAGATCTGGAATGCCTACGTCGACACCTTCAAGAAAGGCGTCTACAACTTTATCCGCGAGGAGACCG
>JADFXE010000034.1:0-1478 GCA_015233705.1 Candidatus Omnitrophota bacterium
TGCTCTGGCTTAAGCCACGCCACAAAACGCGATAGGCCAGCCGCTTCAACAGCAGCCCTCATGCGCTCCTGTGCAGCCTTAAGCCGGGTGAACAGCGTAGAATTCTTGGGCACAAAAGCGATCACAGTCGTCCCGCGGAACGGCATTGCCTTAACTTTACCATCATGCGAAAATTTAGGACTGCTGGCGATCCGCTTGGCCCGCTTTACGCTCGCATCCCTTAAGCCACCCTGACGCTCCTGCAGCCCCAAAGAATAAGCCTCGCGCCTGGCTGCCCGATCAGCGGCTGCCGCGCCCACCGGCGCTTTGGCCTCCGCTCCCGACATGCCAGGCAACGGACCGGAATTATCCGCCTTCTCTGGCGCTACTGTTTTCATTGAGCCCGGGGCCTGGGGCGCTTGAGCCCCACCCCTTGAGAAAATTTTGCGAACCTTGTACTCTAATAAAGCTGTCCAGATCGGAATTAATACGGCATGAACAACCCGATAAGACTCCTGACTCGGAAACAACGTCCAGCCCAGAACTGCAGCCGGATACCAGAAGAAAATTCACCGGGAAGAGCTCCCACACCGAACTGGCAAACTGACGTATCTGCTTCCAAAGGCTCCTCTGCTCACCCAGGGCCGCGCCAAAGGCGATCTGATTGGGAAGCGTTATAAGAAACGTCCCGATCGTCAAATCAAACCCGGCCTTCAAATACGGAGCCAAAACGCCAAAAATCGCCGCGTCAAACTGGGTGGAAATAAACTTCAAATAAACAAAATAAGTGAAGTATCCACTAACCAATCCCCTTGACAGCGCCCAGCGGAACGCGCCCTCCAGCTTGCCACTGTGAGTCGTTGTTTTTTCAGTTAACGCCTTGGACACCCAGACTGAAGCAAATGCCGAGCAAAAACGCAAACCACATCCAGAGACAAATTCACCATAACCGCTGACAACATCGCCGAAATGGACCAACAAGGACAAGCTGACAATACCAACTGCCATGGTAAGAATCTGTAAATACGGACGGCCCTTCAAGTAGTGATTGACCAGCAGAAGCATTGCGAACATAACAATGGCCTCGGCCAGAACCTTGGCAAAGGCGATCACGATCGACGGGTGAAAGGCGAGCGCTGCCAGTGAAGCCACCATGACAATGCCGCTCACAATCCAGGAGACCTTAATCGCCGTCTTAAATAACCTCACGAAAACACTGTCGCGAGCAGATACCGCTGTCCTGTTTTCGCCAGACACCTGCGCATTGAGCGCTTCCTGGCCAAAGACCTTGATCCCGCGCAGCAGTAATGTCCCCTTCAAAAGCGCCATGACATCAGGATCACAGAAAATGAACTGACCCAGACCGGCGTAATCGATATATTCCCTGTAATCGCCGGCGTTGATGTCGCCGATGGGCTTGCGGCCATTCGCCACCCACTTCTGGTAACGCGCGAACTCTTCATCCAGCGATACCCACTCCAAAGCCTCCACCTCAGGCG
>JADFXE010000034.1:1526-4799 GCA_015233705.1 Candidatus Omnitrophota bacterium
ACAGGTTGCTCCGTTCGTTCTCCTTCACAACGCCCTTCTCATCCGAGAACTGCTGGTTAAAGCGCAGGATGCCAGGCGCACCGATCCGGATCAGGCGTGAGCGGTCGATCGCCGCCGTATGGCGTGTATTGAACACCTCTTCACTGGTCTCGTTCACAGCCCCGTCTTCATACTCGCGCTCAAGACCCATATGACCCGCGGCCGAGACATCGCGTGCCCGCTTGTAAACCCGCTTGCTCTTCTTGCGGACCTGAATCAGGACGCGGCCATCCTGATCAAAAACCAGAATGGAATTCGCACGGTGCGGCGTGCCGTCCGCATGGCACAGCTCGCGCGGCCGGATCTCGCCGGTGTACTCGTTCTTCTCGTTGATCACGCGCAGATACTCAACCCCGTCCGGATGATCGTCGTCCTTGAAGGTCGTCATCTGCACCAGGGTCTTGTCCTGATTGAGCTTATCCTTCAATTCTTTCTGCCAGGCCGTGACCGCCCGCAGGGTTTGGATCATATCGCCGCCAAAGTTCTCTGCGAGCTTCGGAAGATCGTTCCCAAGCCCGCCCAGCTCGTAGGCCGCGACGTTGATCTCCGTCGGGATCACAAGCGGCGCCAGGATCTGGTCGTTCCCATGCTGATAGGCATCGCATTTCCAGGCTTCCGTTAACGCCTTCTGCATCCAGAAAGCAAGACGGGCATTATCCATCACGCGCAGATCACGTTCCGCGAGACCGTCCGCCCCGTTAAACAGATGCGCCCCGTAGCTGATGGCCCTGGCCCCCGGCAATTGACCCGCAAAGGTTGCCATCGCCCGGCGCTGATTATAGGCCTGCTGCATCAGGACAATCGTCTCCGGATGAACCCCATTCAGGGCGAGCATATGCCTACCGAAATCAATATTCTCCCGGGTCGTGGTAGACAGCGGTTCCACGATGATCTTCCCGGCCGGAACGCCGTTGGCCCGCAGCACGGCATAATAAAAGATCGCTTCAGGCAAGAGGGCATCCTCGCGAGTGGCCGGATCCAAAAGTCGCAGAACAACTCTTTCCTCAATCGTCTTCTCAGGATCAATCCGGTAAAGTTCATGGAACTTCGCGTTCTTCTCATGCCCGGTCAACAATGTCTCCAGGCGCGGCGCTTCACGCTTCACCTCTTTGACCTTGTCGCGTCCGCGAACAATGCCGAACCGCTTCTCCATCATGGCCCAGAACCCGCGATTGCTCTTCTTTTGTTCAAGCTCCTGCAGCAGACCGGTCAGCTCCTGATATTCTCTGTCCGTCAGGAACGCTCTCTTGTCCTTTATGCTGAATCCGTTGCCCTTGCCTGTTCCGCCAGTGACCAAGACCGTCGCTGATGTGCTCTTCTGCCATACCTTTACCGCAGAACGGGCGGTCTGGACATCCGGTGACCCGCAAACCCACAGGAGATTAAACTTCCTCGGGAGAACCTGACGCTCGGCGCTCCAGTCCAGGATCGTGGCAATGTTCGCCCGGATGCGCTCCAGAGCCTTCTGTTCGCGTTCTGTATTCTGCTGATGTGTGAGATTATATTTGCTGACCGCGCCGATCTCGTGGATCAGGCTGAGCGCTTGCTCAAGGGAAGTATTAAAGGAAGGATACGCACTGGAAAGAACGATATTCTCATTTCCGTCGATCAACGTAATCGTAGCCAGGAAACCACCAAGCGGCCCGGCACGGACACGGTTAGCGCGGACCATCTTCAGAAGCTCCTCTGCCATATCATTCTCGCCCATCGCCCGCAGGGTCCTGACCGCCAGCACAACAGCGGCATCAGTCTCCTTCAGCATCGGGAAAGCTTTGAAATCATGACGGGCCAGCTCGGCCTGCACGACCTTGGCATCTGCCTCCGGCAGGCCAGGCAGCGGACGGGAATGGTCCTTGCGGCCAGCGGCACGGCGGGAAGCGCGCACGCGGTCCTTGTACAGCTTCGCGATGATCCGCGCATTCTCAAATCCCGACCGGCCGGTGGTGTCCAGCACGACCGCATCCTCGGCGCGGCGCAGCGGCGCGTGATCACGCTTGCGGTCGCTCGAGTCCTGCTCATGAATCGTGTCCAGGGCCCGCTTACGTTTCTTGGCACTGGTCTCGAAGGAAATGCGGTCCGCGCGCGCTTCCAGATCAGCGACCAGCTGGACCTTAAGGAAGGCATCCGAGAAGATATCGGTCCCGACATTGCGCCCAACCACGACGGCATTGGCCCCTTCGCCGATCTCGCGGACCAACTGGAAGATCTTCAGGTTCACGTCAAAATGCTTGCCCAGCAGGGCCGCCTTGCGGATCACGCTATCGTCTTCAAGCAACTTCTTTTCATCGATCGGAGTGCCGTTGATCGTGGCCAGTGCCTCAAACCCTTCCTGGTCGCGCCCCTCCAGACGATAGGGCCTCAGGGCCCACGATATCCGGCACTGACGCAGCAGCTTTTTCGCCACCTCCGGATGCTCCAGCCCGGTCAGGCCAAGCCTGGTCGCCTGCTGGGCTAATCCGCGGTAGAACATGCCGGTATCCACATAGATGAAATTATCCATGACCAGGGCCAACTCACGCGCGATGGTCCGCTTGCCCGCGCCAGCCACAGCGTCAACGGCGATGATCTTTCTTCCGTCGAGAGGCTGCTGTCTCAGCTTGAAGAACGCCGCGGAGAAGCGCTCCTTGAACCACTTGTATTCCCTATTGGGCAGGGCTTCGTAGGTCTTGATGAACTTCTTCTGCGAACGATGCCTGATCATATCGGCCACCTTGGCCACGATATCCTTGGTAAGCGGCCCGGGGACATTGGTCTGGCCGAGCCTGTCCAGCTCCAGCTGCAGATAGACCGGGAACCCGAGCGCAGAGGTCCGCTGGAACTGGCGATAGGCCTCGGCAATGATCGTCTTGACGAACATCCTCGCCGCGTTCTGTGCACGCGAAATAATATTATATTGATCGGTCATCTCGGTCTGGATCTTGCAGGCCGTAGCGATCTCGTCTTTTTTGTACCAGTCATCCCTGACATTCTTGAAGGCCGGGTTCTGCTTGGCATTCTCGATCTGCTCGGGATCCAGAAGCACCACGACCGGATAGGCGCGGGTCAGCAATTCCTGGCGCGTTCCCTCCCGTATGGTTCCGGTCCCCAGATCTTTTTCCGCCTGGGAAAAAAGCACGCTGGCATTCCTGAGCAGCCCGTCCGGAATGCCGCCCAACCACCCGTTCCTGCGGAAATATTTCCTCCAGCCGGCGATCTTACAGCGGGCATCATCACTGAGCTCCCGCGGATCCCAGA
>JADFXE010000034.1:4837-8331 GCA_015233705.1 Candidatus Omnitrophota bacterium
AGTTCGTCGAAACCTCGCTCGGCAGGCCCTCGATAAGTGTCCGCAGCGCGTATTTCACCCGGTCGTTGGCGCTGAGGTACGCCACCGGATCGATCTTGCCCAGGATGCGGAAATTCTGGCAGTGCGACAGGTTCTCCGGGGTGCTCTCGCCGTCCCCGCCCATGGCCGCAATGCCCAACAGAACACGGTCCGTCATATTCTTTTTGAGACAAACGAACATACTAAGGAAAACCTCATCGGTATTTGTCGAACGCTTAAGGCGGTCAGGATTCCGCTCGCTCATATTCTCCAACGACGCGTTAAGGACAATATCGCCGCCCATATCGATCCCGAAGACGAAGACTTCGTCGGTCTTCTCCTGCCTGGCCTTAAGCATGCGCGTGAAATCTTGCGCCAGGTCATGGCCGCTCTTGCCGGCATCCGCCATCAGCAATTCAAACCCGGCCAGCTCAAATTTATCCAGCACCGCTCCTTCACCCAGCACAACACGCATGGAGCGATCGTCCCACCTCTGCTGCTTGTCATCAATGATCGGCGAATCCACGTAAAGCCCGCGTCTGACCACATACAAATGTTTCGCTCCCGCGACCGGCCTGATCCTCCGGCCGGCCGCATCCTTGATCTGATCCATATCCAGCGGACCGCCGTAAGGATTCTCGGCGCTGTGCTTGATGTTGGAGGTCAGAATGACGATCCGGGCCTGGATGCCGCGCACGATCATCCACTCGGACAGGACGCGAGCCGCGAAATAAACGCCCATGGCATCTCCGCCGCCGCCGGCCGCGATCATGTAGACCGTCTTGATCTTGCCGGAGGACAACGCCTTCAGGTAACGGTTATCCGCCGTGAAGGCCTTCAGGACGCGGCGCATAGCCTCGGCCTGGGCCTGACGGGCCGCAGCTTCATTGGGCGCCCTTTCGTGAACATCGGCCTGCTTGAAGAACAGGTCGATCTGGGGAATATCATACCGGCGCTTGCGCCCGTCCTTGATGGACAAAAGGATCTGGCGAACAAGCTCGTCGGTAAGATCAAAATTCCACTTCCATGTGCCGTTGGCAAAATGCCGCGCCAGCTCGACCTGACCAGCCGGCTGTCCGGCCGCCTCAGGGTGAGCCTTCTGGATCGCCAGGGCCAGGTCCGTCAGCATGCGCTGCATCAGCCCGAATCCCGGAGCCTGGTCCGGATAGGTGAGGGCACCCTCGGCCATGGCATCGGCGCAAATGGCATGGGACGATTCCGGCCCGGACGTTAAATCTTGTTCCGTTACCGACGGAGCCCTGCTGTCGCTTTTTACGGCAACGGGGGTAGCCGGGACAACAGGCTCCGTCGTAACGGATGTGTTGGGAATTGCCGCTTTCACTGCAACCTCGGAACGCGGCTGTTGTTGTGCTGGTGACTGATCCTGTGCTGCGGCCTTCCTGGCCGAGGCACTCACGATCTCCATGAACCGCGCGACCAAAGCCGCGCCCTCGGCGCCATCCCACTTGGCCTGGTAGGTGCTCATATCGTGCAGTCCTGCGGTCACGACGATCCCATCGTAGTCATGGCGGCAGGCCATCTCGCTCTGACTCTTCTGCGCCCGCTCTTTACGCTTGGCGGCCTCAATCGGATGCTCGGCATTACGCTCTTCCTGCCGGTCGAACATCTCCTCATAAATGACCTCCTCCTCGCGCTTGCCCTGCTCCTGGGCCCGGTGAGCGATCTCTTCGTCGGTCAGCGGAGCGACAAAAATGGTCGTCACAATATCCGGATACTGATCCTTGAGCTTCCTGGCCAGCTCCGTGCTCGCCTCGACGATCGCGATCTTGCCGCTGGCCAGGGCCTGCTCGACCTCGGCCATATCAATGCCGTGCAGATAACCATGGATCACCTGGGCCACGAACGTCGGCCGCTGGCACAGAACATCCCGGATCTCCTCCTCGCTCCGGAAGCGATAATGAATCCCGTCGATCTCGCCTTTTCTCGGCGGACGGGAATGATACAGGACAACCCTGGCGAACGTATCGGGATGGCGCTTCTGGATCTGTTCCCACAGCGGACTCTTGCCAACACCTGACGGACCTGAATACACGACCAGACGACGGACAGCCGGTCGGGCCGCAGCGGCCTGGTACTCTTTAAGGAAGCTCTCCAGCGCCACCAGCTCGTTTTTGGCATACGCAGCCGGCGTTTCAAAATTCACCAGCAGCGGCGTTGTGATGCCTGCCGCCTTGCGCAAATCAAGAATTCTTCTGAACATCTGCCGCACCGCCTTGTTCCCATCGCTTTCGGGATGGACAAAGAAGCTGCCGTGTTCATCGTGCCAGCGTCCCAGGCCATGATTCATCTGCGGGACCGACACATGCACTTCCTTCAAGCGGGAAATGTTCGCCGCATCCACAATGGTCCGGATATATTGGACCGGATCGATCCCCAGATTCCTGGCGCTCACATAACAATGTGCGACGTCGATCAAAAGGCCGCAGCCGCTCTGATCGTAAATTGCGCGAATGAAGTCCGGATCGCAAATATGCTGATACGCCAACTTATCGGAATAATCAAGACTCTCTAAAAGAATATGCTCTCTATCAAATCCCTGCTCCTTCAGGGCCGCGACCATGTCTTCAAATCCATCCAGATAATTCCTTCGAAGCTGGTCAGCCCCCAACATGCTCGCATTATTCGCTGGCTTAAGATTGTCCGTTATGGGATCAACCGAAGAAGAAGCACCCAAGATATGGAAAGAAACAATAGCCGGCTGAATCTTTCCGATAATCTTCAACAAATGCAAGCTGCGATCCCTGATCGCCTGGCGCACCTCTGCACTCGCCAAGTTCAAAACATGCTTTTCCTTGGCCTTGGGATCCGCCCATTTGGGATGAAGCGTTGTCTTGGCCCCGGCCGGGACTTCCAGGATATCCTTCACCTCGAGTGAATGCTCAACGCCGCTCTCGCGCGCCACGCGGCAGAACGCCTCGATGCCCGCCTCCCGCTTCAGTGTCTTGAAGGACGGGACAATGCCCAGCGACCCAAAGAGCGTCTTGTCGAGAATATGGTTCGTCGCGATGCGATATCCGGCGGCCAGGGCCTTGAGCCCCTCAACCGTCTTCGCCTCCTTAAGGCTCATGCCCAGGGCCACATTCGCACCGGCGCGTCCGCTCAACTTCGCGGCGATCTCCTTGACCGTTCCCTTATTGATGCCGCCGGCGATCATGAACAGGACGTCCATATTCTCCGCGATGATCACGGACAGCGGACTGTCGCGGCTTTCGGTCGCGCAGAGGAACCCGCCGGCATCCTTAAGGACAATGCCGTCAAATCCTTTAGCGATCAGCTTTTCGATCTGCTGCAGCGCGCCTTGCTCAACGAGCTTGACCTCAACCATGACCGCCAGCGCAGGATATTCACTGCGCAGCATTTTCAATTCGTCGCCGGAAAGCGGTGCCGGCAGCACGACAAAGTTCGCCCCATTGGCGCCAGCCTCACGCGCCGCAGGCATGCCTTTTCCCGTGTAA
>JADFXE010000034.1:8370-10799 GCA_015233705.1 Candidatus Omnitrophota bacterium
GCCCCCACCAGCACGCCCGGAAGATCCACAGTCAGAGCCATGACTGCAGCCAGAAGTACCTTAACAGCCCAAACCTGCTTATCCGGCGTAAGATCCTTGTGAACTCACGGGACTGGCTTGCCGTCTTACATGCTGTCTTTGGCATGAATGCCGCCTTCACCAATAGTGGAGGCGATGCGATTGACGATAGCCAAGCGGGCGGGCTTGTCAGCATCGGTCTTACCATCTTCACCCAACATTGACGGTACCCCCGTTGTCGAAGATGTTATCGAGGCTGCCACAACCAAAACCAGCGCGATACCAACGACCCACGGCAGCCAGGCCGGCAGTGTAACAGCGGCGCTCGCCAGGAAAACCGGAACAAGACTACTCAAATGCGTCTGCTGCGCTTTTTCCTTTTTCTCATGCTCCTGCATAAACGCCATGAACCAGTTTATCACCCCTAAGAAAGACGCAAGGCAAACAAGCACGCAATAAAACCATCCGCACTGCCACAGCCCCGGGGACAGAACGCCCACAGCCGCACAAGGCAGGCCGATCACAAAAGTCCACCCTGCGGCCCGGACAGTGCTCAGGCCAAAACGATCCTTCAACCATGCCTGGCATATCCGCCCGCCGTCCAGCGGGAAGGTGGGAATCAGATTGAGCAGTAACATGGCCGCATTGACCTGCCACAGGAACGCGAAAAAATTTGTCCAGTTTCCCAACCCAATGATCGAGGTAAGGCCCTGTGGACAGAACCAGGCCGTCAGGCAGCCGAACACCAGCGCAAACATCAGGTTTACCCTGGGACCGGCCCAGGCAATCGCAAGCTCTGCCCGCGGAGAGCTGCCCGTGTGCGCCAGTTTGACCCCGCCGCCGTAAGCGTGCAAAACAATATCTTTTACTGGAATGCCGAATTGATACGCCTGATAAAAATGTCCCAACTCATGAAGCAGGACCGAGGCAAAAATACAAGCAACAATAACGGGCGCCGTTGCCCCGTCCAGGAACCAAGCCCAACCTAATAACGAGATCAAAGACCAGTGCAGCTTGAGCGGAACGCCCTTGATCCTGCCCACAGTTGCGCTGAGCCCAAGGGCCCTGGCTACGCAATCGGCCTGCTTATCATCGAGAGGCTCCGCACCTGGCTTTCCGCCAGCAGGTACTGTCGGCTTCTGCGTCTGCTCTGCGATCCGCGCGCCTGGCGAACGTTTCTTCGATCCTAAGAAAAGACCTGCCAACAGGGCCGACAGGCCATTCCACACCGCCACCACGGATAACCCAAAGACCACAAATTTCCACCAGTTCGGCCACGAGTCCTTGAAAGAACGCTCCACATTCTTCGCTTCTATGCGGACGTTCTCATCGCACAGCGCAATACTTTCGCGGATATCCTTTATCCTTGCCGCATCCGAGGTCAGCCTGAGCGCTTCTTCGTAATCTGTCCTGGCCTCTGCCCATCGCTTCAGCTGACGATTGGCCGCACCTCGATTCATAAAGTGATAGACGCTGGTGCGGTCAAGCTTGATCGCTTGTGTCAGATCCTCAAGCGCCAGCTCAGGCTTCCTCAAGCCGACATACATGGCACCCCGGTTGCCCCAGGCTTTGGCCCAAGTCGGATCCACGGCGATCACCTGAGAATACTCCTGGACCGCCTCAGCAAAACGGCCGGCCCCGCCGTAATTCAATCCCTGATCGAAATGCACGCGAGCGGCATTGGGATCAGCCTTAACAATGACGGGCTTCCGGGAGTCGGGCTCGTTCTTCGCCTCACCGGCAACGGCGCCTCCGGCCAGGCACAGGACGATCAGGGCCAGGATCTGAACGACCCTGCTGCAGATCATTGTCGCAAGACCGATCTTCCGGGGAGAAATCTTCTTGTAGAGCCAATAACCAGCGACCATGGCCAGCGCGATACCCGCGGCCCACGGCAGGCAAGCCGGCAGTGGGATGACCGCAAGCGCTGGTCCCAAAAATCCTTTCACCCCAGAGGACAGGCCGAAGAACGCGCCGAAGCCGCCAAGCATCGTCACGCCACTATTTCCAGCCGATGGTGCGGCCGGCGTTTCAAAAATGACGCTGCGCTCAGCACCGGTGAACATGTGATCGATCTCAACACCCGCGCGAGCCGGCGCATCCGAACCGTGCGCCTTGTTCTGCATCTTGCCAATGTCTTCAAAATCAGCCACGCCGTATTTCGCCCGCACAGTTCCGGGTGTCGAGCCATCCCATTTCCCGAGCATGGCGCGCCAGGCCGCCACAGCATCCTGTTCCTTCCACAGCACCAAGACCGTCACCTCGCCGGAACGCATATACCGGATCAATTTCTCAAAATGACTCTTCTGATTATGTTCCTGATAAAAAACCCGAAGGTGATTCGGCGCGTAAGGCGCCTTGCGTGTGATGGCAGCCACGATCTCCAGCCCCTTGGCCTGGATATCCGCCAT
>JADFXE010000034.1:10832-11529 GCA_015233705.1 Candidatus Omnitrophota bacterium
CTGTCAGGCTTAAGAAGGGCAAAGGTGCCCCGGCCTTCTGCAATAGCCTGCGGCGCGATCTTGCGACCACTCACATACAAAGCCTGACCAGCCAGGGCCTCTTCCATATCTCTGGTCGTCTGTAACACCTGCGGACGTGCGGCCAGGCGAGCGGCCAGGGCCGCCAAGAACTTTCTCACCGTGCGATAATCATTGCCGATGCGGACCGCATCATCCTCGTCCCAGGCCGGGCACACAGCCAGGCAGTGGACTCCCTTGATCTTTGTCACCGGAGAGTCTGCGCCTCTGGTATTGTTATATTCATCGCCAAAATAGAAAACCTTGTCCGGATCCAGCTTCCAAAAGGCAATGGCATCGCGCATGGCGAAACCCTTGTCCACTCCCCGGCGGGTGATGTTGATCGTCGTCAGCCCACCCGGCGTCATGTTATACTTCGACGCCCGAGCAGACCCAAGCGCATCCTTGATCAACCGGATAATGGCCCTGCGAACCGCGGCCTCATTAAGCCCTTCCGGTAGAGGCCGGATGGCGACCATGCCTTCACGCAACTCGACCCACGGCGCGACCATCTTCTCAAACAGGCCGGCCTTAAGCAGCTGCGCATCCAATTCCGGCGGCAAGGGCAGCTCTTTCCCTGACGCTGTCTGATCCAAGCCGTACACAACCGCCCGATACCCGTCCTCCGGCGTTGAAATCT
>JADFXE010000035.1 GCA_015233705.1 Candidatus Omnitrophota bacterium
TTACCCATACGAAGTTTCAAATAACGTCTATAATTTCGGGGAGGTGTCTGTGGAAGGACAATGCTTGAAAGGTAAGGTGGCGCTGGTGACAGGGGCGAGCCGTGGCATCGGACGTGCCATTGCCGAGGCGTTTGCTTTGGCCGGGGCTCAGGTCGTTGCTAATTACAACAAGAGCGAGCAGGAATTGAATGCCCTGGTGGATGAGCTGCGCGGCAAGGGGTGCAAGATCGAGGCCTGTCAGGCGGATGTCACGAAAGGGGCCTTGGTCGAGAAAATGATCGATGGGATCGTGGAACGGCACGGGCGCATTGACATCCTGGTCAATAACGCGGGGGTCAAGAAAGACACCTTCATGGCCATGATGAACGAGGAAGAATGGGACAAGGTCATTGAAGGCAATTTGAAGAGTGTCTTCTTGCTGACCAAATGGGCGTCGAGAGCCATGATGCGCCAGCGCAGCGGAAAGATCATTAATATCTCCTCGCTCAGCGCTTTTAAGGGTTTGCCCGGCCAGACAAATTATGCCGCGTCAAAAGGCGGGGTTATCAGCTTTACGAGAGCGGCGGCCCGCGAGCTGGGACGCTTCGGCATTCAGATCAATGCCATAGCGCCGGGGCTGATCGAGACAGATATGCTAAAGGGCATGGAGCCTGCTGTTATTGAAGAGATGAAGAGATCCATTCCGCTGGGGCGGCTGGGTGTGGCCCAGGACGTTGTGGCCGCGGCATTTTATCTGGCGGGGGACGGGTCAAACTATATGACGGGTCAGTCGATCATTCTGGATGGTGGATTAAGCGCCTAGACCATGGATAAAGTTGATGTCATTGTGATCGGGGCTGGTATCGGAGGACTGACAAGCGCGCTTTTGCTTGCCAGACAGGGAGTGCGTGTCGCCCTGATTGAGAAGCAGCCTTACGCGGGCGGCTGCTGTTCTTCGTTCACGGCGAGTGGGTACACATTCGACGCCTGCGTTGATTCGATCGGAGGCCTTGGTCAGGGCGAGGCTCTTCGCCGCATTATGGAAGAGGATCTGGGCATTTGGGACAAGGTGAAGTTTTACGACCTGGCACCCATCCGGCGGAATTTCTTTCCGGATTTTACGATCGATATTCCTGTGGGGTTGAAGGCATACGAAGAGGCGCTGGCGCGTATTTTCCCCGTGGAAAGCAACGGGATTCGGCAAGTATTACAGAGGATGGAGGGGATTTATCAGGCCTCGACCCGTTCCATGCTGGGCGAAAGCGGCGGTCAGGAGCTGATCGGCTATATCAACATGTCGCTTTATGATTTTTTGTCATCGTCGGTTACGGATAAGAGACTGCACGCTGTCTTGTCTTCTTATTGCACGTTCCTGGGAGTGCCGGCAGATGAGGTTTCAGCTGTCATCGGGGCGAACATTTTAATGCATTATGTCAGAGGCGGCGCATTTCGTGTGGAAGGCGGTTTCCAGAAGCTGGCTGATGTTATGGTTGAGGAGATCCGGCGTGCCGGTGGCGATGTGTCTCTGGGGGATGCGGTTATTTCTATTGATAACCGGGCGGGTTACAGCGTTGGCACCGGCGTTGGGCGCAGGATCGAAGGGAAGTTTTTGCTGTCGAACATCGCCCTGGCCAAGACGCTGGCCATGATGGGCCGGAATGAAAATGACCGCTCTCAGGCAGCTCTTCCGAGCGCGGAGGTATCAGGATCTTTTGTTCTGCTTTATCTGGGTCTTAAAGGCGATCTGGCGTCTTCTGGCATTGGTTCAAGCGCCGGGTATTTTGGTTCGTACGCATTTGACGATATGCTTAACGGCGGCAGTGGCGCCTTTGCTTTTGGTGTCAGTATTCCGTCTTTAATGGATTCTTCGGCCGCACCGGCCGGGCACAGCGCGTTGATCGCTCATTGGCCGACGGGATCGGTCCGGCCCGTGTCTTTGCAGGAGCGCCAGAGGATCGCCGGGCAGATGCTGGACCGTTTGGAGCAGGCTGTCCCGGGGATACGGGAGCGGGTGGTTTATCAGAGCGTTTCTGGACCTGACACGATCGAGCGGTATACGGGGAACACTGCCGGCGCGGCCTACGGCTGGCGGCAGGGCCGGGGGCTTTTCAAGAATCTTACGGCGCTAAGAAAGATCGCGGAGAATTTTCATATTGTGGGTCACTGGTCGGGTTATGGCGGCGGGGTGATGCCGTCCATGCTCTCGGCCTGTCGGGCGGCGAACACTATTATAAAACAGGAGGACATGTCTCATGGGTGATACGGATTTAGCGGAACTCGACATCCGCGTCAAGAAGATGATCGTCAAGGCGGTCAAGTTAAAGATACCGGCTGAAAGTATAGAGAGCGCGAAGCCCCTCTTCGGCCCTGACAGCGTCGGGCTTGATTCCCTGGATGCCCTTGAGCTGGTGATCGCGCTGGAGAAAGAGTTCGGCGTCAGGATCCCGGATTCCGAGGTCGGCCGCAAGGTGTTGGTGAGCGTGGGAACGATCGTGCAGTTTATCCGGGAGAACAAAGGTGGATGATCTCCTTCGCAAGAACATCAGGGACATTCTTCCGCACCGGGAGCCGTTCATTTTCATCGACAAGGTTCTTGAGGCAGGGCCGGGGTCAGTCGTCGCGTCAAAGACGATTAAAGGCGATGAGGATTATTTCAAGGGACATTTCCCTGGCCGTCCGCTCATGCCGGGCGTGTTGATCGTAGAGTGCATGGCCCAGGCCGCTGGCCTGGCCTGCTCGACATTGGGTGAGGAAACGCAAGGGGCGCTGTTTTTCCTGTCGCGCATTGCGGATGTCAAATTCAAGCGTCCTGTGATGCCGGGAAGCACATTGGTTTTGCGTGCGCAAGTGGCGGACAAGTTCCCGCCGTTCTATAAAGTCAGCGTCACTTGCGAAGTGGGTGAGAAAGCTGTCGCAGAGGGAGAAATTGTTTTAACAAAACAGCCAGAGGGGGTAGCGTGAAGAAATTTGCCATACTTTGTTGTTTTTTTCTAGTAGGTTGTGCCAACACGGGAATAACGCAGCTTTCTTCAGACACCTATGCGATTACTGGATCTAATTTTCAGGGTATTTTTACTAATGTTGCTGCTCTAAAAGCGAAGACTATTCAAGAAGCAAATGAGTTTGCCGCGGCTCAAGGCAAGGTCGCAGTTATACAATCTTACAAGCTGCATAGACCTCTTGTTGGTAGTTTTACTAGGGTGAAGTATCAATTTAAACTAGTTGATAAGAAAGATGCAGAGAAAGCGCGAGCTGAAGCTGAGGGAGTTTCTCGCAATGATTCTTTGGCAAGAGGGGAGACAGCGAAGGCCTCGGATCTTTATGAGGAATTATTAAAACTGGAGGAGTTGAGAAAGAAGAATCTTCTTACAGAAGAGGAGTTTCAGAATCAGAAGAAACGTTTGCTTGAGGCTCAAAAGTAGACGGGGACTTCTTTTATATATAGAGATTGGAGAAGGTCTTATCAATTAGAAGGAGGAGGCGTATGAAAAGGGTAGTGTTAACAGTTTTGGCATTGGCAGTGAGCATCGCGGTTTCGGGCTCAGCGTTCGCAGAAAATCTCAAGAAGGACGATGTTGTTTACGCAAAGTACAGCATCCGAGGTAAGGGCAAGGATCTTTATTGGCACAATATCAGTTCGCTACCCGTATTGGTTCCCGCCGGTGCTGAAGTTAAGATTGCTGACGTCAATGTCAAACAGTTTGTCATTGAAACGGCCGGTAACAAGTTCTGGTTTACGGCCAACACCGCTCAGTGGGACAAGTATTTTGTTAAGAACAAGAATGATGCGTCTAAGGCTGGAGATAGCGCCGAGGTCAAGGAAGGCATGAGCAAGGAAGAGGTTTATCTGGCCAAGGGATGCCCGTCCTTTACTGCCCGTGGTGAAAAGACTTATTCTGAATCAATGCAGGATATTATGGCCAGGGACACCTGGTATTACAACGCGACCACAAAGGCGCTCGGTGCTCTGATCAAGTTTTCGAACGGCCGGGTTTACGCTGTTGAGATTTATAAAGTCGGTCAGAAGTGAGCGACCCTTGTGCGATCAGGGGACGCGTGCCGGCCGGCTGTCGTTTGTGCGGCGCGGACAAGACCGCTGTTGTCACGAATGAAGGTGATTGGCAGGTTTTTGAGTGTGCCGTCTGCGGCTTCGTGTTTGTCGTGCCGCTGCCGGATGAGGAATACTTAAAGGCGCATTATCAGCAATATCTTCCGGCGGATGAGAAGAAGATCGGCCAGTGGCGCAATTTGATGGAGGATATTTCTCGGCGTTCTCTGGAGGCGATCGAAAAGCACAGGCAGTCGCCTTCGCAGGGAAAGCTGCTGGATGTCGGGTGCGGTTACGGATTCTTTCTGGAAAGGGCCCGTGACCGGGGTTGGACTGTTCATGGGGTTGAGCCCTGTGTCCATGCCCGCGATCACGCCATGAAAAGCGGGCTTCAGGTTGATCTCGGCGGTCTTCTGGAACAGCAGTATCCAGATGCTTCCTTTGATATTGTCACGATGTTCTATGTTCTGGAGCATGTTCGTGAGCCGCTGAGTTATCTGAAGGAGGCGTATCGGATCCTTAAGCCGGGAGGCCTGCTGCTGGTCAGGGTTCCGCACACGACGCCGATAGTCAAGTTTCTTAAGGCGTTTGGTATCAAGAATCGTTTGTATGACACGCCGTCGCATTTGAGCGACTTCTCGCCGAAGACGTTATCATTGGCGTTAAGGAAGGCCGGCTTTGACGGTGGGATGACTTTCCCGGGAGGAGCAACCCGTCCGCCTCATCCTGGCGAGCGAGTTGTTGCCACGCTAGCCGGCTGGATCGCGGATGCTCTGTATTGGATCAGTTTCGGGAAGTGGCTGCTTCCCGGCGTGAGCAAATCAACATTAACAAAGAAGAAATTGTAATGCCTCAGAAGACAGCATTGGTGACAGATGGTATGTGGAGAAAGTCCCTGGCGACTGTGCGGGGACTGGCTCAAGGCGGCGTCAAGGTCTCTGTCGGCGAGCGGACCTGGATGGCGTCAGCGTTATTCTCCCGCTATGCTGACCGGCGGTTTGTTTATCCTTCCGTCACGCTGTATCCTGACAAGTTCCTGGATTGGCTGGAAGGCCAGGTGAAGACCGGGCGGTATGACGTCCTGATCACCCCCGAGGAAGAGACCGCTTTGCTGGTGTGGCAGAATTTCTCCAGGTTCTCTTCCCATATCCGTTTTCCTCTGGCGGATCAGGAGGCATTCTCGCTGGCGCGGGATAAGTTCAAATTATTATTACGCGCCCGTGCTGTCGGTGTTATCGGACCGATCACCAAACTTATCCGGACCAGTGAGGATTTCGCACAAGGCATACGCGATATTTCCTTCCCGCTGGTCTTAAAGCCGGTGATCAGTACCGGCGGGCGGGGCATGCATTATCTTTTGTCGCCATCTTCCCTGAACGGCCAGTTCAAGCACATGAAAGAGCGCTACGGCGATTTTCTGATGCAGGAATATATCCCGGGCGATCAGTATTACGGCGTGTCGGTTATTTTTAACCGCAAGAATCAGATGCGCAGCGCGTTTGTTCACAAAAAGCTTCGGCAATTTCCTGTGGCCGGCGGAGCGAGTACCTATGCCGTGTCGGTGGAACATCCCGAGCTGGTGGAGCTGGCGGAGACTTTGCTTCAGGATATCGGGTGGCACGGCCCTGCCAATATCGAGTTTAAGATCGATGCCCGGGACGGTAAGCCGCGCCTGATGGAGGTCAATCCGCGGCTGTGGGGAGCGGTTCAACTGGCCATTGGCGCTGGCATCAATGTGCCGTTTCTGCTGTATCAACTGGCGATGACAGAAGATATCCCGCCGACTTTCAAATATGCCACGGGAGTCAAGTTCCGTTCGCTCTTTCCGGGTGACTGGATGCATTTCTTTTCGAAATTGTCGACGGACAAGAAGGCTGACTTTGACGTCTTTCGGCTCTTTGATAAAGAGGCCTGCCACGCCACGTGGTCGTATGCGGACCCTCTTCCTTTTGTCGGGCAGTCGTTGTCGCTACTGGATTATTTTACAAGCAAGGAATTGGGGAAATTCCGTGGCTAGGGATCCGAGGAAGAATGCGTTTAACAGGATGTGGGCCTTCCACGCCAGCATATGGATCGCCCGTCATCTGCCCATTGGCGTGCTGCGGGTGATCAAGCGAACGATAGCGATTGTCTGGCATTTCTTCAGTCGGGGTATCCGTTCGCAGGTGGAAAGCAATTTGACCCAGGTTATCGGGCCGGATCCCCGGCGCGTCCAGCAGGCATCACGGCAGTTATTTATCAACTATGCGGATTATCTGACCGACTACACCAAGTGGGGCATGACAGAGACGGGACAGGCCCTGTCGGTCTTTTGCTCTGTTGAGGGCGGAGACATCTTCTTCCGGGAGCATGCGAAAGGTAATGGTGTCATTCTCCTGGCAGCGCACCTGGGCAACTGGGAATTGGGCGCCATGGTGTTCTCCCATCGCGGCATCCCGTTCAATGTGGTGACAGCTAAAGATGAAGCTGAAGAGATCGCGAAGGTCCGTCTGCGGGCGAGGGGAATGCACAATATCAGGACCATCACCATTGATGATCAGCCGTTCTTTTTTATTGATATTGTGAACGCTTTGAAACGTAATGAGATTGTGGCGATGCTGGTGGACCGCTATGAAAAGAGAAATGGTTTACAGGTTGATTTCTTCGGCAGACAGACATATTTTCCCCAAGGTCCTGTGATGATCGCGCAGGCAACGGGCGCCGCGTTGATCCCGGCAGCGACGGTGTTGGAAAAAGACGGCAAATATCGCACATTTGTCGGCGAGCCGATCCAGCTTGTATCCAGCGGGGACAAGGATAAAGACATGTTTGAGAATGTCAGCCGGATCGCCAAGGTCTTTGAGGGGTACATTCGTCAATATCCGGAGCAGTGGTATAACTTTTCAAAATTGTGGCGTTAAGGATTCGTAATGAATAGACGGGTGGTCATAACAGGCATGGGCATTGTCACTTCGCTGGGGAGCGGCGTTCCCGCGACTGCCGCGGCCTTGAGGCAGGGACAGCCGAAGATAAAGAAGCTCGCGTCTTTCGATGTCTCCGCCCACAAGACATTTTACGGCGGTGAGGTTGAGGATCCGGTCCTGGATGTTGCGGCCGCCAGCGGCGTGGATACCCGGCGCTGGGATCGGGCTTCGAAGTTGTTGTATGCGGCCTCTTCACAGGCGCTGAAGAATGCGGGCGTGATCGCAAGTCAGGAAGATCCGCTCCGGACAGCATTTGTTTCCGGAACAACTTTAGGAGGAATGAGGGCCAGCCAGGCTGTCCACCGGTCCATCCTGACCGAGGCGGACTTCACGCCTCGTTTGGGATTGATGGGGGATGCTTTGGCGTGCCATCAGCTGGCCCACGTCGCGGGGGCGTTGAACATCGTTGGTGAGACGCTGATCCTGAACAATGCCTGCGCCTCAGGGCTGAGCGCGATCGGTCTTGCGTATGAGCGGCTGCGAATGGGGCCTGAAGATATGGTCATTGCCGGCGGGTATGAGGTCATGTCAGATTTCACGCACGCCGGGTTCAATATCTTACAGTTGGTCACGTCAGATGCCTGCCGCCCTTTTGATAAAGGAAGAACCGGACTTGTTTTGGGAGAGGGCGCAGGAGTCCTGGTTCTTGAGACTCTTGAGAATGCCCAAGCGAGGAAGGCACCGGTCCTGGCGGAGATCATCGGATACGGGCAGGCGTCGGATGCCTATCATTTGACCCGTCCGGACCCGGCTGCGGGCGGTGCGTCAAGGGCGATCAGGATGGCCATTGAGGAGGCAGGTATTCTTCCGGAGATGATCGATTATGTGAATGCCCACGGAACAGGGACGCCGTCTAACGATCTGATGGAAGCTAAGGCGCTTGGCATAGCGCTGGGGCGGCACGCGAGTAAGGTCCCGGTCAGTTCCACGAAGCCATTCATGGGGCATCTTTTGGGTGCTTCTGGCGCTGTTGAGACGATTATTTCCGCGATCGCGATACAGGAGCAGATGGCCCCGGCCAATCTGAATTTGCGCGATCTGGACCCGGAATGCGCCTTGAACGTTATCACCGGTGAGGTGCGGGCGCTCAAAGTCAATGTCGTGCTTTCCAATTCTTTCGGGTTTGGCGGTTCCAATGCGGCAATCTTATTAAAGAGATTTGGCGGATAAATATGGGTGTGGTCGTCACAGGCATAGGAATGATGGGTGATTGGGGCGCAGGGAAGGATGCGTTTTTATCCTTTCTGGCCGGGCGCTCGGTTCCGGTCGCTGTTGAGGATTTTGATTTTGATGCGTATATTGATACTCAATTGGTGCGGCGGGCGGATCACATATCGCGCTGCGCCTTGACAGCCTCGACGCTGGCTCTACGCGATGCGGACCTGTCCATAGACAGAAACGCGAGCCAGCGGATCGGAGTTGTCTTTGGCACAGTCCACGGTGCTTTGCACTACACGATCGATTACCACGCCTCTCTTGTGACCGGGGATCCCAAGGTCGCCAGTCCTCTGCTTTTCAGCGATTCTGTCCCCAACGCGCCGGTCAGCCATATTTCCACATCGCTCGGCATTCAAGGTTACACGATCACAACGCAGGGGTATTGCGCCGTGACCCAGGCTGTTGAGGTGGCTTCCCAGCTCATTTCCCACGGGACTTTGGATGTCTGTCTGGTGGGTGGGGCAGATGTAAATCACGAGTTGCTGGCTAAATTCTACATTGGTTGTTTGCGGTCTCCCGATGATGTTAAAAAGACTTTTGGCGGCAGCGCCTTTTTTGTTCTGGAATCGGAAAGTCACGCGGCAAGCAGGAAGGCCAGGGTTTACGCGAACCTGGAGGCGGTTACGATGATCACGGCAACGGGCGAAGTGATGCGGCGGTCCAAGGGGTTGTTTCTCGACGGGGTCGATTTTTCAGGATGTGTCTTGGCCGCGGCCTATGATGACAAGGAAAGTACGGGGCGGATGGCAACTCTGCTGGATGGCTTTTCAGGACACACGATAGATTGCAGTTTGCTGTTCGGCTATGGCTTTGCCGCTGCTGAATCGTTCCAGATTGCGCTCGCAGCGCTGGGGGCGCAAGACAGCAAAGTGCTCGCGGCACTCGCTAAAGAGGCTGTGTGTTCTTCCGGCTGGGTGTCGCTGTTAAGGACAGCCTTGTCCGGCGTGAATTCTGTTGTTGTCTTTCGGAGTAAGGCGTGAGAATAGCGATGTCAAAAAGATCGTGGTGGATAGCCGGAGCCGTATTGGCGGGGATCGGGTTGCTCGCGTTCATTTATCAATGGCGCTTGCCTGATCCGGCTGATGTTGCCCGTCGGCTGGAGCCGTTGCGCGCTCTGGTCAAAAGTTTCGGGGTATGGGCGCCGCTGGTATTCATCGTTGTATTTGTCGTCCGTCCGGTCGTGCTGCTTTCCTCTGCTTTGGTCGCTATGCTGGGCGGATTGTTGTTCGGGTGGCTTAATGGCGCGGCGTATGTTCTGATCGGGGCCATGGTGTCAGGAATTTTAGAATTTTGGTGTGTCCGGCGGTTCGCGGGTGACAAGATCAGACAGCGCGTTAGAGAGCGGGCGCCGGGCATTGTCAATGTGACGGAGAAGCACGGATTCCTGACGATCTTTCTGGTGCGGCTGATCCCGAATGTCGCTTTTGATCTGCAAAACTGCGCACTCGCGCTCACGCCGGCCCGGTTTGTGCCGTATTTCTGGGGAACTTTTTTCGGATGTCTGCCGGCGATCCTTTTTTATACGTTCTTGGGTGATCAGGCAGGATCGTTCATGGCAGCGGTTCATTAAGGAGGAAGCTTTGGAACAGGATCGTCTTTTGCAATTGCAGGAACATTACGGCCGGGCGACGCTGATTCAGGACATTTGTATTGTCCCGCGTCAAGGTACGCTGTGGGCTGTCGTTGTGCCCAAGCTGGATATTTTCAAGAATGATAATGATACGGATATCTATGGGCGCGTCCGGTGGGAGCTGGACAACTTGCAGGCCGGGCTTCCGGCTGATCAGCATTTGGGGCGGCTTGTTTTGACGAGGCATCCTTTGGAGCGTTCAGAGCTCGAGGCGATCGATGATATCGCAGCCATTGGTCACCATCACGATGTTCAAAAGACCATTGCGATCAGTAAAGATGAGCCGTGGTCAGATGAAGATCGCGCGGTCCTTCAGATCGAAACCGCCAAAGAGGTCATGGCCTGTGTTGCTACGCTAACTGCCCGGCCGATCCATTTGAACAGTCATTGGGAGATCGATCTCGGCATCGATTCATTCGCAAGGGTGGAGCTGGCGCTGCGGTTGGAGGAGCTGTTCAAGATAAAGATCGCGGATGAGCTTTTTTACAAGGCCACAACGGTCAAGGAACTTATTGACCTGGTGTCCTCGTTAACGCCCATGGCGTCTGAAGGCCTGGCTTCCAAGGTCAAAGGATGGGGCGACATCCTGCGTCAGCCTCCGAATGGTGAGATAACAAGGGATATTCAGGCGCAGATCCACAGAAGATCGGTGGTGTTTAATTGGCTGGGGGGCGCGCTTTTGTCGGCGCTGTTTAAGGTGTGCTGGTCTTTGAAGGCGGAAGGCGCTGAACATCTTCCGTCGAAGGGGCCGTTCATTATCTGTCCGAACCATGCCAGTTTTTTGGACGGATTGTTTATTTACAACAATCTGCCGTTCAGGCATCAGCTGAACGCCTACTTTTTCGGCTACTATAATATTTTCTACCATAAGTCGATGAAGTGGCCGGTCAAGAATGCACGGTTGGTTGCGATCGACAATAACCTTCATTTGAAGGAATCCCTGCAGGTGGCCAACCTGCTGTTATCCCATCAGAAGATCGCTTGTATTTTTCCTGAGGGGATGCGGTCGATCAGTGATAAAATCGGACCGTTCTATAAAGGGGCGGCTATTCTGGCCAAAGAGCTTGGCGTTCCGATCGTGCCTGTCTTTATTCACGGGTCGCATCAATCATGGCCCCGGGGATGCAATAAGCCGCGGTTGTGTCCGGTCAAGGTTGTCTTTGGCCGTCCGCAGAATGCTGATGAGCTGGAGGTGAAGGGTACTAACGGCAATTCTGCCGATGTCTATGAGCGGATCACCCGGGGATTGCGTCTTGAGGTTATGAAGTTGCGCGAGGGATGTCTGCAGAGGAAAATTAATTAGCATTCTTTGAAATTTCGTATGGGCAG
>JADFXE010000036.1:0-378 GCA_015233705.1 Candidatus Omnitrophota bacterium
CGGCGCTGGCCGCGCGGAGGGGGCCATTGACGCGTCGAACCTTCTCAAGCCGGCGCTGGCCAGAGGCACTCTCCGCTGTGTCGGAGCTACCACTCTCGATGAGTATCGCGAACATATCGAGAAAGATGCTGCCCTGGAGCGCCGGTTCCAGCCGGTGTTAGTGGCTGAACCGTCGGTGGAGGATACCGTGGCGATCCTGCGGGGCCTGAAAGAGAAATATGAGGTCCATCACGGGGTGCGTATTGAGGACCGGGCGCTGGTCGCGGCGGCTGTCATGTCGAACCGTTATATCGCCGACCGTTTCTTGCCGGACAAGGCGATCGATCTTATTGATGAGGCCGCATCGCATTTGAGGATCGCGATCGACAGCATGCCGCA
>JADFXE010000036.1:452-959 GCA_015233705.1 Candidatus Omnitrophota bacterium
AGAAGGACGAGGCTTCGCGTGAGCGGTTGAGCAAGATCGAGGCTGAACTGAAAATTCTGAAAGAGGAGAATGTGTCGCTGCGGGTCCGCTGGCAGAAGGAAAAAGCATTGATCAGCAGGATCCGGCGGATCAAATCCGACATGGAGGAATTGCGCGCGGCGGGTGATCGCGCTGAACGGGAAGGCGATCTGGCCAGGGCGTCCGAGATCCGTTACGGCAAGCTGGTTTCATTAAACAAGGAGATGGAAGAGCAAAACCGTGCGCTGGTGGCGGCGCAGGGAGGGCATCCGCTGTTAAAGGAAGAGGTCGGCGAGGATGATATTGCCCAGGTTGTGGCCAAATGGACGCGGATCCCTGTGGAGCGGCTCCGTTCCGGCGAGCAGGAAAAATTGGTGAACATTGAGGAGCTGTTGAAACGCCGTGTGATCGGGCAGGATGAGGCAGTAGGGCTGGTGGGCAGTTGTGTGCGCCGGTCGCGTGCGGGGCTGGCTGATCCCAACCGGCCGA
>JADFXE010000036.1:969-11109 GCA_015233705.1 Candidatus Omnitrophota bacterium
ATCCTTTATTTTTATCGGGCCGACCGGTGTCGGGAAGACCGAACTGGCCAGGGCGCTGGCGGAGTACCTGTTTGATGACCAGAACGCATTGATCCGGCTGGACATGAGCGAATACATGGAAAAGCATTCTGTTTCGCGCCTGATCGGTGCGCCGCCGGGCTATGTGGGGTTTGAGGAAGGTGGTCAGCTGACGGAAGCGGTACGACGCCGGCCCTACAGCGTGCTCTTGTTCGACGAGATCGAAAAAGCGCATCCCGATGTGTTTAATACGCTGCTGCAGCTTCTCGACGACGGACGACTGACCGACAGCCAGGGACGGGTCGTGAATTTCAAGAATACGATCGTGATCATGACTTCGAATCTTGGTAATGTTGAGGGAGGCGAGAATGTGCAGGATGCTTTGCGGTCCTTCTTTCGTCCGGAATTCCTTAACCGTATTGATGAGGTGGTTGTTTTTCGCAGGCTTGACCGGCAGGATGTGGCGAAGATCGCGGATATCCAGCTGGAGATCCTTAAAAACCGTCTTGCTGAACGTCGCATTGAATTGACGGTGGCGGATGAGGTTCGGGCCTGGCTGGCCGAGCGCGGGTATGACCCCCTGTTCGGCGCGCGGCCGTTAAAACGGCTGATCCAGCGCTCTGTCCAGGACGGGATCGCCTTAAAGATCCTCAAAGGAGAGATCAAGGACGGGCAGGCTATTAAGGTCGTTTTAAAAGCCGGTGTTCCGGCCGTTCTTTGAAAATCAATATGCCCCGTTGAATAAGCTGGCGGGTTTGTTAGAATAAAGCCATGCGCTACAGGGATATTTTCATCGGGGTCATTCTGGCAGTTCTTGTTCTTGTCCCGGCTTTTTCGGCCGAGACGATGAAAGACGGCTTCTATGATGAGTACGACGCCAAGGGAGTGCTGGCACGTACCGTTGAATACCAGCTGGGCGTGCCTCACGGGCGCTTTCGGACATTCTATTCCGACGGGCGTCTTCAATCGACGGGAATGTATTTGAACGGCAAGCTTGACGGGATGTTGATGGAGTATTATCCCGACGGAAAGCCGCAGGCAAAGACGTTCTACCGCAACGGCGTTTTAAACGGCCTTAAGACCAGCTATTATCCTAACGGGCGCATCAGGCTGGAAGAGCCCTACATCGAGGGATGGAAAGAAGGCCATGTCCGCGAGTATTCTGACGAGAGCGTCCTGGTGTACGACCGCGAGTTCCGGCAGAACCTGGAAGACGGAGTGACCCGTAAATATTTCAGTACGGGCGGGACCTACCGTGAGTATGATTACAAGAACGGGATCCAGCACGGCATGATCCGCGAGTACTTTCCTGACGGAAAACTTAAGGGCGTTTATGAATCGTCCGATGGGATCCGTAAGGGGCCTGGCAAGGAATATTATGTTACCGGTGAGCTGCTGAATGAAGGCTCTTATGAGAATGATATCCTGAATGGTCTGGTCAAGATCTATTACAAGAACGGCAAGCTGCGGATCAAGGCGAATTATACAGACGGCAGGGTGGATGATACGGCCTGGCGTGAATATTACGAGAGCGGCGCGATCCATTGGCTGATCCCGGTCAAGATGGACAGGAAAGAAGGGGTTGGCAAAGAATATTTTGAGGATGGCCGCCTTAAATGTGAGGGGCCGTTCAAGGCGGATAAACGGGACGGCCTGTTTAAGGTCTATGATGCGGCAGGAAGCCTGGCCGCAGAAGATAGATACGAGATGGGAAGACTGGCACGCCGGATGGAATTCTTTCCGTCGGGTAAAGTGAAGAGCGATGCATATTTCTTCGAAGAGCCGGCGGCCGAGGCAAAGGCGAAATGAAATGATGAAATTAGTTGATTGACACAGAGGGGTCTTTTTTTTATAATTTCGCGCTAGCAAAGCGTGATCAAGAGTGCTAAACAGGAGAAGCTATGGTCCGAAGTGATCCGAGGCAGCGTAAGGATGTCGTGCTGGGAATGGTTGTGCAACAGTATATCCGCACAGATATACCGGTAAGCTCGGCGTTCATTGCAGAAGAATATGAGCAGGACATCAGTTCGGCGACTATCCGTAATATCCTTGCGGACCTGGAATCCGACGGGTACCTGATGCATCCTCATACATCCGCCGGACGGGTCCCGACCCAGCGCGGCTATCGTTATTTTGTGGATTTCCTGATGCGCGAGATCGTGCTGATGGACGAAGAACGGCGACGGATCCAGCGGGAGTATGAACAGGGTGTGCGTGAGCTGGAGTTTTTGATCGAGCGGGCATCGGCCGTGGTGTCAGACTTGACCCATTGCGCCAGTATTGTTACTCTTGATGATTATCCCCGGTCGTACTCGTTGCGCGGGACGAATTACCTGGCCGAGGCGCTGGGGATCCATGGGTTAAGGAAGATCGTCAGCATCCTGAGGACTCTTGAAGAGAAGGAGCAGGTCCTGGAGGTCTTGCGGCGGGATCTTGATAAGAAGATCAAGATCTATATCGGCCAGGAAACGGATTGTGAAGATTTTGATGAGTGCGCGATGGCAGTGTCGCATTTTAAAACACGCGGCGGCGCTGCCGGGCATATTGCGGTGCTTGGGCCAACAAGGATGGATTACGAACGGGTGGTCTCGACCTTGGAATACGTGTCGGGGTTGATGAGGAATCTGGAATAAAAGATATGGCAGACGAAGAGATGAATAAAGAAGAAGCTCTGCCTCCCCAGGAGGCGCCGGTTTCGGAGGTTGAAAAACTTCGGCAGGAATTGGGTGAAGCAAAAGACAAGTATATCCGGCTTTTCGCCGAGTTTGATAATATGCGCAAACGCCATGAGCGCGAGCGCGCTGATCTGATTAAATATGCCCATGAAGAAGTGATCATCGAGCTGCTTGGATTTTACGAGGATTTTGAGCGTTCCGTAGTGGCCGCACGGGCGAACCCGGCGGAAGCGGCCTCGCTCCTTAAGGGTGTGGAAATGGTCTTGAAGCGGATGCAGGAGCTGCTCAAGAAATATGATGTGGTTGAGATCGAAGCGGCAGGAAAAAAATTCGATCATACGTGTCATGAGGCGCTTTTGGCCGTTGAGTCGCCTGAGGTGGAAGACGGGACGGTGTTGGAGGTGTTTCAAAAAGGTTATATTATGGACGGCCGGGTCGTCCGTACGGCTAAGGTCAAGGTCGCCAAGAAGTAGGGGCATGGCATGCCGTGCCCGTACACGCAAGACAAAATTGTCTTAAACAAATAAAAAGGAGCATTGTATGGCAAAGTTTATCGGGATCGATTTAGGCACATCAAACTCAGCGGCCGCGGTCATGGAGGGCGGCCGTCCGGTCATTATTCCTTCAGCGGAAGGCGCAGGCGTAGCATCGGGCAAGGCATTTCCGTCATTCGTGGCATTTACCAAGGAAGGGGAGCGTCTCGTAGGTGAGCCGGCGCGCCGTCAGGCCGCTATGAATTCGCAGGGCACGATCTACGCAGCCAAGCGCAAGATGGGGACGGATCACAAGTTCAAGGTGCTCGATAAGGAGTTTACGCCCCAGCAAGTTTCGGCCTTCATCCTTCAGAAGATCAAGGCGGATGCCGAGAAATACTTGGGAGACACTGTCGATGGCGCCGTGATCACTGTGCCGGCGTATTTTAACGACAACCAGCGCCAGGCCACCAAGGACGCAGGGGAAATCGCTGGACTTAAGGTCATGCGTATCATCAATGAGCCGACGGCGGCGTGCCTGGCCTATGGGGTTGATAAGGCGGGTAAAGAACAGAAGATCATGGTGTTTGACCTCGGGGGCGGAACGCTTGACGTTACTATCCTTGAGATGGGTGAAGGCGGGACGTTTGAAGTGCTATCCACGAGCGGTGATAACCTGCTTGGCGGGACGGACATGGACAATGCCCTTATTTCTTATATCGTTGACCAGTTCAGAAAAGAGTCCGGCATTGACCTTTCTCAGGATAAGATGGCCTTTCACCGCCTGCGTGAGGCGGCAGAAAAAGCCAAGGTTGAGCTTTCCAGCACGGTGCAGACCGATATCAACCTGCCCTTTATCACGGCGGATTCAACAGGCCCAAAACATTTGACGCTGACCCTGGACCGTGCCAAGCTGGAGTCTTTAGTAGGGCCCATCGTGGACCGTTGCCGCGGACCGATCCGTCAAGCCATGAAGGATGCTACGACCAAGCTGGGGACCGATGTGAAGGTCGACAAGATCATCATGGTCGGCGGTCCCACGCGGATGCCGATCGTTCAGAATTTTGTGGAAAAAGAGGTCGGGCAGAAGATCGAGCGCGGGATCGACCCGATGGAGTGCGTGGCGCTGGGCGCGGCCGTGCAGGCGGGGATCATCAAGGGTGATGTGAAAGATGTCCTGTTACTGGACGTGACCCCCTTGACCCTTGGCATTGAGACCATGGGCGGGGTCATGACCAAGATGATCGAGCGCAATACCACCATTCCGACCAAGAAGACCAATGTTTTTTCGACTGCGGAAGACAATCAGCCGGCCGTGACGATCCGCGTACTGCAGGGCGAGCGCCAGATGTCCAATGATAACGTTGAGCTTGGCCGTTTCGACCTGGTGGGGATCCCTCCGGCACCACGCGGCGTGCCTCAGATCGAGGTGACTTTTGATATTGACGTCAACGGCATCGTGCATGTCGGTGCCAAGGACAAGGCCACCGGCAAGGAGCAGTCCATCCGGATCACATCTCCCAAGAAGCTTTCGGAAGAAGAGATCCAGAAAATGGTGAAAGAGGCTGAGAAGTATGCCGAGCAGGACAAGAAGGCCAAGGAAGAGGCCGAGCTCGTCAACCAGGCAAATACGCTGGTCTATTCGACTGAGAAAGCGCTCAAGGATTATGGCGACAAGGTGCCTCAGGCTGACCGGGAGAATATCCTTAAGGAACTCGAGGCGTTAAAGCAGGCGGTGAAGGATAAGTCTGCGGACCGCATCAAGACCGCAACGGAAGACCTCACCAAGGCCAGTCATAAGCTGGCGGAGGAGATGTACAAGGCTACGGCCGCCCAGGGCGGTGCAGCGGATGCGGATGCGGGAGCGCAGGCCGCGGGTGCCGGGGCACAGCAGGAGCCTCCGAGATCCGAAGAGCCAAAGAAGGACGATGGCGCCAAGAAGCGTGAAGGCGTTATCGATGCCGACTTTGAGGTGAAAGACGATAAATAATGAAGAAAGATTATTACGAAATATTAGGCATCAAGAAAGATGCGGCGGTCGCTGATATCAAGAAGGCATATCGTCAGCTGGCGATGCGCTACCATCCGGACCGCGTCCAGGAGTCTGAAAAGAAGCAGGCGGAAGAGAAGTTCAAGGAGATATCGGAAGCCTACGGAGTATTGTCAGATACCCAAAAGCGCCAGACATATGATCAGTACGGTCATTCGGGAATCGACCAGAACTATACGTCAGATGATATCTTCCGCGGAGCGGACTTTTCCAGCGTTTTCGGTGAAAGCGGGATGGACGATATCCTAAGCCAGTTTTTTGGCGGGTCTTTCGGGGGCGGCGCGGCAAGAGGCCGGCAGCAGCGCAGGCCGGCGCGCGGCCGTGATATCCAGTACGAAGCGGAGCTTACGCTGGAAGAGGTTTACCACGGACTAAAGAAGACGATCAAGGTCCCGCGAAATGAAGTGTGCCGGGATTGCCAGGGGAATGGCTCAAAGAATGGTACGGCCCTGCAGGATTGTCAGACCTGCGGCGGGCGCGGCCAGGTGATGATGAATAGCGGATTTTTCCGCATGGCACAGACCTGTCCGGCCTGTCAGGGGGAGGGACGTATCATCAAGGAATCGTGCCCCAAATGTAACGGACGCGGCGCGATCAAGCATGTGCGCGAGATCGAGGTGAACTTTCCGCGCGGGCTGGACAACGATTCCCAGATGCGCTTGCGAGGCGAAGGTGAGATCGGGCCGGGAGGGCCGGGAGATCTCTATTTGTTCATCCGGGTCAAGCCGCACCCAAAGTTTCGCCGGGTCGGCAATGACCTTGAGCTCGACCTGCCTGTGAGTTTCGTGAAAGCGGCCCTGGGAGGGGAAGTTCTTGTGCCGACCGTTGACGGCCAGATCACCATGAAAGTCCCTGCCGGGACCGAGAGCGGTAAAGTTTTTCGCGTGAAAGGCAAGGGGATGCCTGACCTGCGCGATGATCATCTGTTCGGTGAGATCTATGCCCGGGTGATGATCGATGTGCCCAAAAAGCTTTCTAATGAACAGCGCCGGTTACTGGAAGAGTTTGCTAAAGCCAGCGGTGAAGATGTTTCGGGTGATGGATCGATTAAGGATAAGATAAAAAAGATATTCAAATAAACCTTCTTCACCCCCGGGGTAAGGAACGTTTTAAGAAAGCTCCTTTCCGCCACGACAGCCTAATGGGCTGACGGGCGAAAAGGAGCATAAAAATTTAACGGAGTAAATTTTTATGCCAACTTACGATTATGAATGCACTGCATGTGCTCATGTTTTTGAAGCTTTGCAGACCATGACGGAACCGAAACTGACAAAATGCCCGAAATGCGGGCAGGACAAGCTGGCCCGGTTGATGGGCAGCGGCAGCGGGGTGATCTTTAAGGGCTCCGGTTTCTACGAGACAGATTATAAGAAGAAGGAAGCCCCGAAAGCCGAAAAGAAGGATCCTGCCCCCGCCTCTGGGTGTGCTTCCTGCCCCATGAAAGAAGCGGGCGGGTGCTCTTGAGGTTGAGCGTTTCCTCATTTCCTTCTTGGCAACTATCCGAATTTGTGTATAATTTATCCCCATAGTCAAAAAGTTGTCATGGTGATGGGCCGGTCATGGTGGTTGGCGTGTGTCTTGCTTTTGGGGATAACCGTAAAGGATCTGAACAAATGTCATTGATAAAACCTTTTCAAGGCTTGGTTTATGACCCTGCCAAAATATCGGATATGTCCAAAGTGGTGTGTCCTCCATATGATGTGATCTCTCCGGAAGAAGAGGTTAAGCTCCAAAAGCGCAGCCCTTATAATTTTATTCATGTGATGCTTGCCAAGGCTGATGCCCGGCAGGCGGCAGATGATTCCCGGTACGATAAAGCCGGCGAAACGCTGCGCCAGTGGATCAAAAACGGGATTATGGTCCAGGACAAAAGGCCGTGTATTTATTATATTAAGCAGGAATACAAGATCGTCGGCCAAAAGTTCAGCCGGATGGGATTTCTGGCGGTAATGAAGATCGAGGATGAGAAGGCCAAGATCTATCCGCATGAAAAGACCCACGCTGGCGCCAAAGAAGACCGTTTCAAGCTCTGGTGCGCGTTAAAGGCGGCTTGCAGCCCTATTTTTGTCTGTTTTTCCGATCGGCAGAAAAAAGTCGAAGGAACATTCCAGCGCAAGGTGGCCTCAACCAAGCCTTTTGTGGATGTGACCGAGGTCGACGGCACCCGCACCCAGGCCTGGCGCCTGGATGACCCTTCTCTTATCGAGGATGTGACGAATTCTTTCCATGACCAGAGCCTTTTCATCGCTGACGGGCATCACCGTTACGAGGTTTCCAAGCGTTACCGCACCATGATGCTTGAACAGCACCCTGATGCTACGGGGGAAGAGCCATGGAATTATGTCATGACTTATTTTACAAATATTGATTCCAAAGAACTGCAGATTTTCCCGATCCACCGGGTCATCAAATCGTTTCCTAAAGACCTGGCGTTCCTGGAAGAAATATTTCGCATGGATTTTATCAAGAACCGCAAGGACCTTGCTGTTATGATGGCCAAGGCCGGCCGCAATGAGCACGCTTTTGGCCTGTATACAAAAAAAGGCGCCTACCTCTTGCGTCTTAAGAACAAAATGCAGATCGACCAGTTTATTAAGGAAGGCTCAAAGGATTACCGCGGTCTTGACTCGTTGATACTCAAGGCCTTTATTCTTGATAAGCTCGAGGTCAAGTCTGAAGACATTACCTACTGCAATATGGATATTGAAGGATGTTTTAATGCCGTGGATAACGGCGAGGGCGAGGCGGCGTTCATATTGAATGCGGTGCGCATTGAACAGCTCCGGGCCATTGCCCTGAACGGTGAAAAAATGCCGCCGAAGAGCACGTATTTTTATCCCAAGGCGCTTTCAGGCATCGCCTTGTACCAACTCAATTAACCAAGAAAATTATGAGCCTTTTCGGCAAAACGATCAATACTTTTGTCCGTGTTTCCAACAAGCGCAAGGCAATTCCCGATGGGGTATGGCTTAAGTGCCCGGAGTGTGACCAGCCTTCTTATACCAAAGAGGTCGAGGCTAATGTCAATGTCTGCCCCAAGTGCGGATATCATATGACGCTTAACGCCCGCAAACGTGTTGAGCTTCTGGCCGATGAAGGGACATTCGAAGAATTTGATGCAAATATGCTCTCGCTTGACCCGCTGGAGTTCAAAGGTGTCAAGACGTACAAAGATAAATTGGCCAGTGATCAGAAGATCACGGGCCTCTTGGATGCGGCGATTACCGGTTCCTGCAAAATTGCGGGCTGCTCAGCGGCCCTGGCTGTTACGGATTCTCAGTTCATTATGGGTTCGATGGGGTCTGTGGTGGGCGAAAAGATCGCGCGCGCGGTGGAGTACGCCACCAAAAAAAGACTTCCGATGGTCATTGTTTCCGGTTCCGGCGGTGGTGCCCGTATGTACGAGGGCTGTATTTCCCTGATGCAGATGGCCAAGACCTGTGCCGCATTGTCGCGCCATGCCGAGGCCAGGCTGCTTTATATTTCTGTTTTGACCAACCCGACGATGGGCGGTATCATGGCTTCATTCGCCGGGGTGGGTGATGTCATCATGGCAGAGCCTAAAGCCCTGCTTGGGTTTGCCGGGCCTCGCGTGATTGAACAGACAGTCCGGCAGAAACTTCCCAAAGGCTTCCAGACCTCTGAGTTCATGCTGGCACATGGGATGCTTGACATGATCGTTGTCCGAAAGGAAATGAAGAGCACGATCGCGAAAGTCATCGGGTATGCTTCTGGTCATGACCGGAAAGGATAGCCATCATGGCTAGCATCAGGACCGAGAACCTCTGCAAGATCTACAAGGGCAGTCCGACAAAAGCCGTTGATAATATAAATCTTGATATTAAGGACAAGGAATTTGTTGTCCTGGTCGGCCCCTCGGGCTGCGGCAAATCGACTACGCTGCGCATGGTGGCCGGGCTTGAGGATATCTCTTCAGGAAAGATATGGATCGGCGACCGTCTTGTCAATGATGTCCCTCCGAAAGACCGGGATATAGCTATGGTCTTTCAGAATTATGCCCTTTATCCGCACATGACCGTTTTTGAAAACATGGCATTCGGCCTGAAGCTGAGGGGGTATGGCCGGGCTGAGATCGAACGGCGGGTTCAAGAAGCCGCCGAAATCCTGAATATCCAGAAATATCTTGCCCGCCGTCCGCGTCAGCTTTCCGGCGGAGAATGTCAGCGCGTGGCGCTCGGAAGGGCGATCGTCCGCAAGCCGAAGGTCTTCCTGTTTGATGAGCCGCTAAGCAATCTTGATGCAAAGATGCGCGTGACCATGCGTGCTGAGATCCATAAATTGCGCATGCGTTTGCAGACGACGTTTATTTATGTGACGCATGACCAGACCGAGGCCATGACGATGGGAGACCGGATCGTGGTCATGAACAATGGCGTCGTCCAGCAGGCGGCGGAACCCATGACCATTTATGACCGGCCGGTCAACAAGTTCGTGGCCAGTTTTATCGGTACCCCTCCGATCAATCTGTTAAAAGGATCGATCCTTAAGAAAGATAAAAAATTTTATTTTGATGAAGGCAAGTTCCGTGTCAAACTGGTGGATGAAATGGCTGGCCGGATAGCGCCTTATGCGGGCAGGGAGATTGTTTTAGGTATCCGCAGCGAGGATGTATATGACAAGCTCTTCGTGTCAGAATCATCGCCGGAGAATACGATCCGCGCGACCTGCGAGGTCGTGGAGCCTCTTGGCGCCGAGGTCTTTTTGTACCTGAATTCGGGGAAGAACAGCTTCATGGCCCGTGTTGCGGCCCATAACCGTCCGGAAGTGAACAAGGACATGGAAGTTGTCTTCGATATGAGCAAGGTGCATTTCTTTGATCCCCAAACTGAAACAACGATTATCTAGGTATTCCATTTTTCTGGTCACAGGTCTGTTGATCCCGCTTGTTGGCTTTTTTGTATAC